>CAJKQZ010000009.1 GCA_905202115.1 uncultured Prevotellaceae bacterium | reverse complement strand
TTATCTCAGACATATTTTCGATTATCTCCCTTGTATTTTCAATTATCTGCGGGAGCTTTTTTATCGTGTGAAATTTTTTTCTTTTTTTTGAAGGGTCCGGTTTTGTATGAAGTATCTGTCTGCTTATTTTCTGTTGAACAGTTTGACTATTCCGTTAATATTTCATGTTTGGGGTTGTATTTAGGAAAGAATGCACTATTGCTTTGGTTTAAATCTATTAAATTTGCCAATAGTTTGTTATAAATTTCTATACTGAAAAATGAAAAAGTTGATAATTCTGCTTTTCGTCCTTATTTCTGTGTCGGTAAATGCCGCAGATTACGGAAAGCGTTTTGCTATACTTGTAGAGAAAAGACCGGTTTCTTCGCAGAGATACATTTTTACTTCCGACTTTTCGGGCGATAATATAAAAAGATTGTGGAAAGAGGGATATGATATTCTCAGTGTGAGGTATACACGCTTGGGGTGGTTATATGTATATGAAAAAAGGAAAGAAAACCTTCCGCAAAGTTATTCTTACCAACCGTTTAAGGATATTGAAAAGAAAACAAAGGAATATTATTCCAGCGATAAAAAACTTTTCCTGAGCAGTATAGGCTTGGGAGTGGCTTATAGCCGTTGGCTTTGGTTCGCTTTATATGAGCAGCATAAGGATTGGAGCAATCCTGTTGTAGAAATGGTAAGCTATAAGAAACTGAACAAATGGGCCGAGGAACATTCGCAAAAAGGGCAGCGTATAACTTCATGCTCATGGAAAATGGGAGAATGCGCCATAGCAGCTCATAGTGGCACAGATATAGACAAACAGTTGGTATGCGTTTATGAAGAACCGGATGCCGCGCTTGCCGATATTCAGCAAAAATGGAAAGAGGGCTGGCGTGTAGGTATAATAGAATGTTCCATGCAGAACAAATATGTGGTTGTTTACAATACCTATCTCACACCGCGCGAAGGAGAGCAATATGTTGCTCTTTGTGCTACAAAAGAGGATTTGAATAACTTTTTGGAATCCCGAACAGGCAACGGCTATTACATTTCCTATGTCGGTGGTTCTTTCTTTAGCGGTCCGAAAGATGAAGAAGGAAATTCCGTGGGTTTGATAGAAATACTCAGCGGTGTTACCAACACGATAGGTAATATCTCCACTAAATCGACCGATAATGCAGTAACTGGCTTGCAACAAGGCAGTGGCTCTGCCGGTAGAGAAGATGTTGGCGGCAATGAGGTTAAAAAACAACGCGAGTGGCTTACTTGCACTGTTTGTCTCGGTTCCGGCAAATGCCGCACTTGCCAGGGAACGGGCAAATCAAAGGCAAAAGACGGCAAATGTCATGCTTGCAAACCCGTAGGTTCCGGAAAATGTGCCGGTTGTAAGGGCAGGGGAGGATATTATAGCGATTAATCTTAAAAAAGTTATCTATGAAGGTTCGGGTAGGTTTTGGTTTTGACGTTCATCGCCTTGTCGAAGGGCGCGATTTGTGGCTTTGCGGTATAAAGTTGGATTACAGCAAGGGATTGCTCGGACACAGCGATGCCGATGTGGCGTTGCATGCTTTGTCCGACGCTTTGCTCGGCGCGGCATCGCTTCGTGACATAGGCTTTCACTTTCCAGATTCGGACGAGGAGTATCTTGGAGCTGATAGTAAGAAACTTTTGAGCCGCGTTGTCGGACTTATCCGCGAAAAAGGCTATACTGTCGGCAATGTTGACATTACTGTTTGTCTTGAAAAGCCCAAACTGAAAGAACATATAGATGAAATGCGGCAATGTATAGCCGGTGTGATAGGTGTTGACGAGGAAGATGTGTCGGTTAAGGCAACTACAACCGAACGCCTCGGCTTTACCGGTCGCGAAGAAGGCATTGCAGCATACGCCGTCGCTCTGATCGAGAAAACTTAGTATAAAATACGGTACAAGGCAAATATTTTTTATTGCTTTATAGTTCTCTTTCGGCAGTAAAAAGCTATTTTCCCGCTATTACTTCCAATGCTTTTTCAATTACCGTATCTTTTCCTTTAGTGTACATCTCTTCGGTCTCTTCTACATGGATGTCGGGAATTATTCCCACTCCGATGAATTCGGTGCCGTCGGCGAGAGTCTCGTTTCTCGTGCAAATGTTACAATACATTCCGAATCCCAAATCGATGCTAATGGGGTTTCCCGTGCTTCCTCCGGTAGGAGTGCCGATTATTGTGCCCGTACCCATGTTGCGATAGGCGGCACTGAAATTTTCGGCCGAAGAGAACGTTCCGGCATTCACCAGCAGCACGGTGGGCTTTGTATAAATCTGCTTGTCTTGAACCGGAATCAGGTCCTCCGATTCTTTATAATAAGACTCTGGCGGCATTTTCCATGACGCGTGTGTGGCAATATACATCGGTGAGTTCCATTTTCCTCTTTTCACGGGTTTGTCACTCAGGTGTCTTATTATATAATCGGCGTAGCCTGAGTTTCCGCCACCGTTGTCGCGTATATCTATTATCAGTGCTTTTGTGTTCAGAATCTTTGCATATATTGAATCGAACTCCTCTGTCTTGAATTGTCTTGGCTGGAAGTTTCTTATTTTAAGGTATCCGATATTCTTTTTTATGACTTTATATTCGAAAACCGTAGGTTGCTGGTATTGTATGTCCCAAGATATGCAACGGTTGCCTTCGTATTCAAAAGTCTTGCCTTCGGGCGTTCTGAATGTAAGTTTAGATACCTTCGAACCCTTGTCTTTCGTTAGATTGAATTTGCCGTAAGTGTAATAATCTTCCCACTGCTTTGTCGAGGCTGCTACGTAAGGGCGCGAATCGCGTTCGGCCTTTTCAAATATGTCTTCACCGTCTATTTTTATCAGCTCAACGCCTTTAACGATTCCTTTTTTCTGTAATTCCGAACTGTAGACATTCGTTATGAACACTTTGTCGCCTAATCTTTTAGTTTCGAACGGGAATGGCTTTATCCAATCCTGCGGATTTCCTATGTTTCCGCCTGAAAAATACGTGTGTCCGTCATGAAGTTCTGCGGCAAGTTTTCTCATGCCGTTTTCGAACTCTTCTGTCGTACCGGTTGATGTCAGTTCTTGCATTCTTGCTTTGCAGAGGCTGTCCCAGTTGATTTTCAGTTTGTCGTAATGCACGAAATTATATTTCACTTCAGTGCAGAATTTAGACAGAACGTATGCTTTTTCTTCAGGAGTAAGCTCGCGGTCAAAACTCTGTGCATATAAAATAGAATGCAGTGCTGCAATTACAGATATGAGAATCGTTCTTTTTTTCATGGTAGGTTTTGACTTTTATAGATTACTTTGTCAAATGTAAGAAAAATAAATATAAGATTATTGTATTTACGCTTTTTTATAAGGTTTTAGATACTTTAACGGCGTTTTCTTTTGCCCGAAAAGTCTTTCCGGAGCAAATAAAAATTATCTCTGAGATATTTTAAAATATGTCTGACATAATTCAAAATATCTCAGAGATAATTTTAGCGGTGTGTAAAAGGGGATTGGAGAACTCTTTTGAAATTGTAAACAATTGTTAATACTGGGGCGGTTTCAAGTGGATGAATGCTGATACAGGCCGCTCGATATTATTTCTTTGTATACATTTCCGGGTAGCATGGCCGAGGCGTCCTTGCCCTTGCGGATTAGTGCCCGTATTTCGGTGGATGAAATGTCGTACAAGGGCATGTCGATGTATTCCACGCCTGCAGGCAATGCCAAGATGTCTACGTTGTGTCCTTTTTGGGGGATATAAGCTTATGTACATGCGCCGTTACATCAGGCAAATCATTTTTGAATATACGATTATGGAGAATCGATATCGATTCTCCATAATGAAAGTGGAATAATTTTCCGGAATTTCTCAATGCGGCAGTATCGCGTTCAATACAGTTGATATTGTATGGTGATACTTTCGACTGCTTCTTCGTTGCTGTCGAGCTTGTATTCGCTAATATATAGACGCAAGTGCTTTATTCCGGTTTCTGTAAGGAAACAGGCGGCATAGCCATGTCCGGGTTGGGCGGCGGGGCTGCTGGTGTTATATTCAATTTCAACCTTTTCGGTTATATCTGATATGGAACTTACCTTTCCACAATCTTTATTGTTGAAAAGCTTATAATTATAAGAATAAGAGTTGTAATATCCATTCCAAGTTCCGTTTTTTCTTATATAGGGTATAAGTTCTATAGTGTTATTGATAAGCGACAAATCGTACATGTAGCTAAAATCTTGGAAGATTTTTACATTTCCCTTTTTTAATTCCTCAATATTTTTAAGACTCACCGCTTTAATATCTGTCGTGGCGATGTAAGCGTCTTTGTTTCCTCCGGTGTAGCCGAGGCTTTTATAGTCGTATCTATCGTTATCGTCGTTATCATTGCTGCACGATGTGAAAAACATGGCGGATACGGAAATCGTAAGTAGAGCCAATAGCGTAGCCCATAAATTTCTTTTCATTTGTTTTGCTTTTGTTTATGAAAAAGGCGTGTAACCATTCTTTTTTCTTGTATCTTTATCCGGTTACCGCCAAGTGACCTGCTATACTACAAGCAATAGAATAGTCCACGCCATATAAGCGCGAACTCTCAGTCTGCTTGTTCTCGTATAGCGAAAGTTTGGCGGTATTCGATAAAGAGAGAACAAGAGCTAAAAGCTCAATATGTATTTATTTGTTCATTTCAAGTTGTTTGAATGGAAACGCTTTTTCGGTTTGTTGATTGTGCCGCACATTTCAGAACGGCTGATTTTTATTCGTAAAACCTGTGGGACACCGCTCTCCGAGCAGTTTGTTACCCTTTTGCGCTCCTTTTTTCTGTTTGTTTCTTGACCTCCTTTTTTAGTGTTGTTATTACTTCGAAAATGTCTTTATAAGATATATCGAATATCGCACAAAGATACACAAAAATAAATATACTTTATTATGTTTGCTTTTTTTGCAAGATTTTACATGTATTAACTATGGTTTTTCTTGCTTGAAAAGTCTTTCCGGAGCAAATAAAAATTATCTCTGAGATATTTTAAAATATGTCTGACATAATTCAAAATATCTCAGAGATAATTTTAGCGGTGTGTAAAAGGGGATTGGAGAACTCTTTTGAAATTGTAAACAATTGTTAATACTGGGGCGGTTTCAAGTGGATGAATGCTGATACAGGCCGCTCGATATTATTTCTTTGTATACGTTTTCGGATAGCATGGCCGAGGCGTCCTTATCTTCATGGATTAGTGTGCGTATTTCGGTAGATGAAATGTCGTACAAGGGCATGTCGACATATTCCACGCCTGCAGGCAATGCCAAGATGTCTATATTGTATCCTTTTCTGGGATATAAAGCTATTTCGTATCGGGTCATTATGTCGTCGGCGTGATACCAGCTGTGAAAAATCTCCCAGTTGTCGGCGCCGATAAGGAGTTTGAATTTACAATCTGGGTACTTGGCTGTCAGCGCTTCGAGTGTCTGCCATGTGTATGAGGGGCGGGGCAGAGAAAATTCGAAATCGGAGGCTATGATTTGCTTCTCGTTGCTGCATGCAAGGCGGGCGAGGCTTAAACGCATGTTTTCGTCGGCGAGCTCTTCGGGTGTTTTCAGCGGGTTTTGCGGAGAAACCATTAGAATAACTTTATCCACGATGTTTCTTTCGAGCATTCCGCGCGCAATTGCGAGATGTCCGTTGTGCACGGGGTTGAACGAGCCTCCGAGAATGCCTATGCGTTTGCCTGCTCGGGTCATCCGTTTATGAATTCGGTTACTTTAGCGAGGGTTTCGCGCTCTGCTGTTTCGAGATCGTCGTTTATGATATTGCAATCGTATTTCGAGGCGACCCTCAGCTCGTATTCGGCCTTGCGTATGCGCTCTTTTATATTTTCGGCACTGTCGGTGGCGCGTTTTTCGAGGCGCCGGTTCAGCTCTTCTATCGAAGGCGGCAGAATGAAAATGCTTAATGCTTGGTTACCGTATATTTTCTTTATGTTGCAACCGCCGGCCACGTCGATGTCGAGTACCACGTTAATGCCCTTTTCAAGAGGCTTTTCTATCTGCGACTTGAAAGTTCCGTAAAAACGGTCTTTATATACTTCTGCATATTCTATAAATTCTCCGTTCTCTATTTTCTTGCGGAATTCATCGGCTGTAAGAAAAAAATACTCAACACCGTTCTTTTCTGTTCCTCTCGGCGCGCGCGAAGTTGCGCTTATGGAAAATGCGAGGTTCAGTTCTTCTTTCGGAAGCGATTTTATGATTGTAGATTTGCCGCAGCCGCTTGGCCCCGAGAATATCAGAATTTTTCCTTGTTTTGTCATGGCTTTAATTTTTTTCGATGTTGTTTTTTGTTTATGAAAGATTAATGTGATTACCTTATTATAATGCATTGAGAACCTGCTCTTTGATTTGCTCGAGCTCGTCTTTCATTTTAACTACGATGTTCTGCATTTCCGCAAGGTTGCTTTTGCTGCCGAGAGTGTTTATTTCGCGTCCCATTTCCTGGGAAATGAAACCGAGTTTCTTTCCCTGTCCAGGTGTTCCGTCCATTGTTTCACGGAAATATTTAAGATGATTGGCGAGTCTCTGCTTTTCTTCGTTAACGTCGAGCTTTTCTATGTAGTAAATCATCTCTTGCTCAAGGCGTCCCTCGTTTATCTCTACGTCTTTAAGTTCGGCGAGCCCGTCTTTTATCCGTGCGCGGATTTTTTCAACTCTGCTTTTTTCGTAAGGCTCAACTTCGCCAAGAAGTCTGCCTATGTTGTCTATTTTTTCTCCGAATTTGTGTTGAAGGGCGAGGCCTTCCTGTGCGCGGAACTGCAACAGCATATCGACAGCTTCGGATATTGCTTTTTTTACAACGGTCCATTCTTCCTCGCTCAGATGTTCCTGTTCAACAGGGGTAGTTGTTTCGGGCAAACGGAGCAACAGCGGCCACCATTCGGCTGGTTCGTTTATTCCGTTGCGGGCCGACATGTCGCGTATCTGACCGATGTAATTCTTTACGGCTTTTTCGTTTATCGACACAACCGCTACATCGTCGGTCGACTCTGTTGTAAGTATAAAGTCAACCTTGCCCCGCAGGAGCTTTTCGGAAACCATTGCCCGTATTTCCATTTCGTGCTCGCGATATATGGGGGCTATGCGTGCGCTCATGTCCAAAGATTTGGAATTTAGCGACTTTATTTCAGCGTGAATCTTTTTTCCTTTGAATTCGGCGTCGGCTTTGCCGAAACCTGTCATAGATAGAATCATATAAGAATGCTTTGCAAATTGTGATTATACTATTGCAAAAGTATAACATTCTTTTTAAACCGAATAGCTGCAATGAATCATAATGTGTGGCTGGCAGAACCGATTGATATGGTTTTTTGTGCCGGTTTTATGTATTGTATGTTATGGAATGTATTTGTGATAATTGGGGCTTTTTCAGTGCAGCTTATAATAGGTGGGGTGAAAAAACGGATTTTTATTGACCTGACATTTTTGTCAGGTGGTTTTTTCGCGCTGCCAAAAAGTGCTCGAAAAATTATCTCTGAGATATTTTGAATTATGTCTGACATATTTTAAAATATCTCAGAGATAATTTTTTCTACAAGCGGGAAGTGTTTTTCTCTTTGCCGGTGGGACGTTCGGACACCTGACAAAAATGTCATGTTCTGAAAGGTTCTGTATCGCTTTCGTTCTACTGCGGCAACGTATAGTTGTGTGTCGTTGTGTTCCGGTAAGGAGTGTTGACTGTAAACTGTAAATATTCAGCAGATAACCCCAAAAAATCATCGCTAAATTCGTATCTTTGCAAAAACGAAATAAAGCTTTTTTCAACAGTTAGGACAGAGCTTTATGAAAATTACGAAGTATATATGTATTACGTAAAGAAAAGGATAGAAGTTTCATTCGCACATAAGCTTTCGCTTCCTTATGAAAGCAAATGCACACAGTTGCATGGACACAATGCCATAATTACCGTTTATTGTCGTTCCGAGAAATTGAATGAGTATGGAATGGTTGTGGATTTCAAGCAGCTGAAGAATATAATAGAAGATATGCTCGATCATCGTTATGTCAATGATGTGGTTGATTTTAATCCTACGGCTGAAAACCTTGCCAGGCACATCTGCAACAGCATAGAACATTGCTATAAGGTATCGTTTCAGGAAACCGAAGGAAATGTGGCATGCTATGTAAAAGAAGGAGAACATGATGTGGTGTTCTGACGACATGGTGATAACTGTAACATTTTTGACTTATATTGTGAAAAAATGAACGTAAACAATACATACAGAATAAACGATATATTTTATACTCTTCAGGGAGAGGGCTATTTCACCGGAGTAGCCGCTGTTTTTATCCGTCTGGCCGATTGCAACCTTAATTGTTCGTTTTGCGATACCAACTTTAAAGGGAGCATAGAAATGGGACTTGAGGATATTGCCGAAACGATAGGACAATACAATGCCAAACACATTGTTCTTACCGGAGGCGAGCCGTCGCTTCAGACGGATGACGCTCTTGTGAATATGCTTCACAGGGAAGGATGTTTCATTCAAATAGAGACAAACGGAACAAACAAACTTCCCGAGGGCATAGACTGGATAACACTTTCGCCCAAGACATCGAATCCTGTAGTATGCGAATGCGATGAACTGAAAGTGATATATCAGGAACAGCCTCTCGAAAAATATTTTGAGATAAAGGCCCTGCATTATTTCCTGCAGCCGTGTTCTTGCGGAGATGTCAGCAAGGACGGTGAGATAACCATGAAAACGGTAAAGGCCTGCATGAAAGATCCCCGTTGGAGGCTGTCGCTTCAAACTCAGAACTATATAGGCATTAAATAGTCTTCAGTGCAATCTGACGGGTACAGACAGAACCGATGTGAAATTTAAATATATGCTTATGAAATCATTTAAATATATTCTGCTTGCCGTTATGGCAGTGTTCTCGTATATTTCGGAATTGAAGGCTGCTTTGACTTTCACTTCGGGAGAGGTATATAGAATTGTTTGTGTGCAATGGAATTCCGGCTCTGTTATGGTTGGTGAGAATCATGGAAAATCCACCCCTGTGTTTTATTCGGAATCGAACGACGGAAGTGCGGATTCTTTCTGGCTTTTCAGTGAAGTATCGGAGGGACTGTATACCATTCAGAACGCAGATACAAAGAAATACATCACTTATGATGGCGTGCGCGACACTTACAGACGATATATTTCTCTGACCGATAATACGGACGGCACGAAATCGCAGTGGGCAATCGTTCCATGCGAAGGCGGTTTCTCGATCTCGTGCGCATACGACGCAGGACAGCGTATGAATGTGCGTGAAGGCGAAGACCATATAGTCGGTACTTATTATGATTTGAATGAGCCGAGCACGAATGAGATATTTAATTTTTACGACGCCAACGGAAATTCCGTTGAATACAATGACGGGAAAGACGATGACGCTTCTTACGGAATAGACGAGAACGGCGGGTATTGGGAAAACAAAGGAATCGCTTCTCCTGTGGTTTATACTACCGACAAATCCAACCCAGTGCTTTATTCTATCAAGAATGTGCGCTCGGATAACTATGTAAATCTGAATGCTTCCGGTTGTCTTGTACAAACTATAGGATTTGCGTCCAAATTCTATTTTGTAAAAACATCTTCGGGCGTTAATATTTTCAATGAGGACGGTTCCCGTTATGTGAGTGGCAGAATAATAGAGGATATTTCTTATAAAGGTCAGATTTCAACGCTTCCCGGACAACCGGCCTCGGGAGATGAAACCTGGAGTTTCGGTTTTTATTCTTCGTCTGTTGCCGGATATACAATTAAGCTGGAGCATTCTTCAGAAAATTCGGCCGACAATCAATATTGGAACGATTATTACGATACGGCAGTGGGCTTTTTCAGCTTAGATGACGGATGTGCTTTTGTTTTTGCTTCTTCCGATGTCCGTCATCTGGAAATGCTTGAGGCCGCAGGGTGCGATTTCAGCAATAAAAAGGGAAAGGTTGTAAGCGGTTTGCTTATAAACGGAAAATCGCCTGTGTACGACAAACAGAATGAAACGTATCTGTTTCCGGCAGAAACGGAATATCGTGGCGGAAAAGACTACCTTGCTACTGTTAGCTGTGACTTTATAGGCGATGAATATGAGCTTGTGATTGACGGGAACGTTGTGAAAAATAAAGAAACGTACAATTTCGGCGATATAACCGAAGGCCGTTCCTGCGAGATAATTCTAAGCAGAGCGGAAAGAGAGATTGTAAAGTCTAAATTGACTTTCACGTTTCTTCCGGTTGTTGAAGTAAACGGGATGTCTTTTTCTTCAAATGTTTATACAGAAGGTTGGCTAAAGGTAAACGACGCAAATTATAACGGAGATGATATTCTGAACATTGCGGCTTTCCGTCATAGAGGCGCAACGGCTGCTTCTAAAATAAAGAAAGCTTATGCAGTGAAGTTGCGCGATGATAAAGGTGATGGTGTTGACCGTTCTTTCTTCGGCTTGCGTTCTGACAATAACTGGATACTCGATGCTATGGCTATCGACGGAGCTCGTATGCGGAACCGCGTTTCCACGGATTTATGGCTTGATTTTTCGACAAAGCCTTACCTTGCGGAATATGAACCTAAGGCAATAAACGGAACGCGGGGACGATTTGTAGAGGTTCTGCGCAACGGATATTATGACGGAATCTATTGCATGACAGAAAAGATAGACCGTAAACAGTTAAAGCTCAATAAAATTATTCTTAAATCCGCGTATATTCCGTCGGATACGGTTTGCGGAGTGCTTTACAAGTCGACTTCGTGGACATATTCCATTTTTATGGGTCATTATTCCGACAATCGTTATTATCCTTTGTCGAAGGTGGCTAATTATAATAATCAAACCGATTATTGGGACGGTTGGGAAATGAAATATCCCGATCTTGGCGACGGCGAAACGATAGATTGGAAACCGCTTTATGAAGCAACCAATCTTGTGGCTTCGGGAAATAAGAATGATTTCGTAGAAAAGGTGGAGGATTATTTTGATTTGCCCGTGTGGCGCGATTATTATTTGTTTATAGAACTGATGCTTGCTACCGATAATCACGGAAAAAACGAATACCTCTATAATTATGATTCCCGTAATTTCAGAAAAATGAGTGTGGCTCCCTGGGATATGGACGGTACCTGGGGTATGAGGTGGGACGGTTCGGAAAGTATAACAGCCGACGCAACCCAGGATTTCATAACCTTTTTGTGGAATTATGAACACGGCGAGAATAATCTGTTCCGTCGTCTGGCACAGTATGATTATAAGAATTGGAACGAAAGTCTGGCTTCGCGATATGCCGAGCTTAGAAAAACATATTTCAATCCGGATTCTCTTACGGCACGTTTCGCCGCATACAGGGATCTGTTCAAAGACAGCGGCGCCGATGTTCGCGAGTACGATCGCTGGAACGGTTCGGACGGAATTTCGGTAGCTTTCGACAAAGAAATGGTATATCTTGATAAATGGATTCATTCTCGTGTCGAAACTCTTGACAAACAATATGGCTATGATGCCGTGCTCGGTGTAAGAAATGTGATGACCGATAATTTCTCCGTGAGCGGAGGGCAAGGTCAGATAATTATACGTTCGGACAACGGAGCGAATGTGCGCATATATAATATGGAGGGCGTTCTTGTGCGCAGGATTAATGTGGATGCCGGCGTTTCTGTTGTCGACAACGTTCAGAAAGGCATTTATATAGTGAACAATCATAAGGTTCTTGTGAAGTAGCGGGCCGTATTTATGCGGCAATGTTTTGCAGGCCGCGCCAGTAAGAAGAATTTCCTTGCGATTGTGTAAAAGTAAGTCCGAAATATTTTAAAATATCTCGGACTTACTTTTTTCTGTTCCTGAAAGGATAATGTTTTGATGTCTGTATTTTCCGGATTTTGGAATCTGTAGATAATTCGTGTGGCGGAAAAGGAGAATTTTTCACTGACCTGACATTTTGTCAGGTCGTTTTTTTCACACCGGCAAAAATCGTCCGAAAAATTATCTCAGACATATTTTAAAATATCTCAGAGATAATTCAAAATATGTCTGAGATAATTTTTTCTACAAGCGGGAAGTGTTTTTTCCTTTGCCGACGGGAAGCGCGGACACCTGACAAAAATGTCATGTTCTGAAAAGTCCAATGCCGAAACCGGCATTACAGAAGCAGAAGTACGACATTTGCAGTTGCGACAGACGGCTTGAATGCGGCGATGTGAGAAAAACAACGAAAAGTCTTTTTTGATTTTATAGTGATAACCCTGTCGCTTTTCCCGTTGAATTTATATTGAAGCGGGTTGTGCTTTGCAAACGAATGAAGAAAATGGCTGCTTTGCATAAAGAAAAGGTTATTAATTATGTGCTTTGATCTGCTTATAATAGTTTGGCATGGCTTTTGAAAATATAGAATTGAATCTGTCTGTTAAGCAGTTCAGTTTGTTAAACAAACAACAGTGAAATGAGTAATAACATAAAAAAGAAATGATATGGACCTGAAAAAATTTACAATAAAAGCCCAGGAGGCTATAAACGGAGCCATAGACAGTGCTTCGCGCAACGGGCAGCAGGCAATAGAGCCGGTGCATTTGCTTGCGGGAGTCATGGAGGCCGGAGAGAACGTGACTAACTTTATATTTAGCAAGTTAGGCTCGGATTCGGAAAATATAAGGCGTAGCATATCTGCGGAGATAACGCATCTTCCCCGTGTGACGGGTGGAGAACCTTATCTCAGTAGAGAAAGCAATGACATACTTTTGGCGGCCGAGAGCTTCGCTTCGAAAAACGGTGATGATTTCGTTGGTATAGAGGCAATGCTCATGTCTATCGTCGAGAGTAAAAGTACAGCCTCGCAAATTCTGAAAGATGCAGGCATTACTTCTAAAAACCTTGCTGAAGCCATTAAAGAATTGAGGGGTGGACATAAGGTAAATTCCCAGTCGAGCGAGGATACCTATCAGGCTCTTTCCAAATATGCCCGTAATCTTGTGGAAGCTGCCCGCCAGGGAAAACTCGATCCCGTAATAGGACGAGATGACGAGATTCGTCGTGTCTTGCAGATACTGTCTCGCAGAACGAAGAACAACCCTATACTTATAGGAGAGCCGGGTACTGGTAAAACAGCCATAGTGGAAGGACTTGCCGAACGTGTAATGCGAGGCGATGTGCCCGAGAATCTGAAAGAAAAGGAATTGTATTCGCTCGATATGGGAGCGTTGGTGGCCGGAGCGAAATACAAAGGCGAATTTGAGGAACGTCTGAAGTCGGTTATCAATGAGGTAACGCATTCCGACGGAAAGATAATACTTTTCATCGACGAGATACACACTTTGGTGGGAGCCGGAAAAAGCGAAGGCGCAATGGACGCGGCTAATATCCTCAAACCGGCTTTAGCGAGAGGGGAACTTAGAAGCATAGGTGCAACCACGCTCGATGAATATCAGAAATACTTTGAAAAAGATAAAGCTCTCGAGCGCCGTTTCCAGACGGTTATGGTGAATGAGCCCGATGTGGAGGACTCTATATCCATACTTCGCGGAATAAAAGAGAAGTATGAAAATCATCATCGCGTACGTATACAGGACGATGCCGTGATAGCAGCCGTAAAATTGTCCGACAGATACATAAGCGACCGCTTTCTTCCCGACAAGGCTATCGACCTTATGGACGAGGCCGCAGCGAAACTTCGTATCGAACGCGATTCGATGCCGGAGGAACTGGATGAGATCGTTCGCCACGAAAAGCAATTGGAAATAGAGCGCGAGGCAATAAAACGTGAAAAGGACGAACAAAAACTTGAGCAACTGAACAAAGAAATATCCGAATTGCAGGAAAGGGCTTCCGATTATCGTGCCAAATGGCAGACGGAAAGAGATTTTCTTAGCAAGATTCAGCAAAACAAATTGCAGATAGAACAGTTGCGGTTCGAAGCCGATAAGGCAGAACTTTCCGGCGATTATGGAAAGGTGGCCGAAATACGTTACGGCAAGATAAAGGCTTTGAACGATGAAATAGCACATATTCAGGAGGAACTTAAAAAATGCCAGGGCAACAGTGCCACGATAAAAGAAGAGGTGACTCCGGACGATATAGCCGATGTCGTTAGCCGTTGGACGGGAATCCCTGTTAGCAGAATGCTTCAGAGCGAACGCGATAAACTTATACACCTTGAAGATGAACTGCACAAACGGGTTATAGGGCAGGATGAGGCTATAGAAGCCGTTGCCGATGCTGTGCGTCGCTCACGTGCCGGTCTTCAGGACCCTAAACGACCGATAGGTTCGTTTATCTTCCTCGGAACAACCGGTGTAGGAAAGACAGAACTCGCAAAAGCGTTGGCGGAGTACCTGTTTAATGACGAAACAATGATGACACGTATTGATATGAGCGAATATCAGGAAAAGTTCAGCGTGTCGCGTCTTGTCGGAGCCCCTCCGGGATATGTAGGTTACGAGGAAGGCGGTCAGCTTACGGAAGCCGTGAGGCGCAAACCTTATTCGGTTGTTCTGTTTGATGAAATAGAAAAGGCTCATCCCGATGTCTTCAATATTTTGCTGCAGGTGCTCGACGACGGCAGGCTTACCGACAATAAAGGACGTACTGTTAATTTTAAGAACACCATAATAATAATGACGTCTAATCTTGGCAGCCAGTATATCCAGAGCCGTTTCGATGAATTTAAAGTCAAGCAAGGACGCGATTTTGAGAAAGCCATTGATGATACAAAGAATCATGTTATGGATATGCTCAAGAAAACTATCCGTCCTGAGTTTCTGAACAGGATAGATGAAATTATAATGTTCCGTCCTCTTGAAAAAGAACAAATCAGGCAGATTGTGCGTTTGCAAATCAACGGTATCGCAAATCTTTTGAAGCAGCAGGAAATAACTTTGAATGTTTCGGAAAAGGCTATAGACTTGCTTGCTTCGGCCGGCTTCGATCCTGAATTCGGCGCAAGGCCTGTGAAAAGAGCATTGCAGAAACTATTGCTTAATAATTTGAGCAAAAAACTTCTTGCCGGCGAGGTAGACCGTACAAAACCTATTAACGTAACCGCAGACAACGAACATTTGATTTTCGGAAACGAAAGCGAATGAATTTGTTTTGAATGTGAATGGTAAAGGAAGAAATCGTAAATGCGATAAAGCGATTTCTTCCTTTTTGTTTTTTATGGAAAGTTTCTAACTTTGCACGTCGTTATAAAATACCCCGAAATTATGCCTAATGCAACGAAATCGAAATACACAGTATTCAATGTTCATCAAGAGTGCGAGCTTTTGCCCTTTATAGAGAAAGTGCTGAATGGAACAAGCCGCACTAAGGCAAAAGCAATTCTTGCCAACGGAGGGGTAAGGGTAGACAAAAGGATAGAGACTCGATACAATTTTTGTTTGCAACAGGGAATGGTTGTCGAAATAAGTAAACGTAAGCCAGGAGTTGTGCTGCATAATAAATTTGTAAAGATAATATATGAAGATCGCGATATTATTGTGATAGAAAAAGCCGCAGGTATATTGTCGGCGCCGGCACCGCACCAAATATATAATGTAAAAACGATTCTCGACAGTTATCTGAAAGCTTCTCATCAGAAATGCACGTCTCATGTTGTGCACCGTCTTGACAGAGATACTTCGGGACTTATGATTTATGCAAAAAATATTAGCATAGAGCAGGTCTTTGAAAATTCATGGAAAGAAATAGTAACGGATCGTAGGTATATTGCGCTTGTGGAAGGAAAGGTTGAGCAACAGCATGGCTCTATAGAAAGTTGGCTTAAGGATGATAAAGATTATTTTACTTACAGCTCCCCGATAGATAATGGTGGCAAGTATGCTTTGACGCATTTCAAAGTTATTAAATCGAATGAGTCTTATTCTTTAGTAGAGTTGCGTCTTGAAACAGGTCGTAAGAATCAAATAAGGGTTCATATGCAGGATATAGGTCATCCTATATGTGGCGATATTAAATACGGAAGAAAATCTACATGCTTTGAACATCTTTGTCTGTATGCTTATCGTCTTGTTTTTCATCATCCCCGAACTAAAGAATTATTGCGTTTTGAATTACCGTTCCCAAAAGATTTCATGCAAATATATGGCGAAAAGAAGTCTTTAAATGTAGATAATCATTGAAAGGCACATTTATACGGTTTGTAAAAAGAGTGTTTCGCTTCTTTTTGTTTCAAAAATGATTCATGCATATTTCTATATATCAAGATAAAAATATAACTTTGCATTCAAATTTGACAGAATAGATTTATCATAACATTAAAACGATTAACAGATTATGACTAAAGCAGAAATAGTAAACGAAATTTCGAAGAAGACAGGAATCGATAAAACCACAGTGCTTACTTCAGTAGAAGCATTCATGGAAACCGTTAAAGATTCTCTCGCTGAAGGTGAGAATGTTTATCTTCGCGGTTTCGGGAGCTTTATTCTCAAAAAACGTGCTCAGAAGACAGCACGTAACATCTCTAAGAATACAACGATTATTATTCCCGAACACAATATTCCGGCGTTTAAACCTGCAAAGACATTTGTGAGTTCGGTTAAGAAATAGTTTTTTAGAGATACAGATAGTTTAATTAAACTATAACAGGCATAATAATAAATAACATAATAAAACTTTAAAACCATGCCAAGCGGAAAGAAGAAAAAAAGACATAAGATGTCGACGCACAAACGTAAAAAAAGATTACGTAAGAATAGACATAAGAGCAAGTAAGGTTGCTCTTTGCAATTTAATTGACGAAGAACAAACTATGTCCGCTTGTACAAAATATATAGCCGAGCGTAGTTTGTTCTTATTTTTTAAATTTTGATTGTGTAATGCTGTAAATAAGATAATAAGCAGCATTAATGAATTTAAATTAGACCTGAAAGTATATAGTTATTCATTATAGAATCAGATTGTAAATATAAAGAACGACGAATAAAAACTTAGGGTATAAAAATTATTTACCGAAATAATGACAAGCGAAGTAATCGTAGATGTTCAGTCGAAAGATATTTCCATTGCACTTTTAGAAGATAAGCGTCTGGTTGAATTTCAACGTGAAAAGCGCGAGGATTCTAATGCGGTGGGAAATATTTATGCTGCAAAGGTAAAGAAGATTCTGCCGGCGCTTAACGCTTGTTTTGTAGACGTAGGTTACGAGCGTGAAGCCTTCTTACATTATCTCGATTTAGGCACACAATTCAATACTGCACAGAAATATGTAAATGCTCTCATAAGCGGAAGTCAAAAACCTTTGGAGCAATTTAAGATGAAACCTGTTGCCGATTTGCCGAAAGAGGGTCAGATAGGAGAAATACTGAAAGCAGGCGATGAAATTCTGGTACAAATATCGAAGGAACCGATATCAACAAAAGGTCCGCGTCTTACATGCGAACTTTCATTTGCAGGAAGAAATTTAGTTCTGATACCTTTCGGTGATAAAGTCTCTGTTTCTTCCAAAATAAAGTCGGATGCTGAACGTGCTCGTTTAAAACAGTTGATATATAGCATAAAACCTAAAAATTTTGGAGTTATTGTCAGGACTGTAGCCGAGGGAAAACGTGTAGCCGAATTGGACAGCGAAATGAAAGTTTTGCTTTCGCGCAGCAATGATACGTTCAATCGGGTTTTGGTGAACAAGAAACGTCCGTTGCTTATTTATGAAGAAATAAGTCGCGCTGTAGCTTTGTTACGCGACTTGTTCAATCCTACATTTGAAAGCATTTATGTGAACGATGAAGCCGTTTTTAATGAAATTTCGGCTTATATCAAACTGATTTCTCCCGAAAGTAAGAATATCGTAAAATTATATAAAGGAGAGATTCCTATTTTCGATAATTTTTCAGTAACGAAGCAAATAAAGTCAGCTTTTGGCAAAACAGTTACGTATAAAAGAGGAGCCTATCTAATTATCGAACATACAGAGGCCTTGCATGTTGTTGATGTAAATAGCGGAAACAGAGCAAAGACGAGCGATGGTCAGGAGGCCAATGCTCTTGAAGTGAATCTCGGAGCGGCAGACGAATTGGCACGCCAGTTGCGTTTGCGCGATATGGGAGGAATTATCGTCGTTGATTTTATTGATATGTCGCTTGCTGAGGACAGACAGAAGTTATATGAGCGCATGTGTCATAACATGGAAAGTGACAGAGCGCGCCATAATATATTGCCGCTTTCAAAGTTCGGGCTTATGCAGATAACCAGGCAGAGAGTAAGGCCGGCAATGGATGTAATGGTTGAAGAAACTTGTCCGACCTGCGGAGGTTCAGGAAAAATAAAATCGTCGTTGCTTTTTGTCGACACCTTGAGAGACAAGGTGGATACGCTTTCTACAAAATTGGGAATAAAACGCTTTACATTGCAAGTTCATCCTTATGTGGCAGCTTATATCACAAAGGGTTTTATTTCTGTAAAGGCACAATGGCAGTTTAAGTACGGATTAGGAATAAAGATTGTTCCGAATCAGAGTTTTTCTTTCTTGCAATATAAATTTTTAGATGCAAATGGCTCGGAAATAGATTTGAAAGCAAAGAACGAGATGAAATAAAATCATCTCGTTCTTTGCTTTATAGGTGTTTATCAAGTTCCTGTATAAAGTTTTGGTAGAAATTTAGCGGAATTTATCGTATAGATTTCAACAATGACTAAGGACTATTCTTAGCCCTTTCTGCGATGCAAATGTTTTCCCTATTTTCATTATACGGCGCATGCCTCTGACAATTACAGTAAATCTAAAAAAGGAAATTCAGTGTATCGGGACGATAGGACCCACGAGGCGTTTTTTTGTTTTGCGCACCTCATTGAAAAATTCTTTCTGTACGAAAAAAAATTTTTTTTTTCGCAGTTAAAAAACTTCCCGCAGGAAATTGAAAATACAAGGGAGATAATCGAAAATATGTCTGAGATAATTTAAAATATCTCAGACATATTTTTTGCTACATATACACTTGCTGATTTTCAAATACTTGCAAACAGACTGTTTTTGTCTGCAAACACCTGCGGCAAGGTATGCAAAAAAACATACTTGTATCTTTTACTTGAATGTCATAGGCTTTTGTCAGTCTGTCTTCGTAACTGTTTTCTATATTCAGTAGGTGATATGCCGAAATGGGTTCTACAATATTTTCCGAAAAACGAGATATTAGGGAATTTAAGCAGGTGTGCTACTTCTTTGATAGTTTTGTTTGAGTTTTTCAGCCAGAAACGTATATCTAATGAAACATATTCGTTAATCCAACCAAGTGCTGTTTTTCCGCTTGCTTGTTTACAAACGGTAGATAGATATTTGGGGGTTACGCATAACTGATTGGCGTACCATGAAATATCGCGCGGTTTTACACGGGTTTGGGCAAGAAGTCTTATAAATCGCTTGAACAGGATATCTCGTTGCTTCATTAGACCTTTTCCGTTAGTAATCAAATTGTTGTTGTCTACATTTGATAATAGTTCGTACAATGCTGCCTTTACAATGGATATGATTATTTCTCGATGAAAAAGAGTATGTTTCATCTTGATTTTCTGCATGAGCATTGCTCCGTATAGCTTAGACATCTCCAGGCTGTCTTCGCTGACTTGTATAATAGGATTTTCTGCAAGTTGAAATGCTTTTTGCCATAAATCATTTTCCGAGATTTGTTCTAATATTTTGCTTTGTGACAAGCACAAAATACTGCCTTCAAAGTCTAGACTCATCATCCAGTTGTCTATGATGTCATTAGGGAGGCATACTAATATTTCGTTATGCCTGAGAATGTGTGGAAAAGTGTTCAATTCTATTTGCAATTTACCTTTACTGCAAGTAACTATTGTAACCATATCTATTTGCATTGAGCCTTCTTCGATAGGAAGTTCTCTGATGTCGGTATGAATAGCTATACCTTCGTCTATATAATTTATATCGTTGTTATCTTTCACTTGATCGAAACAAACCTGGCGAATATCTTTCTTGTTGTTCATGCTCTTTACGTGTCTGTTTTTTCTTTTTTCGATAAAAGTAGTCTTCTTTATCAAAACTAATGTGTCCGAAAAGGACATTATTATAGGCTATTTTTCTTTTTTCAAGGTGTAAAAGAAGAATGTCACATTGCATTGTCGCTTTAGAACACATAATATGGTCTGTTTCTCTTTAGTTTTGCGCGATAAACGGAAGAAGAAAATCGAATTGTAGAAATTCTTAATGTCATAATGAAAAAGAATATGAAAATGAAACGTCGCAATTTGGCAATTTTGTTTGCTGTCATATTGTTAGTGACAGGATGCAAACAGCATGAAGCTCCCAAGCACCGAACAGTAAGAGTGAAAGTAACGAAAGTACAGTCTGTCGCGTTGTTGGGTGAACAGAACTTTTCGGGCACGGTTGAAGAATTGACGGGAGCAGTTCTCAGTTTTCCGGTTGCCGGAACTATTAGCCGAATACAGGCGTCAGAGGGACAGAGAGTGAATAAAGGAGATTTTATCGCAGCTCTTGATGAAATTTCGCTAAAGAATTCTTATGAGGCTGAATCTGCTGCGTTTCGGCAAGCGGAAGATTCTTATATGCGAATGAAACAGCTCCACGACAATAACAGTTTGCCGGAAATACAGTGGGTGGAAGTGCAAAGTAAACTGAAACAGGCTCAATCAGCAGAACAGATAGCAAAAAAGAATCTTTCAGATTGCCGGCTGCTCGCACCTTTTTCGGGAGTAATAGCCACAAAAGACGCAGAAGTAGGGCAGAACGTAATGCCTGGTATGCCGGTAGTAAAACTTGTAGCAGTTAATCGGGTAAAAGTTAAAATGTCGGTGCCTGAGAATGAGATTTCCCACGTAGCGATAGGTCAGGACGTAAGTATTTTAGTGCCTGCTCTTGACGGAAAAACTTATACGGGGAAAGTCGTGGAAAAAGGTATTGTTGCCAATTCTCTTTCGCGTTCTTATGAAGTAAAGGCTCTTATTGATAACCCGAAAGGCGAACTTCTGCCAGGAATGATATGCACTCTTTGCGTTGAAAGAGAAAAATCAAGTTCTGTTATTCTTCTGCCTATTAATGTTGTTCAGACGGATAATTCTAACAGAAACTTTGTATGGGTAAACGATAATGGTAAGGCGCGAAAAAGATTTATAAAAACAGGAACGCTCGTAAGCAATGGAATAGTCGTGACATCTGGTGTTTCCGACGGAGAAGAAGTTCTTATTGAAGGACAACAGAAAGTAAGTAACGGAACGGACATAGAGATAGAAAGATAATGGCATGAAAGAAAGAAAACGCAATATAGTAGAATGGGCAATGCACTATCGGCAGATTATAATTCTGCTGACATGTTGCCTTATGGCTTTCGGTATCTATGGGTTGACAGGAATGAAGAAGAACGAATTTCCTGACTTTACTATACGCCAGGGTATCGTAGTGGCACTTTGTCCCGGATATACGGCGGCAGAAATGGAGGAGCAGGTTACAAAACCGCTTGAGGACTATATATTCAGTTATAAAGAAGTACGTAAAGACAAAACGCATTCAACGAGTAAGGACGGAATGGCTATCGTTCAAGTACAATTGAATGATGATATTAATAATAAGGATGAGTTTTGGAGCAAGTTCAAACATGGTATAAATGACTTCAAGTCCAAACTGCCTCAAAGTGTACTCGGGGTGCAGGTTATGGACGATTTTGGCGATACCTCGGCTTTCCTTTTTACAATGGAAAGTAAAGACAAAACTTATCGGGAGCTGAATGATTATATGGATGAGCTTAAAGACCGTTTGCGTCGCATTGAAACGGTTGGCAGGATGACAGTGTCGGGAATGCAGCAGGAACAGATTTCCGTATATCTTGATAACGATCGTCTGTCGCATTACGGACTAAATGACCGAACATTGGCTACTACGCTTTTTGCCAAAGGATTTACTACCACTTCAGGACGTATAAAAAATAAGGAATATGTATCGCCTATTTATATTACCCGTTCCATGAATACACTTCATGACGTACAGGAAATAATAGTGCTTTCTACGCCCGACGGACAGATTGTAAGGCTTAAAGATGTGGCGCGTGTAGTTAAAGAATACCCTGCGCCAGATAGCTATATCACTAATAATGGATGTAAGTGTCTTTTGCTTAGTGTGGAAATGAAAAAGGGCAAGAATATAGTGCAAATGGGCGAGGAAGTAAAGGCGGAACTGGATGACTTTGCTAAATCACTGCCGGAAGATGTGACTATATTTAAGATAACCGACCAAAGCCAGGTTGTTGCCGATAGTGTCTCTACTTTTCTGCACGAACTGGTCATTGCAATTTGCGCCGTAATATTTGTGGTCATGCTTCTTCTGCCAATACGTGTGGCTCTCGTTGCAGCTTCTACTATTCCTATCAGTATATTTGTTTCGCTGGGTTTGTTCTATGCGTTCGGTATTGAGTTGAATACTGTGACGCTTGCTGCGCTTATTGTGACGCTCGGTATGATTGTAGACAACTCGATAGTAATTATTGACAGTTATTTAGAGATGATTGCTGAAGGAATGTCCCGCTGGCATGCTTCAGTAAAGAGCGCTACACATTTTTTCAAGTCAATTCTTTCGGCCACATTGGCTATCAGTATAACGTTTTTTCCTTTCTTGTTCACGTTGACGGGCATGACTAGTGATTTTGTGGCAAGTTTTCCGTGGGCGGTTACGTTGATTCTGATGATTTCTCTTTTAGTGGCAGAACTTCTTGTGCCTTTCATGCAATTTTTCTTTATCCGCAAACCTTTGCGGAGCGAGTTAGCGAAAGACGGTAAAAAGAAATTTTCATTTCTCGACTTTATTCAGAATGGATATGACAGATTGCTCAACAAATGTTTTCGTTATCCAAAAATCACGCTTACTGTAGGTCTTTTATCTGTGATAGCAGGCGTTATGATGATGGGAAGACTGCCGCAGCAATTGCTTCCTGTTGCAGAACGCAATCAGTTTGCCGTGGAAATTTATATGCCCACTGGTACCGCGGTAGAAAAGACTGCGATTGTAGCTGACAGTCTTGAACATATTTTGCGTAAAGATAGTCGTGTGGTATCTGTAACTTCGTTTAAGGGCTGTGCTTCACCGCGCTTTCAAAGTTCGTATGCTCCGCAAATGGGCGGGCAGAATTTTGCACAATTCATTGTTAATACTAAAGGAAACAAAGAGACAGAGGCTTTACTTGACGAATACGCGCCTTTGTATAAGGATGCTTTTCCCGAGGCCGTAATACGTTTCAAACAATTGGGTTATAGTGAGGCAGTTTGTCCGATTGAGGTACGTCTGAGCGGAGATAATCTCGAATTGTTGCAAAAAGAGGCAGAACGTGTAACTGCATTGCTTCGTACTATTCCTGAATTAAATCTTGTGCGCACCAATTTTAATGAGCCATTGGCAGCCATGCGTGTAACGCTTAACGAAGAACAGTCTACACGTATGGGCATTAATAATGCCGGGCTGGAAACTACGCTTGCCATGCGTTATGGAAGCGGTGTTCCCATTGCAACTATGTGGGAAGGCGACTATGGTATCAATGTACTCATAAAGAGCAATCGCTCGGACAGCTCTGATGTCGTACATCTGAAGGATGAGCTAATCCCTGTTGCCGGAGGACTTGCCAACGTTCCTCTGCGACAAGTTTCTGATATTGTCCCTTCTTGGGAAACAGGTCAGATTGTTCGACGCAACGGAGTGCGTACCATTACCGTTATGGCTGAGGTGGAACGCGGTGTAAACGTTATGCAGGCAACTTCAAAGGTGCGACAGCTTATGGAGACAGTTCCTTTGGCAGAAGGTGTGACGGTTTCCTACGGTGGTGAGCAGTCGGAGAACGATGAGCAAATGCCTGCCCTAATGTCCGGATTGATTATTGCAGTGGCTATTATCTTCTTCATACTTGTATGGCATTTCAAACGTATAGCCACAGCTATGTTATTGCTCGTTTGTCTTTCACTTTGCTTGTTCGGTACCGCAGTGGGTATTATGCTACAGGGCGTGAATTTCGGTGTGACTTGTATTTTGGGAATTGTCAGTCTGTTGGGAATCCTTGTTCGTAACGGTATTATTATGATAGATTATGCCGAGGAGTTGCGGAAAGAAGAAAACCTGCATACCCGTGAGGCGATATATTTCTCTGCCAAACGACGTATGCGTCCTATTTTTCTTACTTCGGCCGCCGCGTCTATGGGAGTTATTCCTATGATATTGGGTGGAAGCGGACTATGGATGCCTATGGGAACGGTTATCTTTTATGGCACATTGATTACGATGTTCTTTATTCTTACAGTCATTCCGGTGGCTTATTGGAAAGTGTTGAGCGGAAGCACGGAGAGGCGCGTGGCAAAAGAACAAATGGAACAACAATAAACAGGAAGTATATGAAAAAGTATCGTATTTTGTTTATGTGCGTGGTTTTAATATTTACAGCAATGTCTTTGCACGCTCAGAAACCATACACGCTTGATGAGTGCCGTGCTTTGGCTCTCGAAAACAATATCAGAATGCGCAATGCTGCTAATGTCGAACTGGCAGCCCGCCAAGAACAGAAGGAAGCATTTACCAAATATTTTCCGAATGTCAGTGCTACTGGTATGGGATATAATGCGAACAAGGGATTGTTGCAGATGGATATGATGCCTGGCACGAGTATGTCATTGTTGAAAAACGGCATTATGGGTGGCGTTACAATGACACAGCCTGTTTTTGCCGGAGGACAGATCGTGAACGGCAACCGCCTTGCCAGTTTGGGTGTGGAGGTTAGCAAGGCGCAACGAGTGCAAAGCGAGAATGAGGTGCGCCTTACTGTAGAGCAATACTACTGGCAAGTGGTGACGCTGCAGGAGAAACTGAGTACGCTTTTAACTGTTGAAAAACAACTTGGAAGCATTCATAAGGATGTGGAAACTGCTGTCAAGGCCGGAGTTACCACACGCAATGATCTCCTGCAGGTGCAGTTAAAACAGAATGATATTGCCGGCAATCGTATCAATTTGGAAAATAATCTGCTTGTTTGTAGAATGATGTTGGCACAATATATCGGATTGGATACAGATACTATAATAGTTGAAAGTAATATACCGTTGAACGACATTCCGCCTTTCCCGCAAAATCTTTATTGTGATCATGCAAGCGCGTTGCCCGGAACCACAGACTATCGCCTGCTGAAAAGCAACGTGCATGCAAACCGGTTGCAACAAAAGATTGAAGTCGGGAAAAACATGCCGTCTGTGGCTGTAGGTGTGGGCTATATGTATGATGATCTTATGAATAGGTCGCATCCGTTTGCTCTCGGCTTTGTTTCTGTATCAGTTCCTATTTCCGGCTGGTGGGGAGGGACACATGCTATCAGAAAACAGAAACTACGTGTTATAAATGCCGAAAATCAGCTTGCGGATAATTCGGAATTGCTTGTCATTGGTATGCAAAAAGCGTGGATAGATTTGCAGGACGCCTATAAACAAATACTCATAGCCCGTACTTCTATCGAGCAATCTACTGAAAACTTACGACTTAACAATGATTATTACAGCGCAGGAACTTCTACGATGAGCGACCTCCTGGACGCGCAAACGATGTTTCAGCAAAGCAGGGATAAATATGTGGATGCCTATGCGCAATTCCGAATCAAGACAGTGGAATATTTGCAGGCAACGGGCAGATGACATTGTAGGCTACAGACAATCGAATATAAAATTAACCGATTTCCTTGTTCGGCAGAAAAAAATATTTTTTTGTGTGGTTAAAAAAGTTCCCGCAGGAAATTGAAAATACAAGGGAGATAATCGAAAATATGTCTGAGATAATTCAAAATATCTCAGACATATTTTTTGCTACATATACACCTGTTGATTTTCAAATACTTGCCAGCTGACCGTTTTTGTCTGCAAAATCAAACGGCAAGATATAAGATTATAAGGAGATAGCCTTTCGTTGCGAGATATAAGCATACGGAAAAGGGAAATAGCCTCTGCCATGTTAATGATAATGCGTAAACAACTGTAAAAATATAAACTAAGTTCATTTATCGTTTGTTAAGAGCAGACTTGTCTCGGTTAAAAGATAGTAAAACGTAAAATATTTTTCTGTCAAAAAATGCGCTATCGTTTTTTCGGCATTACTTTTGCCTTAAATAAAACAGACAAATATTTTATTAAAGATTGAATTATGAAAAAGTTGAATTTCATGCTCCCGGGGTTGTTTATCCTGGTTGTGGCATTGGGACTTATAGTTCCTGTTGTGGCAAAAACAATTAATGTGGACTCTCAGGAAGAAAAACTTGAGGCAGGTCAACCGGTAGATTTGACATATGCGGCAGAAAAGTCAGTTAATTCTGTGGTATTTATAAAAGTTACTACCAATTCCCGTGTGGAGAGTGTAGAATATTATGACCCGTTTGAAGATTTGTTCGGAGATTTCTTCGGACGTGGCAACGGAGGTACACGCCGTCGCCAAATGCAGACTCCTAAACGGCAGGCTTCCGGCTCGGGAGTGATTATCTCGACCGACGGTTATATAGTGACGAACAACCATGTGGTTGACGGTGCAGACGAATTGACGGTAAAACTAAATGACAACCGTGAGCTCAAAGCCCGTATAATAGGTCAGGACAAAACAACCGATCTTGCGCTTATTAAGGTGGAGGACAGCAACCTTCCTGCAATAAAAATAGGTTCGAGCGATGATCTGAAACTCGGCGAGTGGGTGTTGGCAGTAGGCAATCCTTTTAATCTTACATCTACAGTGACAGCCGGAATAGTAAGTGCAAAGGCCCGTTCTATGGGTGCAAACGGGGTGGAGTCGTTCATCCAGACAGATGCGGCTATTAACCCAGGTAATTCCGGCGGAGCATTGGTTAATGTAAGAGGAGAGCTTGTCGGCATTAACGCCATGATTTATTCGCAGACCGGTTCGTATGCTGGCTACGGCTTTGCAATACCTACTTCGATTATGAATAAGGTGGTCGACGATTTGAAAAAGTTCGGAACCGTGCAGCGTGCTATTGTCGGAGTAATGGGAACAGATGTCTCTAATTACATAGACGCTGAAAAAGAAAAAGGTAACGAAGTTGATCTTGGCACAGTGAACGGCGTTTATATATCGGAAGTTACGAATGGCAGTGCGGCAGCCGACGCCGGATTGTCTTCAGGAGATGTGATTACGGCCATAGATGGAAAAGCTGTAAATAAGATGTCGGAGCTTCAGGAAACAGTATCTACGCATCGTCCTGGTGATAAGATTTCGATTACATATATGCGTGACAAGAAAAGCTATACCAAGTCGGTTACTCTCAAGAACGCTCAGGGTACAACGGCAGTTGTAAAAGAAGTAGATGTAGATGATATGGGCATAGGCCTGGCACCGCTTTCCGACGAAGTTAAAAAGCAGCTGAACCTGTCATATGGTCTGGAAGTTACGGCAATAAGAAGCGGTATAATGCAGAACGCCGGTTTGCAGAAAGGCATAATAATAATGCAGGTGAACGACAAGCAAATGCGCTCTCGCAGCGACTTTGACGAGGCCGTCAAGGTAGCTAACATGTCGAGCGACAGGACTCTTTGGATTCGTGCAATAACAAAGAGTGGAATAAAGAAGAGTTATACGGTTGAATTAGGCAATAAGGAGAGTAAGAACAAATAATCTGATAACTCTGTCGGATTCGTAACACAAAATCGGGGACGAGGTAAATTTAGATACTCTTGTCCCTGATTTTTTGTACCATAATGATGTGAGACCGGTACGAACAAAAACAGGCTTCGCAGAAAACAGGCGGGAAAACAATTCTGAAAAAATGCACTTCGCACGAAAAAAATATTTTTTTTCGTGTGGTAAAAAAGTTCCCGCAGATAATTGAAAATACAAGGGAGATA
>CAJKQZ010000008.1 GCA_905202115.1 uncultured Prevotellaceae bacterium | reverse complement strand
ATGTCTGAGATATTTTGAATTATCTCAGACATATTTTTTGCTATATATACACCTGCTGATTTTCAATTACTTGCCAGGTGACCGTTTTTGTCTGTAAACTCCTCCGGCAAGGCTATGCGGATTTTACAACAGGAAGTTATTCCTTCCAGACCGCAAAAGTCGCCATTTTCTAAAGCACAACCGCCTGTATTGCAGGTACAACTTTCAGACACACAACAGGAAGCAAAAAAACACATCGCATTTTTTAATGATTATCAGAATAACTTTTTAAAAAAAATTCATATTTTTGAATCGGTTGGCGCATTGCCCCTGACATTACGCCGTTCCAACTTTACGACAAACAAGATACAATATGCTTAGAAAAACAAGAATTTTTCTGGCGGCAATGTTTTTTGCCGGCATTACGCTCGTCTTTCTCGATTTTACGGGAACAGTCCAGCAATATCTGGGCTGGATGACTAAAATTCAGTTTCTGCCTGCGCTGCTGGCAGTACACGCCGTTGCGTTCGTGGCGTTCGCACTGCTCACTCTCGTGTTCGGCAGGATATACTGCTCTGTAATATGCCCCCTCGGCGTAATGCAGGACATAATATCGCGGCTGTCGGCCTCGAGAAAAAGAAGACACAGCCGTTTCAGATACTCACGCGAGAAAAAATGGCTGCGCTACGGATTTCTGGCGCTTTTCATAGTATTGCTGATAGCTGGCGGCGGCGCATTAGTGGCACTGCTCGACCCTTACAGCGCCTACGGCCGCATTGCAACAAACATCCTCGCTCCCGCATACGCAGGCATAAACAATCTGCTCGCCATTGCAAGCGAGAAAGCCGACAGCTACATGTTCTACCGCACCGACATCTGGCTGCCGTCCCTGGCCGTGCTCGCCATAGCCATAGTTACGCTCGTGATAGTGGCCGTGCTGGCATGGCGCAACGGACGCACATATTGCAATACCGTATGCCCCGTAGGAACAATACTCGGCTTTTTCTCGCGCTTCGCACTCCTGCGCCCCGTTGTAGACCACAGCAAGTGCATAAAATGCGGACTGTGCTCGCGCAAGTGCAAGGCCTCGTGCATAGACCCCAAGAAATCGGAAATAGACTACAGCCGCTGCGTTGCATGTATGGACTGCATAGGTTCATGCAGCAGTGGAGCAATAAAATACCGCCTTGCCTACGGACACAAAGCGGCCGCAGGCGAAAACTCAGGCAGCGGCAGCCAGGCGAAAGCCGCTCCCGACAACGGACGACGGCTGTTCCTGACCACAAGCGCCACACTGCTCACGGCAAAGGCGCTGAATGCACAGACATCCAAAGGCGACGGCGGACTTGCCGACATAGAACCCAAGAAAACTCCCGAACGCGAGCAAAGAATCCTGCCGCCCGGGGCCGCAAGCGCACAACATTTCGAAAGACACTGCACCGCGTGCCAATTATGCGTGGCACAATGCCCGAACAACGTGCTACGCCCGTCGACAGACACCGACCACTTCATGCAGCCCGAGATGTTTTTCGAAAAAGGAAGCTGCCGGCCCGACTGCGTGCGCTGTTCCGAAGTATGTCCCGCCGAAGCAATCAAGCCGATAACCCTTGCCGAGAAAACATCAATCCAGATAGGCGTTGCCGTATGGAACAAAGACCTCTGCGTGGTAAACACAAAGGGAGTTCCCTGCGGACTGTGCGCGCGTCGCTGCCCCGCCGGAGCCATTACGATGATACCCGTAAAGGACAACGAGGGAAACGACACCGGACGCGCCTTTCCTATGGTAAACGCCGAGCGCTGCATAGGCTGCGGTGCCTGCGAATACCACTGCCCCGCCCGACCTTATCCGGCCATTTGCGTAAACGGAACCGAAGAACACCGACACATCTAAGCGCACAACCCAAAACAAAACTCCGACACTAATGGAAAATCAAGATAAAAACAACCTCTCGCGCCGCGGATTCCTCAAAACACTCGGCGCAAGCGCCACCGCTGCCGCCGCAACGCTTTACGGCTGCGGAAGCTCCGACAAGAAAGGCGTTACATCCGCCAACGCAGGAAAAGCAGGCCAGGGAAAAATGACTATGCGCACCGTGCCGTCGACAGGCGACCGTGTATCGCTCCTCGGCTTCGGATGTATGCGTTATCCAACTATCGACAACGACCCCAACGCCGACATAAACATAGAAATGGTAAAAAAGCAGGTGGATTACGCGCTTGCCAACGGTGTGAACTACTTCGACACGGCGCCCGTATACCACAAAGGCCAGAGCGAAGCAATCATTGGCGAAGCCCTGAGCCGTCATCCGCGGAATTCATACTTCATAGCCACGAAGATGTCGAACTTCGGACGCGGCGACTGGACGTTCGAAAACTCCAGAAAGATTTACGAAAATTCCTTGCGCAACCTGCGCACCGACTACATAGACTACATGCTGCTACACAACGTGGGAATGGGCGGCATGGAGGTTTTCTCGGCACGCTTCATAGACAACGGCGTGCTCGACTTCCTTGCAGCCGAACGCGAGGCAGGAAGAATCAGGAATCTCGGCTTTTCCTATCACGGCGACATTGCCGTTTACGATTACCTGTTGTCGCAACACGACAAATACAAGTGGGATTTCGTGCAGATAGAGCTTAACTACGTTGACTGGAAGTTTGCCCACGAGATGAACCAGTCGAACGCCAACGCCGACTACCTTTACGACGAGCTCGACAAGCGCGGAATACCGGCCATAATCATGGAACCGCTGCTCGGCGGACGACTTGCCACTGTGCCCGACTTCATTGCCGAGAAATTCAAGCAAATGCGTCCCGACGACAGCATTGCGTCGTGGGCCTTCCGCTACGCCGGCTCTATGAAACGCACGCTGACAGTGCTCAGCGGCATGACTTACATGGAACATTTGAAGGAAAATATCCGCACCTACTCACCTCTCGACCCCGTGACGCCGGAAGAAGAGGCGCTGCTCATGCAGGCCGGCGACGTGATAGCCCATTCGTCGGCCGTGCCCTGTACTGCCTGCAAATACTGTATGCCTTGTCCGTTCGGGCTCGACATTCCAGCCATTTTCGGGCATTACAACAAATGTCTTAATGAAGGAAACATTCCCGTAAACGCCCAGGATCCCGACTACCGCCGCGAACGCAGGGCGTTCCTCATAGGATATGACCGCAGTGTGCCCCGCCTGAGGCAGGCAGAGTTCTGTGTAGGGTGCGGCGAATGCAAAACCCATTGCCCGCAACAGATAAACATTCCCTGGCAAATGGAACGCATTAACGCGTATGTTGAAAAACTGAAAACCAATTCCTTTAACGAACAATGAAAGTACTTATGATAAACGGCAGCCCCCACACGGCGGGCAACACCTATGCCGCTCTCGCCGAAGTGGCCGCCGCTCTCAACGCCGAAGGCGTGGAAACCGAGTTCTTCAACATCGGAACGAAGCCCGTGTACGGCTGCATGGCCTGCCGCAAGTGCACAGAGCTGCACAGGTGCGTGCTCGACGATGACGTGTGCAACCGCATAGGTGAGCGCATGGCCGTCTGCGACGCCGTAGTTATAGGTTCGCCGGTATACTTTGCCGGCCCCAGCGGCGCATTGTGCGCAGTGCTCGACAGACTGTTCTACTCGCACAAGGCCCAACTGAAATACAAGCCCGCCGCCGCAGTTGTCGTTGGCCGCAGAGGAGGTTTGAGCTCCGCTTTCGACAGGCTGAACAAATATTTCACCGTAATGAACATGCCTGTGGTTTCGTCACAATACTGGAACATGGTTTACGGCGCCGTTCAGGGAGAAGCCGCACTCGACGGCGAAGGTATGCAGACCATGCGTACGCTCGGAAAAAATATGGCCTGGATGTTAAAAAACATGAAAGCAGAAAGCGTTCCCACGCCCGCCGAAGAAGACAAATTGCGCACCAATTTCATTCGCTGACACACAGTACTTTACGTACCAACTCTTTTTTGCGTGAAAATATGTCTGAGATATTTTAAAATATCTCAGACATATTTTGAATTATCTCCCTTGTATTTTCAATTATCTGCGGGAGGTTATTTTTCAACACCGAAAGCAGGCATAAAAACAGCACCATATTTTTAATCAATCTTAACATTCTCGTTTTTTTCGCTGTTTATAGGTATGTGCACAAAAAACATTATTTTTGTCACAATAAAAGCGAGCAACCGTGGGTGGCAAAACATTAATAATTATCATGGCCTTCGTTGCAATATCGTGCAGTGGAGGCGAGAAACCGGCAGACAGCAAGAAATCATCTTCCATGCCGGTACGCACAGACACCACGTTTCTTCTGGCAGACCGCATTGCGCGCTGCGCACGCCTTGCCACGACCGAATACAACCTGCACAAAATCGTAACATTCGACGACAAGGTTGTTGTGAGCGGCTCATTGTTTTCACGAACATTTAAAAAGGAACTGCCGGTGGGCGAAAGAAAAATCGCAATTCCTATCGACGTCACCCTGCGCGGATACATAGACTTCTCCGACTTCGGAACCGAAAACATAAAACGGCGGGGCAACAAGATTTCCGTCACCCTGCCCGACCCTGTAATAACCGTAAGCAGTTCGAAAATAGACCACAATGGAATCATAAAGGTTGTCGACCCGCTGCGCTCGGAATTCAAGACAAAAGAAATAGACAACTACGTAAGCCAGGGCGTGGACAGCATTGAAAAACACATCCCCGAACTGGGAATAATAGAATCGGCCCGTGTAAACGCGGCGCGCACGCTCGTTCCGATAATAAAGGAAATGGGCTACGAGGAGCAGAACATAACCATAAACTTCCGCCCCGCCGTAAACGACCGCAGCGTGCTGCGCTGGACCGACATAGAGCGTCTTGTAGGTAAGTGAAATCTGCTGAAAACGTAAACGAAATGGAACCTGAGATAAAATCCTCATACGACAGCGGAGAAAAGAAACGCCGACGGCGGAAACGTCTCAACCGCCTCGACTACCTGTGGATGATTCCGCTCTACCTGCTCAAGGAAGCGGGTAAACTGCTCGTTAAATATCCCTACGTGCTGCTCGCGCTGGTGATAGCCGTAGCCGCAATCATATTCCTGAAAAAGCTGGAAAGCACCTCGTCAATAAAAATCGAAGGAACCACACAGATAGGAACCACCGCAAACCAGATACAAAGCATAAAGGACATCGGGCAATGGGAAGCCTTAGCGATAGAATGCGAAGAAATGGTAGACACGGCCGAAGAACATTTTTTCGGCAACAAAAGCCTTGTAAGAATCTACACCGGCACACTGCGGTTAGGCGTTGACCTGCGCAACGCTCCCGACGACTGGTTCACATCGCGGGGCGACACCGCCGTGATAAAGCTGCCGGAAGTAATACTGCTCAATCCCGAATTCATAAACGAGGCACGCACGCGCACTTTCAGCGAGAAAGGCACATGGAAAGCCGAGACCAACGAAGCTCTTTACCGCAAGGCACACGACAAAATGCTGGAACGCAGCTTCGGAGAGGAACAACGCCGGCAAGCGGCCACGAACATAGCAGAAAAATTCAAATCCATGTTCCATGCTTTCGGATACAAACACGTGGAAATAGAAACAAAAGACGCCGACATCTGAAAGCAATCGGAACATAAGCAACACTGAAAATAAAACAAACATGAAAATCGGAAAAATACTCATGCTGCTCATCGCGATAACCGTAACCGCCTCGTGCAGCGACGACGACAATAGCGGCAACAGCAACAAGAACAAAGGAATAAGGCGCACCGTAGTAATGTACGTGTCGGCCGAAAACAGTCTGGGCTACAACGGCTTCAACAAGAACGACTCGACGGAAATAATGGCAGGGAGCCAGTTTCTCAACGAACGCGACCAACTGATAATGTACATAGACGACGCAAATAATCCGAGAATCTATCGTTTCTATAAAGGCTGCAAAGGCCCAAGTCTCGTAAAACGCTTCAATGAAAACCTTTGTTCGTCCGATCCCCATGTGCTCCGCGACATCCTCGAAGGAGTAAAAGTGGAATATCCCTCCGAAAGCTACGGACTCGTACTCTGGTCGCACGCCGACGGCTGGCTTCCGTCGTGGAACACCGACTACAAAAATTCCCGCTCGTTCGGTATAGACGTAGGCACAGGAGGAAGCATGAGAAACGACATGGACAGCAAACACCGCTACGGAGCCGCTATGGACATAGACAGCATTGCATGGGCCATTGACAACTCAAACGGTTTCTATCCCGACTATATCTTTTTCGACGCCTGCTTCATGCAGTGTATCGAAGTCGCCTATGCCCTGCGCAACGTAACCGATTACATCGTGGCGTGCCCCATTTCCACGCCGGCCATAGGAGCAAATTACACAACCATGATACGGAACGGCCTTTTCAGCAACAATCCGGGCACGATTGCCGAATCTTATTTCTCTTATATGAATAACTTGCCTACATCGAACATTTATAATGATTTCGGTCTGGTAATCTCCTGCATTAAAACCTCAGAACTCGACGCTCTTGCGGCCGAGACACAAAAATACATATCGAAACTGCCCATTTACAGTGTTTCGGACGACGACGGTTCCGAACATTACAACATCAACATGGAAGACGTGACGCACTACGGCGTTTATAAGAGTGCGTTTTTCTACCGTCCGCACTACTACGACCTGAATGCAGCGATGAAAAGACTGCTTTCCGCTTCCGACTACACGGCATGGAAAAGACAGCTCGACAAATGCATTGTCTACAAGAACGCAACGCAGAAATTCTACGTCGACTATGACGATTACACAGGCGAAGAAACATTCCTTGACGTTGACCTCGACACATATTGCGGAATTTCGGCGTTCATTCCGCAGGATATCTACACGCAGAACGCCAACCGTTGCATTTTCGGCAATCTCAACGAGGTTTTCCGCAGCACCGAATGGTATGCAAACGCAGGCTGGAACGAGGCAATGCGTTAAAAAAACACACGAATACCGCAAAAAACATGGAAATAATTTTGTTTTTTCATAAGTAACCTATATTTTTGTCACAAAATAAGAGGTAACAATGCTTTTCATCAATGTAAATAAATTTTGGTGGTGGCGCTTGAGAAATATAAATTCGCAAGTGTAAGTTACCCGTATACCTGACAGTCACAGACTTTAAGAAAACCTATAGAGGCCCGCTGCACTTGCAGCGGGCCTTTGTCATTATTAAACATATCAAAAACAAAATAAGAAAATGGGAAAATATTCTGTAAACGAAAAGGGATATTACGGAGAATTCGGGGGAACCTACGTGCCCGAGATACTTCACGGTTGCGTGGAGAACCTGCGCCGCAATTATCTCAAGATTATCGAGAGCGAGGAGTTCATGAAAGAATTTACCGGTCTGCTGCGCGATTACGCCGGCCGACCGTCTCCGCTGTATCTGGCAGGACGTCTGAGCGAGCGTTACGGCTGCAAGATATATCTGAAGCGCGAGGACCTCAACCACACCGGAGCCCACAAGATAAACAACGCCCTGGGACAGGTGCTTCTGGCCGAACGCATGGGCAAGAAGCGGATTGTGGCCGAGACGGGCGCAGGCCAGCACGGCGTTGCCACAGCCACGGTATGCGCACTGCGCAACATTCCGTGCGTGGTCTACATGGGCGAGACCGATGTGAAGCGCCAGCACCTCAACGTAGAAAAAATGAAAATGCTCGGGGCAACCGTAATACCGGTAACCTCAGGCAATAAAACGCTTAAAGACGCCACGAACGAAGCCATACGCGACTGGTGCTGCCACCCCGAAGATACCTACTACGTGATAGGTTCTACGGTAGGCCCGCACCCGTATCCCGACATGGTAGCCAGGCTTCAGTCGGTAATAAGTGCCGAGATAATGCACCAGCTGCGCCAGCACGAAGACCGCATTGCGCCCGATTACCTCTTTGCCTGCGTAGGCGGAGGCAGCAATGCAGCCGGAACGATATACCACTACCTCGACAACGAGGATGTAAAGATTGTTCTTGCCGAAGCCGGAGGAAAAGGCGTAGACACGCCCTACTCGGCCGCGACGATAGCACTCGGACGCCCCGGAGTGCTGCACGGCTCGTACTCGCTCGTCATGCAGAACGAAGACGGTCAGATAATCGAGCCTTACTCCGTGTCGGCGGGGCTCGACTATCCCGGTGTCGGACCGCTTCACGCCAATCTTGCACACACGCACAGGGCGACGGTAGTGGCAATAAACGACAACGAAGCCCTCGACGCAGCCCTGCTGCTCACCCAGTTGGAAGGAATTATCCCGGCCATAGAATCGGCCCACGCCCTGGCTGCATTGGAAAAGTTCAAGTTCAAATCCGACGACATCGTTGTGCTTACGGTATCGGGAAGAGGCGACAAAGACATGGACACATATCTCAAAAACCTCAAATATTAAGACACCGCCTAAAGGATATAAAAAAGAAAAAGCGTGACAATACAGAAAATAACTTCGCTTAACTTCTTTTTACACTCCTCCGGCCTTGACAAAAACACCCTCCAGCTTGTAAAAAAAATTATCTCAGAGATAATTCAAAATATGTCTGAGATATTTTAAAATATGTCAGACATATTTTTCCGCAAGCGTATAAAGGCTTTGCGCGGCACATAAACCTGCTTCGCAAAAAAGTTAACAAACATAAAAATCCCGCCGCCTCCGGCAACATAAACACAGACAAAACCAAAACGAAACGAAATGAACGATTTCAAATACACCACAACCACAAGAATCATAGAAGGCGACCTGCACACCCCCGTCACGACCTATCTTAAAGTGCGCGACCTGTTTCCGCAAAGCGCGCTCATGGAAAGCTCCGACTATCACGGCGGTGAAAACGGCCGCTCGTTCATCGGCCTTGACCCGATAGCCAAAATCTACGCGCACCACGGATACATAACAGCCCAATACCCCGACGGAAGCGAGGAGACATCGCAGCTCGACAACGGAACCAACCGCATAGAAAACGCCATAAGCCGTTTCCTGTCGCACTTCAGCGTCAGCGGCGAGTATGCCGAATGCTTCGGGCTCTACGGCTTCACCTCGTTCAACGTTGTGCGATACACCGAAAACATCGCCATAAAAGACAGTACCGCAAGCCGCAACGACGCGCCCGACCTGTTGTATATTCTATACCGGTACATAATAGTTTTCAAGGACTTCCGTCACGAAATGGCACTCGTAGCACTCAACGGCCCCGAAACCGCTACCGGCATAGAGCAGGTAATGCACAAAATACGCAACAAAAATTTCCGCACATACGAATTCAGCGCCGTAGGCGAGACGACAAGCACGCTCACAGACGACGAGCACCGCGAAAACATAAGGAAAGGCATAAAACACTGCCTGCGCGGCGACGTATTCCAGATAGTGCTTTCGCGTCGCTTCGAACAACGCTACACAGGCGACGACTTCAACCTGTATCGCGCGCTGCGCCGCATAAATCCGTCGCCATACCTGTTTTATTTCGACTTCGGCTCGTTCCGCATCTTCGGTTCGTCGCCCGAGACACACTGCCGCGTGGAAAACGGAAAGGCATACATCGACCCCATTGCCGGAACCACACGCCGCAGTGGAGACGAAAACACCGACAAAATGCTGACCGATGCCCTGCTGGCCAATCCGAAAGAAAACGCCGAGCACGTAATGCTCGTAGACCTGGCAAGAAACGACCTGAGCCGCAACTGCCACGACGTAAAGACAGTTTTCTTCCGCGAACCGCAGCGATACAGCCACGTAATCCACCTTGTAAGCCGCGTGGCCGGCGTGGCCGACAACGGCGCCGACACAACAAAGATTTTTATGGACACATTCCCTGCCGGAACACTAAGCGGCGCACCGAAAGTACGCGCAATGCAGCTCATAAGCGAGCTCGAGCCGCACAACCGCGGGGCATACGGGGGCTGCATTGGCTTCATCGGCCTGAACGGCAACCTGAACCAGGCCATAACAATCCGTACATTCGTAAGCCGCAACAATACCCTCTGGTTCCAGGCCGGAGGCGGCATTGTAGCCAAAAGCGACGTGGAGCAGGAACTGCAGGAAGTAAACAACAAACTCGGAGCACTGAAAGCCGCAATAGCCCTCGCATCAGAAGAAATGTGACACGACAGCGCCCTCATACCGCACACAAAATGCAATAACATAAAAAACAAAACGAAATACAATGAAAATCTGCATAATCGACAACTACGACTCTTTCACATACAACCTGAGCCACGCCGTGCGCGCCCTCGGAGCCGAAGTAACCGCACTGCGCAACGACAAGTTCGAGCTCGGCAGCCTCGAAACATACGACAAGATTATCCTCTCGCCAGGCCCCGGAATTCCGTCCGAAGCAGGCCTTCTGCTCGACGTCATAAACACATACGCAGACAAGAAACCCATTCTCGGCGTGTGTCTGGGCGAACAGGCAATAGGCGAAGCATTCGGCGCAAAGCTCGTAAACCTTTCGACGGTGTTCCACGGCGTTCAGACTCCGGTAGACATCATCGCACCCGACTATATATTCGCCGGACTCGCCGACGAAATCCCCGTAGGACGCTACCACTCGTGGATAGTAAGCGACACAGGCCTGCCCGAATGCCTCGAAATAACAGCAAGAAGCAAGGAAGGATACATCATGGCGCTGCGCCACCGCACGCTCGACGTGCACGGCATACAATTTCACCCCGAATCGGTGCTAACTCCCGACGGCTTAAGAATAATAAGCAACTTCATCAATCATAAACAGGACAAAAGAAAATAAAACGATGAAAGAAATATTACTGAAACTCAGAAACAGCCAGACACTGACCAGGCAGGAAACATGCGAAATACTGCTGAAAATAAACGAAGGGAGCATTCCGGAAGTTCAAACCGCTGCAATTCTTGCCATGTTGGAAATGCGCGGCGTTACAGTCGAGGAACTCCTCGGATTCCGCGAAGGACTGCTCAAAACAAGGGTGGCAATCGATCTCTCAGCCTATTCACCTATTGACATTGTGGGAACCGGAGGCGACGGAAAGAACACTTTCAATATTTCCACGTGTACCTGCTTCGTCGTCGCAGGAGCGGGCTACCACGTGGCAAAGCACGGAAATTTCGGCGCCACGTCGGTTAGCGGCGCAAGCAATGTAATACAGGAGCACGGCGTTAGATTCACAAACAACCAGCACCTGCTCACGCGCTCAATAGAGCAATCGGGCGTTGCCTACCTGCACGCGCCGCTTTTTCACCCTGCGATGAAAAATGCAGCCCCTATTCGCAAAGCGTTGCAGGTTCCGACGGTCTTCAACCTGCTTGGCCCACTGATTAATCCCGCCACGCCCGAATTCCAGCTTCTCGGCGTGGCAAACCTCGAGCAAATGAGACTTTACACAAACGCTCTGCGACGCGTCGGCACAAACTTCACCGTTATCACAAGCATAGACGGGTATGACGAAATATCACTTACGGACGAATTCAAGGTAATGACGAACGAATACGAATCGACTTATAGTCCTTTGGAGCTCGGTTTTGGAAACCTTAGAGCCGAAGAACTGCATGGCGGCAAAGATGTTAACGAAGCAAAGGCGATATTTGATTCCGTTCTCGAATGCCGCTCCACTCCCACCCAACAGAATGTAGTCATTGCCAATGCCGCTTTTGCCATACACACTATAAATCCCGACAAGAGCATTGAAGAATGCATTGACGAGGCCCGCATTTCGATAGAAAGCGGAAAAGCCCTCGCCTGCTTCAAAAAATTCGTAGAAATAAACAGTTGAAAAAATGAAAGACATACTTTCTGAAATAATCGCCGACAAGCACGCGGAAATCGACAAGCTGAAAGAAAGTGTTTCCATAGACATGCTTTACAGCCTTGCCGAAGAACACGAAACGATAAGCCTCAGAGAAGCGCTGGAATCGTCGAAAAGCGGAATTATATCGGAATTCAAGCGGCGCTCTCCCTCGAAAGGCTGGATTAACCGCGCGGCAAATCCTACCGGCATCGTTCCTTGCTATGAAAAAAGCGGAGCCGCAGCTATTTCAGTGCTCACCGACGAAAAATACTTCGGCGGAACGCTCGACGACGTGCTTGCCGTGCGCCCGAAAGTAAGGATTCCTATTCTGCGCAAGGACTTCACGATAGACGAATACCAGCTTCATCAGGCCCGCGCCGCAGGAGCCGACGCCGTACTGCTTATTGCTTCGGCCCTAAGCCCGACCGACTGCCGCCGCCTTGCCGCCATTGTGCACGAGCTCGGACTTGAAACGCTCCTGGAAGTGCACAATGAAAACGAACTCGGGTACATAAACGACAATATAGACATTGTGGGAGTGAACAACCGCAACCTGGGGACATTCGTTACCGACACGGCAAATTCTGAGGCCCTCGCGCCCAAACTGCCCCGCACAATCACGCGTATTTCAGAGAGCGGACTCAAAGACGCCCGCACCATTCTAAGACTGCGCCGCTTAGGTTTCAAAGGCTTCCTCATAGGCGAGCAACTGATGAAGGGAGAAAATCCGGCCGAAGAGCTCAGGAAACTGATTGACGAGCTCGAAAAATCAGACGCACAAACTCCACAGCCATGATAATCAAGGTGTGCGGAATGCGCGAAGCCGACAACATACGCGCCGTCGAGCAAACGGGAGCCGACTGGATAGGATTTATTTTCTACAACCGCTCTCCGCGCTTCGTAAGCTCGCTTCCCGCCTACCTGCCGTCGCTACAAAAACGAGCGGGCGTGTTCGTAAACGCCTCTGTAGAGGAAATTATCGGAACGGCAAGGCTTTTCAAGCTCGACATCGTGCAACTTCACGGCGACGAAACGCCCGAAGTATGTCGTGCAATAAAGGCCGAAGGACTGACAACGGTGCGCGCCGTAAGCGTTGGCAACGAAAACGACGTGGCAGCGGCCGCGCGATTCGAAGCGGCCGACTATCTGCTGTTCGACACGCAGACCGCCACGCGCGGCGGCTCGGGAAAGCGGTTCGACTGGCAATTGCTGGAGGCTTACGACGGAAAAACGCCATTCCTTCTAAGCGGAGGAATAAACGAAACCGCTCTCGGCGACATTACGGCGTTCAAGCACAAATGCTTCGCGGGGATAGACCTCAACAGCGGCTTCGAAATATCGCCCGCATTAAAAAACGCAACAGCCCTGTCAAGATTCATAAAAGCCGTAAGGCATGCAGAACAGACCCGCCGCGCCGCTGAAACGACATCAAGCCATTAACACAAAAACAAGTAAAACAAAACAGATATGAACCGAATTGACGAACTATTCAAAAACAAAAAACGCGACGTACTGTCGGTATATTTCTGCGCCGGCAGCCCCACGCCCGACAACACAGCCGACGTGATACGCGCATTAGAGCAAAACGGCGTAGACATGGTAGAAATCGGAATACCTTTCAGCGACCCTATGGCCGACGGCCCTGTGATACAGGACGCGGCAACACGTTCGCTGCACGGCGGCATGTCGCTGCGCAAACTGTTCGGGCAGCTTGCCGACATACGCCGTGACGTAAAAATACCTCTCGTGCTCATGGGATACATCAATCCCATAATGCAATACGGTTTCGACGAGTTCTGCAAAAAATGCTCGGAAACAGGAATCGACGGCCTTATCATTCCCGACCTGCCCTACCGCGAGTACGTGAACAAATACCGCGAAACAGCGTGCCGCCACGGACTCGAAATGATTATGCTCATCACTCCCGAAACCGAAGAGGAAAGAATCCGTCTTATCGACAGCGATTCGGAAGGCGGGTTTATCTACATGGTGTCCTCGGCCGCCACAACCGGTGCGCAGAAAGACTTCGACGCGCAGAAGCAGGCATACTTCGCACGCATAGAGGCGATGAACCTGCGCCGGCCGCGAATGATAGGATTCGGAGTGTCGAACACAGCCACATACAACGCCGCAGCCGCCCATGCCGCAGGAGTAATCATCGGCAGCCGTTTCGTAACACTGCTTAACGAAAGCAACAATGCCGACAGCGCCATAAAACAGCTTCTTAAAGACATCGGACGGATTTAAACACACGGCTATCGCACACGCCACACGCAGAAACATACAAATCAGAAGCGTCGGGAGAAATATTTTTCCGACGCTTTTTTATTCCGCCTCAGGAACTAAATATGAGATACTTCCAAACAAAAACCGAAAGAAACATTTCAAAAGGCCCGTCCGGCGGTTTGTGCGGAAAATTTCTCATTGAAAAAAAATATTTTTTTCATACACGTAAAAAACTTCCCGCAGCAAATTGAAAATACAAGGGAGATAATCGAAAATATGTCTGAGATATTTTAAAATATCTCAGACATATTTTTTGCTACATATACACACGCTGATTTTCAAGTGCTTGGCCGCTGACCGTTTTTGTCTGTTTCGGGCGCGCGCAACACATACGCGACGTATCGGTTACAAGCACCTGTCGGGATTAAGATATGTAGCTGCACAAATACAGCAGCAAACCGCATAAAAACGATAATCCGCCTTCCGTTATAGGAAAGCGGATTATCGTTCATTATAAATTTATTCTGCCGGAAACTCCTTAAAGATAGAGTTTCCCGAGACTAATCATTAAAGGCAGGAACCACACGACGCGCAAGCCGAAGACGGGAGGAACACGTCGAGCCCATAGCTGAGAGAATCGATTGCCCCGTAAACGCAGCCTGCTATGCCGAGCAGAATTACGCCGGCCGTGCACAGCAACAGCGCGATACGCGTGTAATTGTCGCTGCGGAAAGCGGGAATGGGCTGCTCGTTGGGATTTATGTACATCGCCTTAACGATGAGCAGGTAGTAATACAATGATATTATCGTATTAACCAACGCTATGAACACGAGCAAATGGAAACCGGCATTGAACGCCGCCATGAATACGAAGAACTTCGAGAAGAAACCTGCGAACGGCGGAATTCCGGCCAATGAGAACAGGCACAACGTCATAAGGAATGCGAGTTTCGGGTTGGTCTTGTAAAGACCGTTGTAGTCGTCCATTCCGATTTTGCCGCTGTTCTGCTCCACAGTGTTGAGCACTGCGAAAGCGCCGAGGTTGGCTGCAAGATAAACCACAAGGTAGAACACGAGCGAGGTCATGCCCTGCGCCGTACCGGCAACAACACCGAGAACGAGGTATCCGGCCTGCGAAATGGCCGAAAAAGCCATGAACCTTTTAAGATTCTTCTGACGGATAGCAAAGAGGTTTGCCAGAGTTATCGACACAATGATAACCCAGAACAATATTTCCTGCCACTCGCCCACCATAGGCGAAAATACCTTGACAAACGTGGTAAGGAGCACGAACGCAGCCGCGCCTTTCGATATTACGCTAAGAAATCCGGTAACCACTGTGGGCGAGCCCTCGTAAACGTCGGCCGTCCAAAGGTGGAAAGGCACGAGAGAAATCTTGAAGCCCATTCCGGTGAAGAAGAACACGAGGCCGAGAACGTTGAGCCAACCGCCGTCGAGCTTTGCTGCTATGTCGTCGAAGTAGAGCGTGCCCGTAGCACCGTATATCATCGAAACACCGAACAGAAGCAGTGCGCTCGAGAACAGAGCCACAAGGATGTATTTGGCACCGGCCTCGGCCGAAGTAGAACGCCACTTGTCGAAAGCCACCAGCGCGGTCATGGGAACCGAAGCAAGCTCCAATCCTATGAAGAACATAAGGAAATGGCCTGCCGAAATCATGAGATACATACCCAGCAGCGTTGAAAGCGTAATGACATAAAACTCTCCCTGCTTAACCGCATTCTCATCGCGACGCAGATAACTGTGGGCCATAAGGAATACGATAAGCGTACCTATATTGAGAGTAGTTTTCATCACCGTCATCATAGGCGTGTACTGGTACATGCCGCCGAAAGCCTCGGCAGGCTGGCACGCGGGCACCGCATTGACAATCGTAAGAACAGTCATCAACACCACGGGAACGGCTGTGTTGAGGCAAGGCTTGCCTGCTTTTTTATCTGTACAAACAACAAGGTCGTAAATGAACATTACGATTATAACAGCCAGCAAGGCCAGCTCCTCGTGCATATAAAGAAATTGTGAATAGTCCATTTTTTACGGAATCATAAAGGATGAAACAGATGATATGTGCTGAACCAGAGGGCCGACACTGTCGCTGATCATTGTGCTGACCCACAACGGGAACATACCGAGGCCGGTAACACATACAACAAGAGAAATGACAGCAAAACGCTCGTCCCAGGTGGCGTCGGTGAGCTTGAGGTGCTCAGGATTCTTGCAAGTGCCGTAAAGAATCTTGCCCACGAGGCGCAGAATGTAAACTGCCGTTATAACGATACTCGTAGTAGCCAGGATTGTAAACACACGGTGGAACGTGTCGGGGTGCTCGAACGAACCGACAAAGATTGTCATCTCGGCAATGAAGCCGCTGAATCCGGGCAAACCGAGGTTGGCCAGACCGGCAATCACGTAGCACACCGAAAGGAACGGCATTATGCGCATTAAGCCGTTAAGCTCGCGCGTGTCGCGCGTGTGGGTGCGTCCGTAAATCATTCCGATAAGCGCAAAGAACAATGCCGTCATCAAACCGTGGCTGAGCATCTGGAGAACGGCACCGGTAACAGCCGTCTTATTTATCATCAGAATTGCAAAGAGCACAAGGCCGCAGTGCGAAACCGACGAATAGGCGTTGATGTACTTGAGGTCGGTCTGAACGCAGGCCGAGAAAGCTCCGTAAACCACCGAAATACCGGTAAGCACAAGGAAAATCCATCCGAGCTCGTTGGCAGCCTCGGGCATAAGGTACATTGCTATGCGGAAACAGCCGTAGCCTCCGAGTTTCATGAGCACGCCGGCGTGCAACATCGACACAGCCGTAGGGGCCGAGGCGTGACCGTCGGGACTCCAAGTGTGGAAGGGGAACAAAGCGCCGAGGATACCGAAACCGATAAACGTGAGCGGGAACCAAATGTACTGCTGGCTCAAAGGAATCTCATGGGCGCCGCCGGTGTGGTTAGCTATATCGAGAATATTGAACGTATGACCGCCGGCTCCGTAGAAAATACCGAAGATTCCGCACATGAGAAGCGCAGAACCGCCCATAAGCATGAGCGTAAGCTTCATGGCCGCATACTCCTTGCGGCCGCTACCCCATACTCCGATAAGAAGATACATGGGAATAAGGGCAATCTCGTAGAACATGAACATAGTGAACATATCTATAGAGATAAAGAAGCCGAAAACGCCGGTAGACAGCAAAGTGAACCAAAGGAAATACTCTTTGGTAAGCGGTTTGAGTTTCCAAGAGGCAAACGTACCGGTGAAAACGATTATTGCAGAAAGCAACAACATAGCCACCGAAATGCCGTCAACACCTACGGAATATTTTATGTGCAACGGTTCGAACCATGTGAATGACGCCATGTAAAGCATATCGCCCTCTGCGCCGGCTGCACGGTCGTTAAGATACATTACGGTCAGTGCCACAGCGCAAACAAGCAGTGCACTCGCACCAACGACCATTACCCCTTTGACAGCTTTCACCCCTTTGGCTAACCAAAGGCCCAAAAGCATCAACAAAGGAATCAACACAAATAAAGATAAGAAATTCATATCGTGTGTAAGGTTTTATCGGGATTAGAGAACCAACATTAATACTAAAACTAAGGCGCCTACGAGGAATACATATGCGTATTGCTGCACTTCTCCACTCTGGAAACCACGAATAAGGAAACTTATTCGGTGAGCTCCTGAAGCAAGTCCGTTAAGGAAACCGTCAACAATTTTACGGTCAACCCAGGCAAGCGGTTTGGAAATGTAAGCAAAAATTATTCTGTGGGTAACAAACTGATAAACCTCATCGATGTAAAAACGATGGTATGCCCACCTGTGCAACGCAGAAAAACGCGTAGCAAGAGCAACGGCAACAGGTTGTTTCTCGCCCTTATATATATAGGTAGCAAGAACTATTGAAATAACTGCTATTACAATGCTTGTTCCAGCTACCGTCCAATCAAGATGAATGTCGTAGGACATCCCGTCGGCACTTACAAAATGACCGAAAGGAACAAAACCTACCACGCACGTAACGACAGCAAGGAATATAAGCGGAGAAGTCATAGAAACGGGCGCCTCGTGAGGCACATGCTCCTCGTGAAGCTTTTTGTTCTCCGGTCCCCAGAAAATGCAGTAGTAAAGACGGAACATATAAAATGCCGTCATGGCTGCTATTACCGTCATAATCCAACCCATAACAGGACTGAAAGCGAAGCAGCCGGCAAGAATCTCATCTTTCGAGAAGAAGCCAGAGAATGGCGGGATACCCGAAATTGCAAGGCAGGCAATGAGGAACGTAATGTGCGTGAAAGGCATATACTTCCGCATTCCGCCCATAGCAGACATCTCGTTACTGTGAACTGCATGGATTATGGCACCGGCGCAAAGGAAAAGTAAAGCCTTGAACATTGCGTGGGTAAACAAATGGAACATTGAAGCCATATAACCAACGCTACCCGGATGTTCATGACCTGTTACGTACTCCGTGCAAACGCCGAGAGCTACCATCATGAAAGCTATCTGAGAAATTGTAGAGAATGCAAGTACACGCTTGATGTCGCTCTGCGCACACGCCACAGAGGCTGCATAAAATGCAGTGAACGCACCGATGTAAGCCACGATGTGCAGCGTTTCGGGAGCGTAGGTAATCCATAAAGGATACATGCGCGCCACCTGGAAAACACCGGCAACGACCATAGTAGCGGCATGAATCAACGCACTGACAGGGGTCGGGCCTTCCATTGCGTCGGGCAGCCAAATGTGAAGAGGGAACATTGCACTCTTGCCGGCACCGCCTACGAACATCAGGAACAAGGCGGCAGGCAACATAAACGCTCCCGCTGCTATGTTCGAAGCATTAGCCGTAAAGTCAAAGCTGAACGTCTTGCAATAATATCCGTAAATCAATATTCCTATCAAGAAGCCGAGATCGGCAAAGCGAGTGACAATGAACGCCTTCTTCGAAGCCGCAATAGCCGCCGGTTGGGTATAATAGAAACCTATAAGCAAATAAGAAGACACGCCTACAAGCTCCCAGAACAAATACATCTGGAAAATATTCGTAGCTACTACCAATCCGAGCATAGACATGCTAAAAAGACTCAGATACGCGTAATAACGCTGGAAACCTCTCTCTCCATGCATATATCCGAAAGAATATATATGAACTCCGAGAGAAACCGTTGCTATGACAACAAGCATCATTACCGAGATAGGATCGAGCATTATTCCCAAATCGAACGAAAGTCCGTTGAAATAGAACGGCAGCCATTCGACATTGAAAGGAACTATCGTTTCATATATACCAGCTTCGGTTCGCGGAGCCGAGAAATATTCGTAAGCCGTAACATAAGAAAGTATGGCAACGGCAACTAACGAAAGAGTTCCGATAAATCCCGCCGTACGATGACTCAAATATTTACCTGATAAACCAAGAATCAGGAAAGAAAGAAACGGCAGTAATAATATTAATAATGTATATTCCATATAAACGTTTTTACTTTATTGAATTTATTATTCCTACCATTTCAGGTCTTTTATATGTTTGAGCTGAATGCTTCTAACATTGCGGTAAATCGCAATCATAATCGCTATTGCGATTGCAGTTTCGGCAGCCGAAATGGCAATCGAAAACAGAGAGAAGAAATAACCCTCCTGACCTGCAGGATAAAGCAAACGATTAAAAACCGCAAAGTTTATATCCGACGCATTAAGCATTAATTCTATAGATATAAGCACTGCCAATGTACTGCGGCGGGTAAAAAATCCATAAATGCCCACAAAAAGCATTATTGCCGAAAGTATAAGAAAATATTCTATGTGTATCATCTTTTCTCCTCCTAATTAACGTTTGCGGGCTATTATCAAACCGCCCACGATGCAGGCAAGTAACAAAATACTGACGGCCTCGAAAGGAAGCACGTATCCAAATTTTTCAAAAGACAGCATGTGCTGGCCAATCGAAGCTATCGAAGCGGTATTCTCATTCGGAACCAACTGCGTAATAGCATTGGCAAAATCATGAGTAATAATAATGAACAGAACTATTCCGGCTCCAATGAGACATGTTATCGCTGCGGCCACAAGTTTTCCTATTTTTAATTTATCGAGCTTTTCGTCATTTGCGCTCGTAAGCAATATCGAGAATACGAAAAGCACCACTATACCGCCTGCATAAACCATAATCTGAACGGCTCCTAAGAATGTATATCCCAAAAGGAAGTATATGCCTGCCGTACCAAGCAAGGTAAAAAACAGGAACATTGCCGAGCGTATTATTTTCTTTGTTGTCACGGTAAGTACCGAGAAAACAAGAATTACAAAGGCAATTAAATAAAACATTATTGATTCTGCATTCATAATCGTTATAATTTTAACTGTTAGCAGCAGGATTTTGTTCTTGCGGAGCTTCGGGCGCACTCTTGGCAGCTGTTGCGGCAGCCGGTGCAGCTTTCGCAACCGGACGTACTGGCGCAGGTTTCTCAATTACTTTACTGCCTTCATGATTCAGACGAACCACAAGTTTATTGCGATCGAATACCGCGTTCTCAAAACTCTGATCAAATGTTATTGCATCGTGAGGACAAGCCTTCACACACAACATGCAGAACATACAAGCCCCAATATTATAGTTATACTCCTTAAGACGGCGTTTTTTCTTGCCGTCCTCGGTTTCATAGGATTCCGAAACGACTTCTATCGTTCCATTGGGACAAGCCATAGAACAAAGTCCGCAACCAACACAACGATGTTCGTTATTTTCATTATGGGGCATTATCAGCGAACCGCGAAAGCGATCGAACATTTTGAGTTCGTTGCGGTTTTCCGGATACTGTTCTGTTATTTTCTTTGTAAAGAACTCGCGCATTGTAGTTTTAAGACCTACGCAAAGTGTCTTTATGCCCCAAAACAAACCTCCGAAATAACTCTTATTTTGTATCATTGTCATCTATCTCCTTTATTTATTAAAAGTGAAGTCCCAACTGCACGATAAGTGCCATAAGAATTAGGTTTGCCATAGAAATAGGAATAAGATACTTCCATTCCAGATTAAGAAGCTGGTCTATTCTGAGACGCGGGAAAGTCCAACGTTCCCACATCAAAAGGAATACGACAAAGAATGCTTTTGCAAGGAACCATACAAATCCTGGAATCGCATCCATTACAGAATCGAAACCTCCTACGCCTATATGCAAGGGCATCCAGCCGCCGAGGAAAATCGTAGCAGCTATGCAGGCACAGATAAACAGGTTAAGATATTCGGCCAGATAATAGAAGCCGAAATTCATACCTGAATATTCGGTATGATATCCTGCGGTAAGTTCGCTTTCCGCTTCGGGCATATCGAACGGGCCACGGTTACATTCGGCATTTCCTGCTATCAGATAAATAATGAAAGCTATTACAGCCGGCACATGTCCCTTGAAAAGGTTCCAGCCGTCGGCCTGTCCTTCCACTATGCCCGAGAACTGCATTGTTCCCGTGAAAGCGATAACGGTAAGCATTGTCATACCGATTGAAAGCTCGTAGCTTATTATCTGTGCACCGGCACGCATGGCTCCGATGAGAGAATATTTGTTATTGCTACCTATTCCGGCAAGCAGAATACCTACGATTCCGATAGACGAAGCCGCAAGGAAGAAGAACACACCCACATTGAAATCGAGCACCTGCGCCCCTTTGTTCCAGGGAATGCACGAGAATGTAAGGATAGAAGCCAAAATCACGAGCACCGGCGCAAGGCAGTAAATCAGCCTGTCGGTTTTTCTCATGAAGATGATTTCTTTGGTGAGCATTTTAAACACATCGGCAAAGACTTGCAGAAGTCCCCATTTTCCCACACGGTTAGGGCCGATGCGGCACTGGAAGAACGCACACACCTTGCGTTCCATATAAATAAGGGCTATTGCGAACAGGGCGTAAAGCAGGAGAACCGCTACCGCCACCAGCACGCATTCAATAAGCATTGCGCCCCAGCCTGGCATCACCGAACGCAAAAGTCCGTCGAACCAGTTTGTTACTATACTAAAATCGAACATATCAGTTTATTGGTCTTTTAACGTTAGCGATCGATGTCGGGAACAACATAGTCGAGCGTACCGCCCACCGATATAAGGTCGGCGATTTTCTCGCCTCGGCATGCTGTATCCATTACAGCCACGAGCGGCAGTCCCGTTGCGCGATAGTGAAGACGGTAAGGTGACTTGTCGCCGTGGCTTTCGAGGAATACGCCGAAGCGTCCGCGAGAAGCCTCCACTGCAGTGTAGTATGTACCTTCGGGTACTTTGATAATGGGTTTCATCTTCTCTTGCACCGAACCTTCGGGAACATTGTCCACGAGTTGTTCGAGAATGCCGAGGCTCTCCATTATTTCCTGCAGACGTACTATCAGACGCGTGTAGCTGTCTCCTTTCTCGAATATTATTTCGTTGAAGTTCACACGGTCGTATGCCGCATAAGGCTCGAGTTTACGGACATCGTTATGCCAACCCGAGGCACGTCCCGTGCCACCTGTACAGCCGAACGATATAACCTGCTCTTTCGTGAGCACTCCCACTCCGTCAAGACGGTTGTGTGCTATTATATTGTCTGCGAATATGTCGTAATACTCTTTGATGTTCTTACGCATTATAGTTATAAACTCTTTCACACGACGACAGAAGTTAGGATGCAGGTCGTATTGCACGCCGCCAATCATGTTGTAGTTTATAATAAGGCGTCCGCCGCAGGTTTCCTCGAATATGTCGAGAATTTTCTCGCGGTCGCGGAAAGCATAGAGGAATGCTGTCGTTGCGCCGAGGTCCTGGCAGAGACAACCGAAGAACAACAAGTGCGAATCGATACGCTGCAGCTCGTCCATCATGGTGCGGATTACCTTTACGCGGTCGCTCACCTCCACTCCCATAGCCTGCTCTATGCAAGCGCAGAGTGCATGGCGGCTTTGTTGTGCCGACAGATAGTCGAGACGGTCGGTAAGTGCGAGAGTCTGCGGGTAGGTCATGTTTTCGTTCAACTTCTCCACGCCGCGGTGTATGTATCCGAGCACAGGGTCGATACGTTTGATTATTTCGCCGCGCAGAGCCACGCGGAAATGAAGCACACCGTGCGTCGAAGGGTGCTGCGGACCGATATTCACAACGTAGTCTTCGTTGGCGAAAATCACGTTCTCTTTTGCTTTTCCTATAGTTCCGTCAGGCAGAAGCTCATACTCCGAAGTAGTGTCTGCCAGCGGTTCGTTGGTCATGTGCTGCGGGTCGAAAGGATTCTGCTCTTCCGTCTTGTCGTCCTTGCGCATGGGATAGCCCACCCAGTCTTCGCGCAGGAAGATTCTGCGCATGTCGGGATGTCCGGCAAACTTTATTCCGTAAAAATCGAACACCTCACGTTCGTACACATTGGCTATATCCCAAAGGTCGCTTGCCGTAGGCAGCACGGGGTTTACCCTGTCGGTTGTAGAGCAACGCAGATTGGCCCGTTTGCCTGTGCTTGTAGAGAGCAGCATATAGACAACTCCGAGGCCGCCTTCCTCACCCCAGTCCATACCTATGAGGTTTTCGAGGAAGTCCATGTGTTCCTCGTTGCGCAGGCGGAGAAGTTCGGCTTTAAGAAGCGACGGTTCTATTGTTTTTATGTCGAGTGTCATGCTTTTTCCTCCTCAGGTCGTTTTTGCTTTCGGTTTGTCGTGCCGAAGAAGTTTTCGATTTTAACTATGCGCTGCAACTGCATCATTCCGTACAGGAAACTTTCGGGGCGCGGAGGACATCCGGGCACATAAACGTCGACGGGAATGATCTGGTCTACGCCATTCACCACGTGATAGCTTTTCGTAAACGGTCCGCCCGATATAGAGCAGCCGCCTATCGCCACCACGTATTTCGGGTCGGCCATTTCGTCGTACAGGCGCTTCAGCACCGGAGCCATTTTGGTGGTGATTGTTCCGCACACGAGTATAACATCGGCCTGTCGGGGACTGTTTCTCGTCACCTCGAATCCGAATCGTGCTATATCGTAGCGTGCGGCGCACACCGACATGAATTCTATTCCGCAGCAGCTTGTTGCAAACGTAAGAGGCCACAGACTGTTGCTGCGCCCCCAGTCGATAAGGTCGTCGAGCGCTGCAACGACAACGTTGGTTCCATTGGCGTTAAGCTCCTCAACGAGTTTTTCGTAAGTTGCGTTGTCCTTAAACTCGGAGTAAGGAATCGACTTTATTTTCGCACGTTTCTTTATCTCCATTCCAAAGCTCCTTTCCGCCAGGCATAAGCCAAGCCCAGCACTAATATAAACAAGAAGAACAAGACGCTGACTATTCCGACAGCGCCGAGCTGACGCAAAACCACTGCCCACGGGAAGAGGAACATTGTTTCAACGTCGAACATCAGAAACAGGATAGCATACAGATAGTAGCCCACCCTGAACTGCACCCACGTACGCCCGCGCGTAGGGATACCGCATTCGTAAGGCTCCTCCTTCTGGGGATTGAACGACCTCGGGGCAATCAGCGTTGCTATCGCCCATACGAGAGGCACGAACAGCAGACCCAGCAAGGCTACCGTTACAAGCATGGCAAAGTTCATTGTTAATAAAATATTTTAGATTTGTTTTCGATTTTTTTCTTTCAAGCGCGCCGATTGCCCGTGCATGACTTCCAAAACGCTCATTAAGAACGCGAAAGCGCACGCGCAAAAAGCCTTCGTTTTTAATGGCTGCAAAGATACAAAAATATATTTACACAATAGTCCTGTTAATTGTGCGAATTTGCAGTCTACAATAAAAACATACTGCCGCCGCGCGCATAAACGTTTACCACCCTTGTTTTTGTCATTTCCGATTTACACGGACAGCAAAGCGAAAAACGACGCAGTTGGTTAAAAAAATTAAAAAACTCATTCCCCGAAAAATCGTTTGTTTCCGAGGCATAAAAAAACACTTCCCGCAGATAAGAAAAATTATCTCTGAGATAATTTAAAATATGTCTGAGATATTTCGAAATATCTCAGACATATTTTTCCATACCCTTCAGACGTTAATTTTCAAGTGCTTTGCTTCCCTGCTTTTTTTGTCTGTCTTACACGTTTTCCGATTATTAAAAATTCTTAAAACAACAATGTTCTTCTGTTGCTCCCCGACGGAATGGAGTATATAGCATTTCGTCCGCAAAAAGCCGCTTTACTATTTTTGAGCTGAAGCTCCAATATAGATTGCGGCTCGGCATAGAAAATGAGCAAGCTCATTTTACTCTGCTCTCGCCTTTTGCTATATTTGCAATTCTATGATTTACCATGTTTTCAACGCGAGCCACGACGAGGCTCTGGCTTCGGGCAACGAAAACTTCACACTTCCTGCCGCCGCCCGCCATATCGACAACGACTTGGCCCTGCTTCCATATTGGTATGCCAGCAGCGGCGAATGCGTACTCGTACCACATGCAGCCGAAGCACGCGATTTCACAGAAAATCTGCCGGTAAAGCGCAACGTAGCCATAGCTGACGATTTTTCCGGCGCACCGCCCTCGGCCATAGAACCGTGGGGATGGAATGCGCTGCTTGTGCGTATGCTCGAGAAACGGGGTGTGCCGCGACAAGTAATGCCCGATAACGGTTTTCTGCAACTCGTGCGCCGTCTGCAGAGCCGCGAAACCGTTTCCGAATATCTTCCCGTACTTCTTCAAAGACTGCGCACCGCATGTCACGACGGGAAAGATGTTTTCTCGGGAGAATCGCATTTTGTACGCACACTCGACGAGCTGCATGAAACACCGGCGTTCATTTCGGGACGATACATTATGAAAAAACCGTGGTCGGGAAGCGGACGCGGGATATTCGCAGCCTCCGGCGCCGACAGCGAACGCGCCGACAAATGGTGCGCAGCCGCAATTCGCGAACAGGGCGGCGCCGAAGTACAGGCTCTGCTTGAAAACCACGGCGACTGTGCGGCCGAATTCCACATAAACCCAGACGGAACGGCAAGCCTTACGGGATATTCCTATTTCAGCACCGCCGGCAAAGGAGCATACGCCGGAAATACGGTAAAGCCACATGTGGAAAACGACATACGGCTCAAACTCGGACCGGCCGCTTTCGCGCTCGACGCAGCCGTATCCGCCTTGTCGCTCACCCTGCCCGAAATACTGCGGGGCTACAGCGGCCCTGTAGGCGTGGACATGATGATTTGCCGGAACGATAATGAAAACGGGAATATCGGTCTTTTTCCGTGCGTGGAAATAAACCTGCGGCGCACAATGGGAATGGTTGCCGCGGCACTCACGCCGCTCATTGCCCCAAGCAGCACAGGAAGATACCTTATATTATATGAGCGTTTACCGGAATACATGAAACAAAGGTATCACGCGCTCGCAGAATCGCAACCGCTCGCCACCGACAAGGGAAAAATACTGCAAGGCTACCTGCCACTGACACCGGTAAACGCCGAAACGCATTTCCACGCCTGCCTGACAGTAGAACACATCACCGAGGATAAATAAAGAAACGCGGAACAAGACAACCGCAAGGAATCACGCATTGCATAACTCGCAACCGGTTGCGAAAACAAATCACCTTACGACGAACGTTCCCACACGGTGAGGCGTTCCGCGCCTCCCCTGCGAATATACCTTGTAAAACCCGGGCGCAAGATTCCTCACCTCTACCAAAGTATCGTACTTGAGCACGCTTATCTCCCTGTCGGCACCGTCGAACAGCATTACAAACTCGGCATCGAGGCGAGGCAGGGCAACAAAACCGTTTTCCACTTTCATGCCGGCCTCTTTCTTCTCTGTTCTCTCGGGAGCATTGACTCCGGCAAAGCCGCTCTCGTTGCCAAAACGGTCGATAGCCGTCACGGCATAGTACATCTCGCGCTCGTAAGGGCAAAGCGCGTCGACCGTATATTCGGGACGCTCCAGATAAGAAGCAATCATCCTTGCTCCACTGCTGAAATCGACCGGATAAGAAGCCGAACAATAAACATTATAGCGCACCTTATCGCCCGGAGTGGGGTCGTAGGCCTCATCCCAGGCTATGCGCCACTTGCATTTGCCTTTTTCGACAGTAACATTACGCGGCTTTTCGGGAGAAATCGAATCCTCCCACGTGAGAGCAGGCCTCAGAGCAGGCTCGCAATAGTAAAACGTGCGCAGATAATCGGCAATGCCCTTCTCATTGTCCAGAACGAACTTGCCGCGAAAGTAAGCCTGTCCGCCGGCACGTATTATGCGCAAAAAGCTGAGCTCTCGGGTAATCGTTTCAAGGCTCCAGTCCTTCTCGCGAGGATTAAGCAGATAAACTCCGAGCCCCGGAGCCACTATACGTCCGCCGCAATCCTCCACCCAATCGAGAGCGAAAGGATAGAAATGGTTTCCCGAAAAATACATCATGGGATAAATCTCATCCATTATGCCCCGTTTCATCCAGGATTGCACATCCTGCGCCACGGCAGTGCGGGCATTCCAGCCGTATGAAGAAAAACGCGGCAAATCATCGTGTTTGCCGACAGGAGAACAGCTCAAAACCACCCAGGGTTTGATACTTTTCACCGCAGCGTGTATCTTTTCCACACAACGTGTGACATTTCCGCGCCTCCACTCGTTGCGGTTCATGCCTTTACCGTATCGGCGGAAAGTAACATCGTCATTAAAAGGAATTCCCCGTTCGGGATATCGTATATAATCGAGGTGAATGCCGTCGACGTCGTACTTCCTCACTATTTCCGCGCATATTTTGGCCAGATAGTCGGCTGTGGCGGGCACTCCGGGGTCCATCATCCAGTGGTCTCCCGCCCGTTTGCAAAGTTCGGGGCGAACGCTCGGCAGCGCCTGCTTTCCGAGCTGGCGCGCAACGTTGTAATTCATCAACGGAAAAGCCACGACCCAGGCCTGCAGCGTCATTCCCCGCCTGTGACACTCTTCTGTGGCGAAAGCAAGCGCATCGTAACCGGGTGCAACGCCCGGACGGCCCGAAAGGCAGCCGTCCCACGGCTCCATTTCGGAGGGATAAACCACGGTTCCGCGTATGCGCGTCTGGAAAAGCACGGTATTCATGCCCATGTCGCGAAATCGGTCGAGCTGCTCACAAAGCTGTTTTTTCTGCCGCTCCATTCCTTCGGCCGAACGCGCGTATCCTTTGGGCCAGTCAAGACCTCCTATCGTAGTAAGCCAAACTGCCCTCACCTCGCGGGGAGACGATTGCCGGAAAGTTACCTGCGCCGCAACGACAATCGGGATAAAAAGTAAAAGTGTAAAATTAAAGGCCTTTTTTAAATCCATTTTCGCACTATATCACGCACAAAATTACATTTTTTACATTCGCCGTAAAAACTTTTCTTTAAATTTGCGTTTGCATAAATGCCTTAGCGATGAAAAAACTCCGTACAAGCATATGGCTGCCCGCTTTAATGACAATTTACGCCACGGCGTTTTTTGCATACAAATTCTTCGTCGAAAACGTAGGCGCTTCCGTACGCAACGTGTCTGTTGCAGCAATCACATACATGCTCGTAGCCGCAGTTTGGTTCGTAAACCGGCGGAAGGAAACCAAACGCAACGGTGCCGCACACAGAGAGCGTTGAACCGCCAACGCAACAGAACATTACAAAAGGACATTTATTCTAAACCGAAATCACAAATCATCTAACATAAACCGACAATGAAAAAGATTTTCGTCATCATGGCTTTCCTTGCCTTTGCAGCAACGAACGCCAAAGCGCAATTCGAAGAGGGAACAAAGTACTTGAACGCTTCGCTCTCGGGTTTAAACCTGCAATACAGCACGAGCGAGCGGCTGCGCCTGAACGTTGAAGCCGCCGCCGGTGTTTTCATAACCGACGGTCTGCTTGTTTTCGCGAACGTGGGCTACGAGCACCAGCGCCATATCGACGATTTGTTTGCCGGAGCCAATGCCCGCTTCTACTTCACGCAGAACGGCATTTACATAGGCAGCGGCGCGCAGTTCGTACACTATACCAAAAGCAGAAACGACGTAGTTGTGCCTGTGGAGATAGGATATGCTTACTACCTGAACCACTATCTCACGCTCGAACCGGCCGTTTATTACAAAATGAGCACTCACGATTTCAGCAACAACTCGACTGTCGGTCTGAAGATAGGTTTCGGCTATTACTTCTGACCTTCTTAAAACCCTCGTCCGCGAGGCCCCAAAAAACATATCCGGGATATTTCAGAATATTCCGGATATGTTTTTATCTGTCTCCCTGATAATCTTTTTCTTCTCCCGAAACATTTTCACTACACGCCACGACGCCGCGGAAGCAAAGCCGCCGTACTATCCGCAGTGCTTTTTCATAGGGTTTTACAGACAAAAACGGTCACCCAGCAAGTAGTTGAAAATCAGCAGGTGTATATACAGCAAAAAATATGTCTGAGATATTTTGAATTATCTCAGACATATTT
>CAJKQZ010000007.1 GCA_905202115.1 uncultured Prevotellaceae bacterium | reverse complement strand
ATATTTTAAATTATCTCAGACATATTTTGAATTATCTCCCTTGTATTTTCAATTACCTGCGGGAAGTTTTTTATCGTGTAAAAAAAATATTTTTCTTTTTTTATTGTACGTACTATTATCAAGCCGCTGACGGCAGATTTTTCATAGAATCTGTTTTTCGTAGTGAATGTTTATCATAATTTGTGAAAACAAACAATTAGTGTTCTTAAAAAAAGGAGGCTGGTTTCAGTTTGTATATAAAACCTGTTAAATCGGCATTTATTTTAAATCAAAATTTGTAGTTTTGTGGCATAAAACAAATAATACAAATATGGATATTACAGGTAAAATAATTTTCGTATCCGAACCTCGCACCGGAACATCAAAAACGACGGGCAATCCCTGGATGACCCAGGACTTTGTGATTGAAACCCATGAACAGTATCCCAAGAAATGCGTGTTCACCGTTTTTGGCAAGGAGCGGCTCGAACAGATGAATCTTCAGCTGAATGGTGAATATACGGTATCGTTCGACATAGATGCGCACGAGTTTAACGGTCGTTGGTTTAATGATATACGCGCATGGAGAGCGCTACCCGCACAGGCCGGTGCCGCTCCCGTTCCGCCACAGGCTGCGCAGTATGGAGCGCCGGCAGCAGCTGCGCCTTCGCCGTCGTTTGGCAACGATCCTTTGAGTCAGGCTCCCGACAACGTGGACGACCTGCCTTTCTGATGTCTTGCATTTTAGAGTAAAGCAGTTAGTTTATAGAGAAACAACGGCTTATGTGTGAATAGTTATAGTGTAAGTAAAACATTAAAAATTCAAGAAGATGAAAACATTAAGAATTTCAACAGTTTTGCTGGGAGCTGTTTTGGTATTCGGAAGCTGCTCCAATATGAGTAACACAGCGAAAGGCGGAATTATAGGCGGCGGTGGCGGTGCCATATTAGGCGGCCTTATCGGCGCAGCAGCCGGTAACACCGGAGTAGGAGCTGTTATAGGTACGGCCGTAGGTGCCGGCGCAGGCGTACTTATAGGAAACCATATGGACAAAGTTAAAAAGCAGGCGCAGGCCGTTGAAAATGCAAAGGTCGAGGAAATCACCGACAACAACGGTTTCAAGGCCGTTAAGTGTACTTTCGACTCAGGAATATTGTTTGCCACCGGTGCAGCTGAGTTGAGTTCGGCGGCAAAGAGCTCGTTGAACGATTTTGCTCAGAATGTGCTGAACGTAAATACCGATGTCGATGTGGATATTCAGGGATACACCGACAATCAGGGCTGGAAAAACAGCACTGCCGCACAGAGCGCTGAAAAGAATCTTGACCTTTCGCGCAAACGTGCCCAGGCGGTTGAGACATATCTGAAATCCTGCGGCGTTTCCGGACAGCAGATAAAGAAGACCTCCGGATTTGGCGAACAGAATCCTGTTGCCGATAATGGCACAGAGGCCGGTCGCCAGCAGAACCGCAGGGTAGAGATTTACATGTATGCCAGCGAAAAGATGATAAAAGCGGCTCAGCAAGAAAGTTCGAATTAATTTAATTGAATAAAAGTTCTGGAAACCGCCGAAACAGTAGTTCTGCTTCGGCGGTTTGCTCATGTCTGAATCATGTTCTTATTGAAGAGTATAGTTAAACGCGTTTTGTTGTGGACGGTTATTCTTTTTTTCGCCTCGTCTGTAACTATGGTGCTTTTGTATCGTTTTGTGCCGGTCTATGCAACTCCTTTGATGTTCATTCGTCTTGTCCAGCAGCACAATAACGGCGAAAAACTCACTCTCAAGCACCATTGGGTGCCGTTTGACGAGATTAACCGTAATCTGCCTGTGGCTGTGATAGCTTCGGAAGACCAATTATTTCTTAAGCACAACGGCTTTGACTTCAAACAGATTCAGAATGCCGCGGTTGAGCGTCTTGAAGGCAAGCGTAAGCGCGGTGGCAGCACGATAAGTCAGCAAACGGCGAAAAATGTGTTTCTTTGGCCTCGGTCTTCATGGATTCGCAAAGGCTTCGAGGTTTATTTTACGGTGCTTATAGAGTTTACATGGAGCAAACGCCGCATAATGGAGGTTTATCTGAACAGTATCGAAATGGGGCAGGGCATTTACGGGGCAGGTGCCGTGGCAAAATACAAATTTAACACTGAAGCCGCGGAACTGAGCAAAGGACAATGTGCGCTTATCGCCGCTTCTTTGCCCAATCCGCTGAAGTTTGATTCGGCCAATCCGTCATCATACATGAAAAAGCGCAAGCGTGCGATATTGCGTCAGATGTCGAACGTAGAGCCTTCCATAGCAAGTCTGTTTGAAGATAAAAAATAAGTTTTGGATTGCTAACGGCAGAATTATTTCTTGAGATATTTTAGTGTGGATATGATGTGGACAAAACAGGTCGGCAGAAAACATGCCAACTGATGCTTTCTGTCGAAATTGTCTATTGAAAAAATATTTTATTTTTTTGCTTGGTAAAAAAGTTCCCGCAGGAAATTAAAAATACAAGGGAGATAATCGAAAATATGTCTGAGATAATTCAAAATATCTCAGACATATTTTTCGCTACATATACACGCGCTGATTTTCAAGTGCTTGGCAGGTGACCGTTTTTGTCTGCAAACTTCTACAGCAAGGCACTTGGCTGTAAATAATTCTGATGACCGGTTCGGATGTGTTTTTGTAGAGGTAATTTATTTTAGTCTTACTACCCGAATGCCTAACTGAGTGGGGCGTGTTTTTTGGTATTCGTATAGTGTTAGAGAATCTGATATTACTTTCTTTTTCAGGCTCGAAGCATTGAGCAGGTGTAGTTTTCCCTGTTGCCATATGGCTATTCCTACGTGGCTTATTTCGAGACCTTTCTTGCTTGTTACCAATGCTATTATGTCACCGTTTTTTATTACATTCAGCTCGTTTTCGCTTTTGTTGAGCAACGCTTTCGGTATGTAGTTTACAGTCTGTCCGCATAGCGCCTTTTCTGTTTCTGCAATCTTAGCCACCATTGCAGTGTCGTTTTTAAGGTGCTTGTAGTACTGCGGATTTGTTGTCATGAACGTGGCGTCGATAATTTGTTTGGCTGTGAACGGATATTCGCCGTCTTTGCCAATGTCTTTTACTAAACCTTTTTTTTCGTTGTCTATTATCCAGTCGGAAAAATAGTGGAGCCGTGATGAGTAGTCGTTTATTTTTCCGTCACGATAGCGAAGTTTGCGTAAAGTATTGCAGAATTCGGAAAAAGAGGTCCCGCCTTGTCGTGCGGTTATGGCAAGTGCTGCCGAATTTTCCACCAATGTGGTGCAATCCAGCTCACGCAGGTTTATTATAAGCTGTTCTTTTTCGCTTCTTTCAAGCGTGAAAGCCACGTATGGGCGGTTAAGCATTTTTTTTGCGAAGAAAAGGGCCAGCTCGTTGGTTGGTGCGTCTTTCGGAGCTTCCTTGAGCCATTTTTCCGCTTCAATGGAGTCCTGCGGATTGTACACTACGGGATTGCCTGCAAGGACATTCGTCGTTGTAAACAAGGATATGATGAAAAATATATTTGATATTGTCTTCATAATGTAACAGTTGTGTTTCAGTGACAAGGCGGAGGCATGGATTTTTACCGGCGCAGCCTTATTCTTTTTGGAAACATTTTTCTTATTCTTATAAGCATAACAGGCAATTTGCTTCCTGCTATTATCATACTCACACCCGCAATTATCATAATCATGCCTGTTATGATTCGTGGAGTGATAGGCTCTTGCAGAAGAACGATTCCGAGCGCTACTGCGGTGAGGGGCTCCAGCGCTCCGAGTATGGCGGTCGGTGTACTTCCTATGTACATTATTGCTTGTGTGGTGCAATAAAATGAAATTGCGGTAGGCAGAACAGCCAAACCCAGAAGATTCAGCCACATGTACCAGCGCGAAGGAACTGCAAGTTCGCTTCCGCCTTTAGACATGGCGAAAAATATGAGCAATCCGAATATCAGAACGTAAAAGGTGAGTTTTAGTGTGGCCATTTCTTTCAGTAGGGAATGGTTTACGTAAACGAGGTATACGGCGTACGACGAAGCCGAAAGAATTACGAACATAACTCCCGTGATGTTAAGCGTTGTTCCTTCGCCGGTATTGTAGAGCATAAATATACCGCCGACGGCAAGGAAAATGCACAAGATTCCTAAAAATCCCAAGCGCTCATGAAAGACAATGGCCATTATTATTGCCACGAGGATAGGGTATACAAACAACATAGTCGAGGCGATTCCCGCGCCCATGTAGTTGTAGCTTTCAAAAAGGGCGAGCGATGACATTCCCATTACGAAGCCCATTACTATAACGGGCAGAATTTCTTTTTTACGGAGGGCGAAACCTCGTCCGCGCATTTTCATCATAAGCGCAACGATAGGAATAGCCAGAATGTAACGGAAAAACAGTACGCTGTTAGCGTCCATGCCGTCGTTGTAAAGCGGAATGGCGAAAATAGGGTTAGTGCCGTATGTCGCAGCCGCTATGGCTCCTATTGCGTATCCTTTTGCTTTTGTGTTCATTTATATGAGGGTGAAAAAAGTTCTACTTTTTACTTTTGTAAAGGTATATGTTTGATTTTGCGGCGTAAAATTAGCTGTGATTGTTGAATGTTGTATATTTTTGTTGGTCTAAAATTGCAATTTTCCTTTTGTGAGCCCGAAAAAGTTTCATGTTTTATGCATTGTCGTGCTTATTGCTTTTTGTGTAAACGAATCGCCGGCTCAAAGTTCGTTCAGGTTTATGGAATTGAATGCGGAAAATCTGTTCGATCCTATTGATGATTCGGAAAGCAGCGATAACGACTTTCTTCCTGAGGCTCCGAGGGCCTGGTCGTGGCGGAAATTCTGGAAAAAGCTGAATCTTATGAGCAAGGTGATTGCTGCCGCGGGTGAAGATTCCCCGATCGATGCGATTGCTTTGTGTGAAGTGGAGAACGATACGGTACTTAATTATCTTACTAAGGCAAGTGCGCTTCGCAGAATAGGGTATGATTATCTGATTACCCACGGTGAGGATGTCCGTGGCATGAATGTGGCCTTTGTTTACAATCCTCAAACGTTTAAGGTGCTTTGTCATGAAAGCATTCGACCGGATTTCAGCAATATGTCGCCGAAGAAAACCCGCGATGTGCTTCACGTGACGGGAATGGTCTTTACCGGCGACACGCTTGACGTATTTGTGTGTCATTTTCCGAGCCGTTTGGACCGCAGAAAGCAAGGGCGGAAGTACCGTATGCGTTTGGCGGAGCAGATAAAAGGATGTGTCGATTCTATTTTTGGTGTTAGAAAAAATCCTAACATAATTATTACCGGCGATTTCAATGATACGCCGACAGACAAGGCGATAACACATGGTCTCGGGGCGAAAGTCATGGACTCGGACGTAGAGAATCCCGAGACGGAGGCTCTTTATAATTTAATGTCGGGAAAAACTGCCCGTCACGGCGTTTGCGGGACGTATTACTACAAAGGTAATTGGGAAATTCTGGATAATTTTATTGTCAATGGCAGACTTTTAGACTGCACATCCCGACTTCACACGAATTATAACAGTTGCAGGATTTTTGATCCGGAGTTTCTGCTCACCGAATCAGAGGGAGAATACATTCCTTTCCGAACTTATAAAGGTTATAAGTATAACGGAGGCTTCAGCGATCACTTGCCGGTGCTGGTAAGTTTTGATTATTCGTGGTGATAAGGCTCTCCTTTTATTATTGTCAAGGCGCGGTAGAACTGTTCTGCGAAAATGAGCCGCACCATTTGGTGGGAGAAAGTCATGCGTGAGAGTGACATGGTTTCTTTTGCCAGCGATTTTATTTCAGGTGAGAATCCGTAGGGCCCGCCTATCACAAAAACTAATCTTTTCGAGGAGTTCTGCCACATCCGTTTCAGTTTGTCTGAAAATTCTACCGAAGTGTATTCTTTTCCGTGCTCGTCGAGCAGAATAATCCAGTCGTCGCCGAGCAGGAGCTTCTTGATTCCGTCGCCTTCTGCCTTGCATTGTTTCTCGCGTGTGAGGCTGGCGGTGTTTTTGGGCTCGGGAACGATCTTCGTTTCGAACGGCACATAATGTCCTATGCGCGAGATGTAGTTTTCTACAAGTGTTTTTATATTCGAATCGGCAGTTTTTCCCACCAATATAAGAAGTGTTTTCATTTATTGCGGGGTGTGGAGGTGCTGTCGTCTATAAATCTTTCCAGCAGGCCTTCGAATTTGTCTATCCTACGGTCTCTGAGATACGGCCACCAACGTCTTACGTTTTCAGAGTGAGAAAGATTTACCTGTACAAGAATGTTTTCTTCTTTGTCTTGCGAAGCCTGTGCCAGCATTTCGCCTTGCGGGCCGCATACAAAGCTCGAGCCCCAGAAACTGATACCTTTTGTGCAGCCCGACGGGTCGTTTTCGAATCCGGTGCGGTTTACTGCGATAACAGGCAGCCCGTTGGCTACGGCATGTCCGCGCTGTACGGTTATCCATGCGTTACGTTGCTTTTCCTGTTCCTCTTTCGTATCGCTCGATTCGAATCCTATGGCTGTGGGGTAGATAAGCAGGTCTGCTCCCTGCAGGGCCATAAGGCGTGCTCCCTCGGGAAACCACTGGTCCCAGCATACCTGCACGCCGAGCCGTCCAACGGAAGTGTCGATAGGCTTGAAACCGATGTCGCCAGGCGTGAAATAGAATTTCTCATAATATCCGGGGTCGTCGGGTATGTGCATTTTACGATAGATTCCCGCAATGTTGCCGTCGCGTTCCAGAACTACGGCTGTGTTATGGTATACTCCGGCCGCGCGTCGTTCGAACAACGACGTTACCAGCACAACGTTGTTCTCGCGTGCCATTTGCGAGAACGCCCCTGTGGATTGACCTGGAATAGGCTCGGCCAAATCGAAGTTGTTTACGTTTTCCGTCTGACAGAAGTACAGAGAATTGTGCAGCTCCTGCAAAACTATCAGTTCGGCTCCTTGTGAGGCGAGCGATTTTATGCTGTTTTTCAGTCGGGATATGTTTTCTTCTATGTTTTCCGAGTTTGCCTGTTGTATTAGTCCTATATTTAAAGTTCTGTTATCCATTGTGCTGTACTTATTTGCTGTTTAAAATATTTAATTCCCGTTGCTGTCGCTTTATTCTTCCGCAGCAAGTACGCTGGCGGGGAATTGCATGGTTGAGCAATGCAGGGAACCGTGCTGCCTCAGCAGCGGAAGGCATGGAACTTTGATTATTTCATGCCGCGGAAAGAGTTTCTGTACTGCCTTTACCGCAATTTCGTCGTTTTCCGGCTGATTGTAGGACGGTAGAAGTACGGCGTTGTTCATTACCAAGTAGTTCGCATACGTTGCCGGCAGTCTTTCTCCGCGGCTTCCGTCTTCTTCGGGCGCATATACGGCCGACGGCAGCGGTAGCGGCACGAGTTCGTATGGTTCTCCCGAAGGTTGTGCAAAACTTTGCAGTTCCTCTTCCATAAGGCTTAGATTCTCGTAATGAGAGTCGTTTTTGTCATAACATTTTACGTACGCGATTCTGCCGTTCGGGCACAGACGGGCCAGCGTGTCTATATGCCCGTCGGTGTCATCGCCTTCAAGATGTCCGTGCCTGAGCCATAATATGTTTGATACGTTGAAATATTGTTTTAGTTTCAGTTCTATGTCGGTTTTATTGAGTGAAGGATTGCGCGTTTCTGAAAGCAGGCAACTTTCGGTCGTCAGCAAGGTGCCGAGTGCGTCGGTTTCAATCGACCCTCCCTCGAGAATGAAGTCATTGCAGTCGGTATAAGTTCCTTTTATGTATTTCTCGTCGTACAGATGTTTGTTTATCGTGTTGTCCTTCGAGGCTTCGAATTTGTTTCCCCAGCCGTTGAATCCGAAATCCATGAGCTCTGCGCCAGCAGGTCCCACAACGGTGAGAAAACCATTGTCGCGCGCCCAGGTGTCGTTTATTTCCTGTTGAGCTATCGCGATGTTTTTCATCGCTTTCTGTGGCATGTGGCTGCTGAGCAGGCGGTTTACTCCTTCAGGATCGGATGTTACGATGAGCAGGCGTTCGCGCGAGGCTATTTCGAACGTAATTCGTATATACGTCCCTGTTATTTCGTCGAGCATGTACGACCAGTCGGTTTCGGATGTGGGCCATATTATTTCCACTCCGCTTTGCGGATACCATTCGGGCGCGAGAAAGCGTGAGCGCGTCTCTTCGCGGATGTCGCTGTGCCAGTCGTTTTTCAGGTCGAGAGTGAAATCTATTATCCTGTCGTTGCGGTTTTTGTAAAGCAGTCCCATGTTTTTAATTTATGATAGGCTTTCGGACTACGAAAATACTATTTTTCGTACTAAAAAACAATTGCTGTAAAAATTTGCTTTCGTCAAGCCGTTGCTTTCGTATGACTTTTATTTCTCGATATGAGTAAATGAAAGCATTTTTGAGATATTTTAGTTTTGCCGCGGGAGGGGCTTCTCCTGTTCTTGAACGAATTTGTTTTTCCAGAAAATAATGCAAAAACGGTCTCGCGAAAAAATATTTTATTTTTTTGCATGGTAAAAAAGTTCCCGCAGGAAATTGAAAATACAAGGGAGATAATTCAAAATATGTCTGAGATAATTTAAATTATCTCAGACATATTTTTTGCTACATATACACGTGCTGATTTTCAAGTGATTGACAGATGACCGTTTTTGTCTGTATTTGGTTGGTGTAAAGGGAAGTGTCAGTTTTTCCTGTCAATAAGCCTGCAATATATTATTGCGTGTTTTCCCGAATGCAGCGTGGTGCCGAAAATGTAGTTTTCACCGCCGTTTTTTATGTGCAGCCGTTTTTGCAGTTCTTCGGCCGGTGTGAGAAAATTACGCACCGATACATTTGCACACGGCAATGTGTCGCCGAGCCTGCGGAGTTCTTTTTTCGAGAAGCCGAAGACGCCTTCGATTTTAAAAATTTTACCGATGAAATCGGGATTTTTTGTGTCGGAAGTGTATAAATGAGTGTTCGGATGCAGCTTTTTTAGGCCAAAGCGCTGCGCCGGCAGTTTGAAAGCTCCTGCCTTGAGTATCGTTGCGTCGGGCTCGTATAGAAAATCTCCGGTTTCATCGGCAAATTTGCATATTGCGCTGCGTTCTTCCGACATTTTGAATGAGAATGTGGCGGTGCTCTCACCGCGAATGTTAGAGCATACTATTTCGGCCTCGCCCGAGAAAGAAAAATCGATGAATACTACGATTTCTTTCACTTCGCCGTTCACTGCAACAACGTGCACCTCTCTGCAATTTCCTGTTTTTGTAATCGTGGCGCTTATGTCGAGCATTGGAGAGAGCTTTATCATAACAAATCTGCACTTCTCTTTAAGCTGTGGAAGCATTGCCGTTATGTCGGGCGTGCAGTCCTCGAGCAAAACCACCTTGCGGTTTGTCGCGTCGCGGCGGGCGGGGTCGATGAATACGAAATTCGTCTTGTCCATGCCGGTAAGAAACTCCGTGGCTTCACCGCACGTTATGCTTACGTTGCTTATGCCCATTGCGGCGAAGTTGTTGCGTGCCAGCGAACACAGTGCCTCATTGCGCTCAACGTATGTCGCGCTGCCGAACAGCGGCGACATGGCCATGAAGTCAATTCCTAATCCTCCGGTAAGGTCGGTCATTGCCGCACGCTGTGCTACGAGTCGTTCCACTGTCGCAGCTTTGTATGCCGCGGTGGCTTCGCTCGAACACTGTTCGGCGGACAGGCGTTCGGGAAACTCAATTCCGAGTGTGGAACTAAACCGTGGAGCTTTGTTTGCCAGCCGTTGCCGCCCTTCTATCTGCACGAGGGCGGCGCGCAGGTCAACGCCGTCGGGCACTTTTGCCTGCAAAGCCAGCCGGCGAACGTCTTCGTCCGCGTGGGCTGCGATGAAATCCCGAGTGGCTTCGTTAATCATTCTGCTGTTTGGCGGTTATTTTTTTACAGTCCCCTGATTGCGCCGGAATTTTTTCACGGGCGGTTGCCAAAACCACTCCTCGTCGGTTGTAATAATGTATGCTTGGTTGAAATTACTGCCCTGCGGAACGAGAGCTGCAACGGCACCTTGCTGATGTTGGCTCTTGCCCTCAGGTTCGCACTGGTTGAACATATTAGCTGAGAAGATGTAAAGATTTTTGGCCATATATTCGTCGAGATAATACATCTTTTCTTGCGGAGATTCGTTGTTCCAGTTGGCATCTTCGTTGAGCTCCAGCGGAAGTCCGTGCTGCAAGCGATAGCGGACCTCTCCAGGGTGGAGAAGCACTCCGTTCTCGTCGGAAATATATGAGGCGAAAGTAGGGTCGACCCAGATCCATTTTTTCAGCGAGCGGCTCCAGGCTACGCAAATCACATGGCAATCGCCGTCGGTATCCCATTCTTTCGACTGGCAGGTGATGTATCGTGCTGGAATCCCTTCGGCGAGCAGTGCTTCGGTTAGACAAATAGCAAGAGCGCGGCAATTGTATCCGCAGTTATTGACTTTTGCCGAATTATATATGTTCGAGAGGGTCATAGGTCCCTCGGGCATTCTATTGCTTCCGCTGTGGCGTATATTATTGTGCACCCAGTAGAGAAGGTTCTTTATGCGGCTCACGTCATTTCCTTTGCCGGCTATGCTGTCGAGGTTGAATTCCTTGCGTGTTTGCTTCAGTTGCGAATTGTTTCGGTTGGCGTAGCGGAATGCCTCGGTTCTGTTTTTATCGGGGGCGTAGGCGGGCGATTCCTTAAGGACTTCTATTTTTGTGAGTTCCCATTCGTATTCTTTTTCAACGGTTTCGCCTGCCGGTGGCAGCTTCTTTAGAAAAAGCGTAGGCTGATCTTCGTTTTTAGTAAGCTCTATCTGAACTGTGGGCGAGCAATAACCTGCAAGGGATACCTTGATAAAATATGTGCCTCGCGGAAAAATGTTACGAAACATGAATCCAGCTGGTTTGTAGTTCATTATTTCTCTGTCGACTTTCGTGGAATCGATAAATACGTGGTTGCTGTCGTACAGATACATCCATGCGTTGAACAGGGGTGCCTTAGTTTCCATGTCGGCCAGGTGGCCGTAGATCATGTATTTGTCTTTTTTTTGTCCCGTAGCCGTCAAGGAAACGGTTATCGTGATTAGGAATGCGATAAGTTTGTTCATAAATGTGAAAATGTTGAATGTTGTTATACGTTCGCTTTGGTCTGCAGCCGTTTTGTTAGGACTTTTGCAGACTCTTACTCAGAACGTTGCAAATATAGCGAAAAAGATATAGCAAATATTTCGAACTTTTTAATTACGGTGAGTAATTATTTTATTACCTTATAGTATTTTCTTGCATTGGCCCGTGTGGTGAGGTTGAAGTGCCACCATTCGGAGCGCAGGGTGTGGAAGCCGGCTTCGGTCATCACTTTACGCAAGAGTTTCCGGTTGTTATATGCCTCGCGTGTCAGTTTCTTTTGCTGTAGCAATTCGTCTTCACGGTCTATGTGCGCAATAGGGGTCATATTGTCGATACGTGTTCCCATTGTAATGCTGTCGCCGTCGGTGCGGGCAAGGGTTATGTCGACTGCAAGCCCGTAATTGTGCAAGCCGCCCCCGCGGGCGGGATTACTTACATAGATGTTTTTCGGCGTACCTGCCACGACATTCCACATTTGTTGCTGAATTGACATGGGGCGCGCCGCGTCGTATACTTTAAGTGTGAGCTGGGGATTTATGCGGCGCAGAATCTGCTGCGCGCGGTGCAGTGCTGCTGCCGCTTTAGGATGAAGATATGCCGTATTTAGGTCGCGGTACAACACGCGTCCGGTGAAATTGTCGGCGCGGGTATACATAAGGCTTATGGAAATGGTGGAATCTACGCTCGCAATGGTTACCATTCCCTGTTTTTCCATTGATTTTTCGGTTGCGCTCTTTGTGCTTTGCGCCGCAACGCCCGCGAGCGGCAATATAATTATTGTCACAGCCGCGATGACTTTTCTCTTAAAAGCTGCAATGGCGGGAATTTTTCTGTAAGGCATTTTCATATTTTCGGTTAGAACTGTAATATATAGGAATATTGAATATTTATGAATAAAACGCTCAAAGTTAGTTATAATCCCTGATATGTTTGACATTTTTCACCTGCATGGGCGAAAAGCCTTTGGTTGTATTTTCATGCTCCCGCTTGCAGAAAAAATTATCTCAGACATATTTTGAAATATCTCAGAGATAATTCAAAATATGTCTGAGATGTTTTTTGGCAGGTCGTGGAGCGTTGTTGTGAAAAGTCATTAGCAGAAAAGAATAAATAATGTGTGCTGGGGATAGTGAGAAAACCGTATGATGAAGTTGAAAATGCTTTGGTTTTTGTTCGAAAATGTGATAAAAAAGTTTTTTTAACATAATGCTTTTCCTGCGGGGTGTGAAAAATCTTGTTTCTCCCATGCAGTCGGGGAAAGGGAGTGTTAAAAAGTAGAGTAAAAAGAATGCTGCAGTGTGTTAATTCGCCCTTTTTCAGGCGCTTGTGCGAACGAAAATTTTGCTGTTCGGATAAAAAGACGTAATTTTGCGGCGAAAAACAGAAATCCTCGTTATGAGAATCAACAAAATTATATTGTTCGCGGTTGCGGTTTTCGCATTCGTGATTACTGCCGCCGCGCAAGATACAGGAAATGCCACTTATTATTCTAACCGCCTTCATGGCAACCGCGTGAGCGACGGTACGCGCTATCATCGCGACAGCATGACATGCGCGCACAAAACGTATCCTTTCGGAACGGTGCTGCGTGTGCGCAACTCCAGCAACGGCAATGAAGTATACGTAAAAGTTACCGACCGTGGGCCTTTCCGCCGCGGCTGTATAGTAGACCTATCCTACGCAGCGGCCCGTCAGCTCGACATGCTTGCAGCCGGAGTGGTGCCTGTGGAGATAGAGAGAGTGGAACCGATTATTCCGTTCCGCGACATAGAAAATACGATATTGCCTACTTTGGATTTCAATGACCCTGCCGAGAAAGGATACTTCCAGCTTGCGCAGGCCGATAAGGAAATGGAAAAGGATTTGAAAGACAAAGCGTCGAAAATAGCTTTTCTTAAAGACAACGACAAGAACGCAAATGTTAAAAAACAGCCCGAACCGCGTTACCGCATTTACCGCGACCGCCTTTCGGCCCAAAGCAAATAAAAACAATAGTGGCGCAACCGATTCTAAAAGGTTGCACCGCTATTGTTTTCTCGATTTCCTGTGTTTTTACTACGGATTTTATTAATGCGGTTGCCGTTTTTGCCGCGTGCAGGCCGTGAACAATGGGATTTCTTGCTCAGAACCTGATTTCTGCAAGTTTGTTTTTGAGTTCTTCCTCGTCGAGTGCGGTGAATACTACGCGTCCTTTTGGGTCGATTAGGTAGAATGTGGGAATCCACTTTATGCCATAGCTTTTTGATATGGATGTTTCCTTCCACTTCTTCATTTCGCTTGCGTGAGACCAGGCGAGGCTGTCTTTTGCGATACAGTTCTTCCATGCCTGCCGGTCGGTGTCGAACGAAATGCCAAGAAACTGTACGCCTTTTTCTTTGAGCGAATCGTGCAGCTGCACCATGTAAGGATTTGACTTGCGGCAGTCGGGGCACCAACTTGCCCAGAAATCGATAAGGAGGTATTTTCCTTTGAAATCGTCGAGCGATACTCTTTTGTCGTCGGGACTTTTCAGTGTGAATGCTGGAGCGTTTTCGCCTGCTTTTATGAGCGAGGATTTGCTGTCGGTGTTCTGGGCGGCCGAGCCGAGGGCTATCATCATTGCTGCCGCCATGATAAGTTTTTTCATCATTATGTCTGTTTTTATGTTCATCGTTATGTCTGCGGGCCGACGGATTTTCTGCAAGGTCTTCCGACGGCCGAAAAAATATGTCTGAGATATTTTGAATTATCTCAGACATATTTTAAAATATCTCAGAGATAATTTTTTTTTACGTACGGGAACGCATTCCGCGTTTCGTACTTGCGTGCGGATGCAACTTTGACGGTTGCAAAAAATTAAGGCAGCGGAGCTATTATAAAGCTCCGCTGCCTTGTAGCGGGGGAGAGACTTGAACTCTCGACCTCATGATTATGAATCATGCGCTCTAACCAGCTGAGCTATCCCGCCATTTTTGCGTAAATGCGGTTGCAAAAATACGCAAATCTTTAAAACGTGCCAAGTTTTTAGCGGCTTTTTTATGCAAAAACGGTCGAAATGATTGCCTATGGCGTGCAAAAACGGCGAAAACCGGTGCTATATTTGCAAAAGTCGGCACAAAGGACGGGGCAAACGTCAATTCCCTGCGAAAAAACGCAGGGATAAGCTTAATTTGTAGTAATTTTGCCAATTAGAGGTAATAGGGCCTGTGCAGAAAGGATGAGAACGATAAAGAAACTGGATCTGTTCGTAACGCGGAACTTCCTGACGATGTTGGCGGGAGCGTTTTTCGTCAGCTTGTTCGTTCTTATGATGCAGTTTACGTGGAGATACATCGACGAGCTTATAGGAAAAGGGCTTACGATGGATGTCTTCGCGCAGTTCTTCGGATATATGGCCCTTTCGCTCGTGCCCCAGGCCATGCCGTTGGCTATATTGCTGTCGTCGCTTATTTCGTTCGGAAATATGGGCGAGCGGCTCGAACTTCTGGCCATGAAAAGTGCCGGAGTTCCGCTGATACGCATTATGAGGCCTATTGTCATTATTGTTACAGTGATAGGCGGCATGTCGTTTTACTTTCAGAATGTGACGGGGCCGTATGCCGAGTTTCAGTTGCGCACGTTGCTTATGAGTATGCATGAGAGCGCTCCTGCGCTCGACATTCCCGAAGGCACTTTCTACAACGGCATTCCCAATGTAAACCTGTACGTTCAGAAAAAGGAGAACGCAACGGGAATGCTGCATGATGTGATAATCTATAAGACCGACCAGGGGTTCAACAAGGCGCAGATAGTGCTGGCCGATTCGGCGAAGCTCGAGATAACCGACGACAAGCATTTTCTGAAACTTCATCTTTTCAACGGCGAGCAGTTCGAGAACCTCGATGCCGCGTCGACAGGGCGGCTGAATGCCTATATACCTTACGATCGCGAGACTTTTTACTATAAACAGCTCTTTATAGAGTTCGACAGTAACTTCAACGTGCTCGACGCAAACTCTATAGGCAACCGTCCCGAATCGAAAAACATGAAAGAACTCGTGGCGGGGGTGGATTCTATGGAACTGTATGCCGACAGTATAGGCGAAGCCAATTATAAAATTGTGTCTAAAGAAGGCGGTTTCGGCGTCATGCCTGTGTCGAAGGGAAACCATCGCGGTTCGGATTCAAATGCGGCTCTTTTATCCGACGCAAATGTTACTGTTGCACCGGCGGTGAAATCGCATACGCCCGAAACCGCGGAAAAAGAACCTGAACAGGCGAAGAAAAAGGCTTCGGACGAAAAAGTTAAGGCACTTGCTGCGAAAGTTGACGTGGACAGTCTGTTTTCATCGATGACTACGGAGCAGAAAGCTATCCTTATAAGTAAAATCCGCGAAAGGGCGGGACGGATAGAAACCGAGCTCGACTGGCAAAGGTATGAGGTGCTCGACAATGATCTTAACATGCGCAAATACATGATAGCGTGGCACCAGAAATTCCTCCTGTCGCTCACCTGCATAATATTCTTCTTTGTCGGCGCACCCTTAGGGTCGATAATTCAGAAAGGAGGGCTCGGACTTCCAACCGTGGTGTCGGTCGTGATATTCATTTTATATTATATAATAAGCACGTCGGGCATGAAACTTGCAAAGGAAGGAACGTGGCAGATAGGATTCGGCATGTGGGTGAGCGCTATGGTGCTGATTCCATTGGGAGTTTTCCTGACTTTGAAAGCGAACAGGGATTCTGTGGTGTTCAACGCCGAGGCTTACAGGCGTTTCTTCATTACGGTGCTGGGCTTGCGAACGCGTCGCCACATTGCGCCTAAAGAAGTGATAGTGGAAGACCCGAATTATCCGGACGTATATGAACGTCTCGGAGCGTTGGCCGAAAATTGCCGCGAATATAACAGGCGGAAGCGCCTGTGGAGGATTCCCAACTATGCGAAACATTTCTTTAACCCGAAGGAAGACAGGCAGGCGGTTGATATAAATGCCGAAATGGAAAGCATTGTGGAGGAATTGTCGAACTCGCGCGATCTGAGAATACTCGACGAGCTGAACAGATTCCCTGTAATATTCGTTACGGCCCATGTGTCGCCGTTCCGCAAGGCATGGCTTAACCGCGCAGCGGGAATAATAATACCGATAGGCCTGTTTCTGTGGCTGAGAATGTGGAAATATCGTCTGCGGTTGCTTCGCGATATGAAACAAATCGTATCTTCGTGCGACAAAGAGCGGATGTTCATAGAAACATTGAAAGAAAAGAAAAAATAAAAAGTTACTATATAATGACAGATTTTGAAGACTTCAAACCGGCAACCGTTGAGGAGGCGATAGAAGATTTCAGAGCGGGAAAATTCGTTATCGTAGTCGATGATCCCGACCGAGAAAATGAAGGAGACCTTATCGTAGCGGCAGAATTGATAACCGAAGAAAAAGTGAACTTCATGCTGACGAACGGGCGGGGCGTTTTGTGCGCGCCGATAACGATAGATCGTTGCCGCGAGCTCGACCTGCCTCATCAGGTGGCCGACAACACAAGCCTTTTAGGCACTCCGTTCACAATCACTGTAGACAAACTTGAAGGCTGCACTACGGGAGTAAGCGCTCACGACCGTGCGGAAACGATAAAGGCCCTTGCCGACCCCGAGTCGACGCCGCAGTCGTTTGGAAAGCCTGGACATATCTGTCCTCTTTATGCGCAGGATAATGGCGTGTTGCGGCGCGCAGGACATACAGAGGCGGCAATCGATCTTACACGCCTTGCAGGTCTTCGTCCGGCCGCTGCACTTATAGAAATCCTCAATGAGGACGGCACTATGGCGCGTATGCCGCAGCTTGTGAAGAAGGCCGAGGAGTGGGGATTGAAGATACTTACTATAAGCGACCTTATTGCATACCGTCTCAAGGCCGATCTGCTCGTGGAAAAGGGAGAAGAAGTGGATATGCCGACAAGTTACGGCCATTTCCGCCTTATTCCTTTCCGTCAGAAGAACAACGGCAAGGAACATATCGCTTTAATCAAGGGTACATGGGACGAAAACGAACCGGTTCTCGTGCGGGTTCATTCGTCTTGCGCTACCGGAGATATTTTCGGCAGTCTCCGCTGTGATTGCGGCGAACAGTTGCACCGTTCAATGCTGGAAATCGAGCGCGCAGGCAAAGGAGTGGTGCTTTATCTCAATCAAGAGGGCCGTGGTATAGGACTTATGGCGAAAATAGCGGCATATAAGCTCCAGGAGGAGGGTTATGATACTGTCGATGCCAATATCCATCTCGGCTACGACCCCGATGAGCGCGATTATGGCGTTGGCGCTCAGATTCTTTGCGAAATAGGAGTGCGCAAAATGCGGCTTCTTACCAACAATCCGGTGAAAAGGGTGGGTCTTGAGGCTTACGGTCTGGAAATAACCGAGAATGTGCCTATCGAGATAGACCCTAACAAATATAATGAGCGTTATCTTCATACAAAGAAAGACCGTATGGGGCATACTTTGCATTTTGATAATAGTGATAAGACAAACAAATAAAAAAACAAATATCATCATGAGAAACGAAATCGAATATCAGAATCAGTTCGTGCAGAGCGTCAACACCGCTTACCGCACTTTAATAGGCAAGGTGTATCTATGGATGACCCTTGCGCTCGCAGCAACGGGGCTCACCTCGCTTTATGTGGCCTCCAACCCTGGATTGGTACAGGCTATTTTCATGTCGCGCGGGGCATTCTGGCTTCTTATTATAGCCGAGCTCGCCCTTGTGTTCATTCTCTCCGCGCGTTTGATGAAGATGTCGTTTGCCACGGCGGGAATAATGTTTGCGGTTTATTCCGTGCTCAACGGCGTTACGATGTCGTTTATTTTCATTGCTTACACACAGTCGTCCATAGCCACGGCCTTTTTCGTTACGGCGGGAATGTTTGCCGCAATGTCGTTCGTGGGATTCACAACTAAAAAGGACCTCAGTTCGTTCGGTTCATTCTTTATGATGGCGCTGATAGGGCTTATAATTGCCACGGTAGTGAACATATTCCTACACAACAGCGTGCTTTATTGGATAATAACCTATGTGGGCGTGCTGCTTTTCGTCGGACTTACCGCTTATGACACGCAAAGAATAAAGCATCTCATTTCCCAATACGGCGATGAGGTGAACGACAATACCCAGAAGCTCGCACTTATGGGCAGTCTCATGCTTTATCTCGATTTCATCAACCTGTTTCTTTACATTCTGCGTCTTTTCGGAAGCAACAGAGAATAATTTTTTTTACCGATATAAATAAAATACCGCAATAATATGAATGAATTGTCTGCACGTCTCAATCGTCTGGCTCCGTCGGCAACATTGGCAATGTCGCAAAAGAGCAACGAGCTTAAGGCCCGTGGCGTGGATGTGATAAACCTTAGTGTGGGAGAGCCCGATTTCAACACTCCCGAGCACATAAAGGAGGCCGCAATAAAGGCCGTCAACGAAAATTTCTCGCACTACTCTCCCGTGCCGGGCTATCCGGTTTTGCGCGAGGCTATATCCGAAAAACTCCGTCGAGAGAACGGTTTGGAATACTCTCCTGCGCAGATTCTGTGTTCCAACGGCGCCAAACAAAGCGTATGCAATCTGATAATGGCGCTCGTTCAGGCCGGTGATGAAGTCATTATTCCCGCTCCCTATTGGGTGAGCTATCCGCAAATGGTAAAACTGGCCGACGGCGAGCCGGTGTGCGTCACCGCCGGTATAGACCAGGACTTCAAGATTACGCCCGCGCAATTGGAAGCAGCTATAACGCCGCAAACGCGCGCCATTATACTTTGTTCGCCTTCCAACCCCACCGGTTCCATTTATTCACTTGACGAGCTTGCGGCTCTTGCCGATGTGCTTAAAAAGCACGAGCGCATAATAGTGCTTTCCGACGAGATATACGAGCACATCAACTATGTGGGCGGTCACGCAAGCATGGCGCAGGTGCCCGGCATGAAAGAACGCACGGTTATAGTCAACGGAGTGTCGAAGGCATACGCCATGACGGGCTGGAGAATAGGTTTCATAGCAGGGCCCGACTGGGTAGTCAAGGCTTGCAACAAGTTGCAGGGACAATATACGAGCGGACCGTGCTCTGTGAGCCAGATAGCGGCTGCCGAGGCCTTTAACGGCGATCAGACATGCGTTGAGACAATGCGCGGCGCGTTCGAAAGACGCAAGAACCTTATTGTAAGCCTTACGAAAGAGATTCCCGGCCTTGAGGTCAACGACCCGCATGGAGCGTTCTACCTTTTCCCCAAGTGCTCGTCGTATTTCGGAAAGCGCGACGGCGACAAGGTTATAAACAATGCCGACGATCTTGCGCTTTATCTGCTCGAAACGGGGCATGTTGCCACAGTTAGCGGCGACGCGTTCGGTGCGCCTGGGTATTTCCGCATGAGTTATGCCACCAGCGAGGACAATATACGCGAGGCAATGAAGAGAATAAAGGAAACGTTGGCGCGGCTGAAATAAATTCCGTTCCAGCGTAGATATAACAGGTAAAATCCTCTGTCGGAAACTTTTCCGGCAGAGGATTTGTCGTATTTGGCAGGAACTGTTGCCGGAATTTTTGTTCACGCTTTCTTCGTAAGCCATGCGCAATGCCGCAAATGCGGCCTATTCCACGTTCTGTTTCCGCGTGTTCCGTACATTGAAAACATGGCCCTGCAAAAAATAGGTATGTAAGGGTTTTATATAAAATTTGCCTCTCGCGAAAAAAAATATTTTCAATTTCCCGCGGTAAAAAAGTTCCCGCAGGAAATTGAAAATACAAGGGAGATAATCGAAAATATGTCTGAGATAATTTAAAATATCTCAGACATATTTTTTGCTACATATACACCTGCTGATTTTCAAGTGCTTGGCCGCTGACCGTTTTTGTCTGCAAACTCCTCTGTCCGTGCACTGTCGGCTTTCGGTATTGCTTGTTTTATTGCATACAATAACTGTGTGTTTAGCGTCTCCGTATCGTTTCCGGAATATCTCCGATATGGTTTTCGGGCAAGCGTTGCGGGGGCTCCGCAGCATTCATTCGTGCTGCGTTTCGTGTGCCGGCATGTATGGTCTAAGGCGTAAAAGGAGGATTTTATCATATTAAAAGCGTGGCTTTTGCGTGAAATAACTTATATTTGCCGTGTTTTACTTGCGCTGGAAGCCCGTGATGGGCAGGGTGCGGTGAAACGGATATACATAAAGGCGTAACTGTGCGCTTTGGCTTTGACGGTCTGAGAACTTCGCAACTTCGAGAGATATGTCAAAAACAAAGCAACGGGGACGCCCTGTGGGATGTATTTTATATATCCTTGTCGGTTGTGGCGGTAGTGTCATGACAGGGAGGGGAATTGTATAGTTACATCATCGTGGGGCTTTCAGCGTTGCTCGTTTCGACATATCGGGCATGCGAAGGCCTTCAGACCGTGGAACGAGCAACAGAATCGGCTCCACGTTTTTTATGGGTATCTGCGGGGACATTGTTATAAATAGCCAAAAGGAGCCGTTGGCTAAAGATAATAATGTATGAAAAAGATTCATCTATTTTTTTTCTTAAAACTGCTGTTGCCGGCGTTTTTCCTGTTTCATGTCTTTTCTGTTGTTCGGGCAGACAACCGGCAGTTTTATTATGATGTCAGGGGAGACGGCACGATTGCTTATTTCAGCAATTTTACCGGTTATTCAGATGTCTTTTACAACTGGTTCAACTTTAATAACGACCGCTATGTCGATGCTTATATGATTTATGGCGTTTGGCAGGGCAACAGTTCGTATGCGTTCGACAACGGCAACTGGACTAACATGTACGTGGGACATTACGGTACCCCGAATCTCCAGGCCATAGACTTCAATAATGACGGCAGGGCGGATCTCAAGACCAATTGGCCCAACGATCCGGAGGAGGTCATGGTGTATGTGCGCGGGCAATGGTTCCCGACACTAATGCCGCAGATTTCTCCCGAGGCTTACAGGGGCGAGCAGGAGAAACTGTCTCTCTATTCGTCAGCCGGAATGGGAAGCGCAGTTAGTTTCGTTTATGGCAACGACGGCGCGGCTATGCGAGTTTCCGGTACGCAGGCCATCGACATCAACGGTGACGGTTACACCGACTTTGTGGATGCCGTTTCCGGAACTTTCTATCAGAATGTCGGCGACGGGCGTTTTGTTCTTAATAAAGGAGGCGGGCGGTTCACGTTCCGCGATTTCAACGGCGACGGAGTGACCGATTATGTGCTCTTCGACAGCGATAAAAAGAGGACATCTCTTTTCCTTTCCCAGACCGATGGCACATGGAAAGAACAACTCCTGGTTTCGAATCTCTATATCGATCCCGAAGTTTTTTGCTATGATTACGACAAGGACGGCGATGTGGATATTCTTCTCACACTCAGCTATTATGTGCACTTTGGCACGAATAGCGGCAATAAATACACGCACGACAATGGCGGTTCGTTCTTGCTGTTGCTGGAAAACAAAGGCGGCGGTTCGTTCATACAGCACGAATTTTCGCTCGACGGTGTGCTGTACTTCCGCCAATGTGTCGACCTCGACGGCGACGGCTGCTATGAAATCGTGGCTCAGAAACAGAATGGCGATAAATACCAGGAATCCGACCTTGTGTATTATAAACTGAAGGACATGAACGTAGACGATACGCCGGTTTTGTTGAAAAAAGAAGCCGGAGATCTGAATTTCCGGCACGAGCTCGATTATATAGTCAAATATAACTGTCTGCTTGCCGATTTGGACCATAGCGGATACGTACGTGTGCTGCATAATGGCTCGGTGTGCGAAAATCTTATTCCGAATGCCCGTCCGAATACCCGTCCTGCCTCGCCAGGCAAGCCGCGCTATGTTTACGACGCGGCAAAAGGAACGCTTCGCGTAGAATGGGATGAAGGCTCGGACGCCGAATGCTCGTCGGCCGACCTTACCTATGCCCTGCGTATCGGCTCTGACTCAGAAGAAGGCGATATGTTTTTTGCACATGCCTTGCCCGACGGACGGCGCAGGAATCTGGAGGAAGGAAATTGCGGCTTTTCGCGTTTGCGCACTCTGAATGTTTCGTCGTGGCCGGCCGGAACATATTACATTTCGGTGCAGAGCGTCGATCCTGGTTGCCTGGGGTCGGAGTTCAGTCCATATGCGGTTTTCGAGAAAAAGGAACCTGCTGCCGATTTTCTCCTGTCGCGTTCTAAGTTTTTCAGCATAGGTGACACCTGCAAGGTAGTTCTGCTTGGCGATGTAGAGGAAGGATGTACTTACGAATGGAACTGGGACGGCGCAACGGTGCTTTCCAGTTCGGCCGACGGTAGCGAATACGAAATCAAGTTCACCGCCGGCGGCGAGAAGCATATTTCGCTGAAAACAACGGCGCCCTCGGGAGCTTTTGCCCGAGTGGAGCATTCGCTGGACGTAATAGGAGGAAATGTAAAGAATCATGATTTCGGAGAATCTTCGATTAGTAGGGTTCTGGCGGCCGTCGATATAGACGAGGACGGAAACGCGAAACTTCTTCTGGAAAACAACAATAACTGCCGCTTTTATGAGGGAGACGAGCACGCACGATACACAACGGTAAAGAAAATCTGGAACAGCAGCCTGCCTTCTGTTTCTTGGTTTAACTCACTTGTTGCCGACGTTAACCGAGACGGAAAGGCCGACGTATTGAATTATAATTTTAATCAGCCTTATTTGTTGGCTAACGAAGGAAACGGACAGATGACGTTGAGAGAACTGAATGTCGAGGCTTTTAATGCGGATTTCTATGACTCCCGAAATTACGGTTGGCGGGACTATAACAATGACGGCTTGCTGGAACCTTACGGTTACAGGAATCTTGGAGACTACACAGCCTTTGAAGATTTGAAAAACAAGTTCGCCGCTATGACAAATGCGCTTATACCTGTCGATTACGACAAGGACGGACTTATTGATTTCGTGGGAATAGATTCCTATGAAACCGAAACGAGAAACGTTGTGCTTTTCCGCAATAACGGCGACTTTTCTTTTACGTCCGAGAAATTGGAATGGATAGACTGGGACGGCACTACTTTCGGGACGATAGAGGATCTCGATGGTGACGGTCTGTGGGATTTTATCGGATCTGATTATGATTCGTGGGCAGGTTTTACACGCTATTCCGAAGATATCCGCATTCAATGGGGAGACGGTAAAACCTCGGTTATTCCTGCTGAAAACGGAGTGGTTTTCGGCGAATTATATAAAATAGCGGATGTCGACAACAACGGATGTCTGGATTTGATATTCGGAACTAACAGTTCTTTCCAAAGTGTTGTGGTTTATTTTCATAAAGACCGAAGCTATGAAATAGGGACAACCGAGCTTATCGATATCAATGCAGGTGTGGACTTTCTGCTTACCGACGGGCGACGGGCGGTAGGGCAAGCCGTATTTTCCGAGGTTGCCAATTGTAAGCCTGCCGCTCCGGAGCAGATCCGTGCTTCGCAGGACGAAAAATTCGTGACAATAGAATGGAATCATTCGGCCGACGCGGAAACTCCGGCTGCTTTAATGCGATATAATATCAGCGTCCGCCGCAAAGGTGCCACGGGCGACGGGGCTTACATATTCTCCCCGCTGAATTCTACTAAAAACGGAGTGCATGTGCCTTCCTCCGCTTCTCTGCTTGAGTGGTCGGTCGTAAATACTATGGGCGTGATGTCCTCGCCTTGTCCTTTGATTGCGGGCAACAGGTTCCGCATTCCGGTGCAGAACATTCCTGCGGGCGAGTATGAAGTGCAGGTTCAGGGTGTAGACAGCTACATGCAGGAATCCGACTTCTCCGAAGTGTACAATCTTACGGTGGCCGAGACATCCATGATAGAAATGCCAGCATCGACAGGCGTTGGATGCGAGGTGCAGGTCAAGATAACTGATAACAGCGGGCAGTTGGTAGGTTTCGGTTCCGACGCTACTGTCAAGGATAACGCCGACGGCAGTTATTCCGTCATATGGAATAGCGAAGGGCTGAAGACTGTGAGCGTCGGTTCTTCGGCAAGTCAGGATATTTATGTATATCCTGTTCCGCAGGGAGCTTTCTCTCTGCCCGAAACGGTTCTGCAGGATGCCAGGGTGTCTTTCGAGGGCGAGAATATGGAGCGAAGTGCATGGACCTACTCGTTGGACGGTGCCAGCCCCTGCGATGTTAAAGACGCATCCTCGCTTGTCAAGGTCGAAGTCCTGGACAACAGCCATGCGGTAGTTACTTTCGGCAAGGCAGGGCGTTACGAACTGTTTCATTCGGTGGCCGATGATTTCAACATGGAAACTTATTCCGCCCAGACCACGGTTGACGCTTCGAACAACCGTCCTGCGATAACGATAGTGGATATAGAGCCGGAGTCGGGTAGGTATCGCCTTAACTGGAGTGCTGGTAATCTGCCCGAGGGTACGCAGAACATACTTGTGTACAAGGAAACTTCCCGCTATGATGAATACGAACTGCTGGCCACTCTGCCTGTATCGGAAACGTCTTACGTGGACAGTGCATCCATGCCCGACTGTTCGGCTTCGCGTTACCGCCTGGTGTGTTCGTTGCCCTACGGAGAGACTGCGCCGAGCGTGGAACATCAGCCTGTTCATGTGATGATAAACAAAGGATTGGGAAATACATGGAATCTCGTGTGGACACGCTACGAGGGTCGCGATATAGCAAGCTACCGCATACTTGGCGGAGTGTCGCCTGACGACCTGCACACCATTGCAGAGGTTTCGGGGCACCAGATATCGTACAGCGACCTTGACGCAGCGTCCGACATGGCATATTATGCGGTCGAGATGATTCCCGCCTCTATGCAGGCGGTGAAAAAAGCCGCCAGGGCGACCGACGCAACAGTTTGTCGGTCGAACGTCGTTTCGGTAGCCGATGCCTTTTCGCCTATATTGGCTAAACAGATTACCGTGCTGAGCGATAAGGAAAACATGACAATCGACGGCAGCGCCGGCGAAACGTCTATACAGCTCATGGCCAATATTTACCCGTTGAACGCCACTGTGCAGCGCCTCAATTGGCAGGTGGTAGACGGTAACGACATAGCTGTCGTAGGAACGAGCGGCCTGCTCACGGCTTTCGGCGACGGCACTGTTACTGTGCGGGCATGTGCCGTGGACGGCTCTGGAGTGTACGGCGAGGTGCAGGTACGCACGAGCGGCCTTGTGCCTGTAAAACAAATAGAACGGGAGAATGACGGAGCTGAATTGAAGGCCTCGTTCTCCGAAGGACGGCTTACCATTCTTGGATTGCCGGCCGACGAGGAAGCCATGCTGTATGTTTACAATACCGACGGTTGCCTAATGGCGGCGGGCAAGGGATACGGCTCTCCCGCAACTATGGAATGCGGAAATCTTGTGGCCGGCGTATATATTTGCAGGGCCGTAACCAAGACTTGCAAAGGAACGGTGCGCTTCTTGAAGCCTTGACCCGCAGGTGTTGGAAAAGAATATCGACAAATCCTCTGCCGGAAATGTTTCTGGCAGAGGATTTGTCGTATGCGGGCAGAAGTTTTTGCCGGAATTTTTTCGCGCTTTCTCTGCGAATCATGCGCAATGCCGCAAATGCGGCCTTTTCCGCGTTTTGTTTCTGCGTCTTCCGCATGTTGGAAACGTGGCCCTGCAAAAAAACGGCAGGGGAGGGTTTCATAAAAAATATGCCTCTTGCGAAAAAAAATATTTTTTTCGTATGGTAAAAAACTTCCCGCAGCAAATTAAAAATACAAGGGAGATAATCGAAAATATGTCTGAGATATTTTAAAATATCTCAGACATATTTTTCTCTATATATACACCTGCTGATTTTCAAGTACTTGGCAGGTGACCGTTTTTGTCTGCAAAATCCACCGGCAAGGCAGCACGGATTTCATGCGGGGGATGCCTGTGCGCGAGTGCCGGTACAGGCTATCTGTAAATGAGCGTCGTGAGCCGTTCGGGCGCGAACAGGTCGGCCGCTACGCTTTGCAGCTGTTCGGATGTTAGTGCGTCGATTCGCCGGCACTGTTCCTCTATGTCGCGGTGGCGGTCGTATTGCGAATAAACCTTACCCATGCTCAGCGCATAGCTTTCCAGGCGGTCGCGCGAGATTTTCAACTGTCCTTTTATCTGGCGTTTGGCGGTTCGCAGGCGGGTTTCGGTGAGCGGTGTCTCGACCAGTCTGTTCAGTTCCTTAGATATGATTTTCCGGCAGCGGTATACGTCTTTTGCGTCGCAACCGAAGTATATGCCCCAAAGGCCCGTGTCGGTGTATGACACGCTGAAACTGTCTACGGTGTATACCAGGCCGTTCTTTTCGCGCAGGGCGATGTTGAGGCGTGAGTTCATGCTCGGCCCGCCGAGTATGTTGTTGAGCAGGAAGAGCGGAGTGCGTCGCTCGTCGTTCGCGCTCAGTCCGCGCGTTCCTATGAGCACGTGCGCCTGGTGGGTGTCTTTCTTTACAATCCGCTCGGCCGGAACATATTCGGGCAACGGCTCTGCCGTTATCTCGGCCGGCAGCGGCGAGAGGTCGGACGTTGCTTTTTCCAGCATGCGGACGGCCCGTTTGAAGTCGATGTTGCCGTACAGGAAGAACGTTGCGTTCGACGGGCGGTAGCACCTGCCTGTAAAAGCGAGGGCGTCGGCCGTGGTGAATGTGCGCAGCCGCTCGGCTTTGCCGAGAATGTTGCGTCCTAAGGCGTGGCCGTTGAAAATCATCTCCTCGAATTCGTCGAAAATCAGTTCGGCCGGCGAGTCCTTGTAGCTTTGTATCTCGTCTATAATAACCTCCACCTCTTTTTCGATTTCGTTCTGCGGATATGTGCTGTGGAAAACCATGTCGGTGAGCACGTCGATTGCGCGGCGCAGCTCCTCGCGCGGCAGAGCGGTGTAGAATACCGTTTCTTCCTTGCTTGTGTATGCGTTCAGGTCGCCTCCCACGCTTTCGAGGGCGTTGCTCACGTGCCATGAGTTGCGGTGCTCGGTTCCTTTGAACGACATGTGTTCTATGAAGTGTGCCATTCCTTCTCTGTCGGCCGGTTCGTGGCGCGTTCCGGCGTTCACCACGTATCCGCAGTAAACTACGTCGGTGGTTGAGGGCTCGTAAATTATTTTCAGCCCGTTGGAGAGCTTTCTTGTTTCGTAAGTTTTCATTTCGCCGCAAAATTACTACAAAAAACATTCGTTGCGCGGGAGCGTTGTCAAAAAAGCGCGTGCGGCGATACGCAACACGGGAAAAATCATTACATTTGGTCTTTGAATAACGTAAAAGCAAAGCAAAATGAAAAAGGAAATATCTACCGAGAACGCCCCTAAAGCTATCGGCCCCTACAGCCAGGGAGTAAAAGCGGGGAACTTCGTGTTCGTCTCGGGGCAGTTGCCCGTAGACCCGCAAACGGGAAAGTTTCCCGACAAAGATATCGCCGTGCTCACGCGCCGCTCGCTCGACAACATAAGCGCTGTGCTGTATGAGGCAGGCATGACTATGCGAGATGTTGTGAAGACAACGGTTTTTCTTGCCGATATGGATGATTTCAAGGTCGTTAACGAAGTTTATGCGGGCTATTTCGACGATGTGCCGCCCGCACGTTCGGCCGTCGCTGTGGCAAGGCTTCCTAAGGGAGCGCGCATAGAGATAGAGGCGATAGCCTATAAGGAATGACGATGAAGCGGATAGGCGTTTTCTGTTCCTCGCGCGGTGAAATACGCAATGAGTATATCGAGGCGGCAAGGCAGCTTGGGCGCGAGATAGGGCGCCGGGGCGCCGCTATGGTCTACGGCGGGTCGGCGTGCGGCCTTATGGACGTGGCGGCGAACGCCGTGCACGAAGCCGGCGGGCAGACGATAGGCGCGATTCCCCGACTGCTCATGGAAAGAAACCTTGCGGCCGATCCTGACGTGGCGTTCTATTGCGAGAACCTCGACGATCGCAAGAGTACAATGGTGCGCGAGGCCGACGTGTTCGTGGCGCTGCCCGGCGGAATAGGAACTCTCGACGAAATATTCACGGTGGTTGCGGCAAACACGATTGGTTATCACGGAAAGAAAGTCATATTATATAATGTGTGCGGCTTCTGGAATCCTTTGCTCGACATGCTGGCCAAGATAAAGGACGAGAATATGATAGGGTCTCGTACAGACCGCGCTTTAGAGGTGGCCGATACTCCGGAAGAGCTGTTCGTGAAAATCTTCGGGGAATAGAATCAGAATTTTTTTCAAAAAAATATCGCGGCAACTGTAACTTTTTGCCGCGATAACCGTCTTTTAAGTATAAGAACGATGAAAAAGCTCAGTTTTCGCGACGATGTTCTGCCGTTGAAGAATAAAATTTTCCGGTTGGCTCTTCGTGTTACGCTGAACAGGGCAGAGGCCGAAGACATCGTTCAGGATGTATTGATTCGTGTGTGGAACCGGCGCGACGAGCTCGGAGATGTGGAGTCGATAGAGGCGTACAGCCTCACGATTTGCAGGAATCTCGCCCTCGACCGCGCGGAGAAGAAGGAAAATTCCAATATAGCTCTCGACGAAGTGCCCCAGCCGCTCTCGGCCGACGCGCTTCCCGACCAGCAGCTCATACAAAGAGAGCGTCTGCAAATGGTTGAGAGACTTTTCAACACACTTCCGCCACCGCAGCGCATGGTAATGCAACTGCGCGACGTAGAAGGAAAATCCTACAAGGAGATTGCGGAAATAACAGGTCAGAGCGAGGAACAGGTAAAGGTGAATCTTTTCAGGGCACGCAGGAGCATACGGTTACAAATAGAGAAAATCGAAGCATATGGACTATAAATATATAGAAAAACTTCTGGAACGTTTCTGGAAATGTGAGACGTCGCTGGAGGAAGAAAGCGTTCTTCGCGCCTTTTTCCGTCAGAAAGACATCCCGCAAAGCCTGGAGCCGTACAGAAGTCTGTTTGCTTACGAAGACCAGGCCTCGGAAATAAAACTCGGTGCCGATTTCGACGATAAAGTCCTCAAACTGGTGGAACAGCCGTCGGTCAGCGCGCGCCGCATACCGTTCACGATTCGCCTGCGCCCGCTGTTCAAGGCTGCGGCAGCAGTTGCAATCGTACTTACGTTGGGCAATGCCGCCCAGCGCTCGTTCAGAAACGATAGCAGTTCGGCACCTGATTACAATTATTCCACTTATGAAGATACTTACGAGGATCCTCAAGTGGCGTATGATGAAGTTTCCGCGGCTTTCCGCAATATGTCCGACGGGTTGCGTGAGAAACACAAATGCGATTCCCTCGGCATTTCGGTAAAGGAAAAGAGAGTTCAATGAACAGACTGTTGATATTTCTGCTTGTGTGCCTTGCGGCGCCTTGCTGCATGCTTGCGCAGACCACCCAGGACTTCGCGGCGCGGTTCATGAAGGAGAACGCCGGAAACAAAGAGTATAAATGCGTGACGGTGGGCCCTAAAATGCTCGAGGAGTTGCTTAAACTCAAGTGCGAAGAGGAGGACGGGAAAAAGTTCAAGGAGATTATTTCGAACGTAAAGAGCGTGAGAATAGTTACGTCCGAGTCGGAGGCAGAGAAATGCCGTAAGGCTGCGCTGGAGCTGCTCGAAAAGAACAGCAAGCGCTATTCTCTTTACAAAAGCAAGGATTCTGCGGCCGACTATGGCGATTGCATGTGGGTGCGCAGGCGTTCAAAGCAGATAGTTGAGTTCATTTATATCGAGCCGGCCGGAGACAGGGAGTTCATGATACTGAACGTCACGGGGCTTATGGCCGACGGTTTCATAGATGAGCTTATAGGAATATAAAGGTGATACTAATTTTTTCATTTACAAAAATATGTTTTCGTTGTGAAACGACATTATATTGCTCTATTAAACGATAAAAAATCTGAAGCTGTGAAGTTTCAATTCTCTCATTAAAATCCGATGGATTTTCCACGATAAATAATGGGGCTTCCTAAGGAGGCTCCCATTTGTCGTATTATAATTCTTCTGTTCGGGGAACAGTGAAAATTCGGCCTGGCGGGAATTGTGTACAGAGGTATTCTTATAGAAAAAATCTGTTTTCCGTGAAATCCGCGGTGTCTTGCCGCAGGAGTTTACAGACAAAAACGGTCACCTTTCAAGTACTTGAAAATCAGCAGGTGTATATATAGCAAAAAATATGTCTGAGATATT
>CAJKQZ010000006.1 GCA_905202115.1 uncultured Prevotellaceae bacterium | reverse complement strand
ATTTTGAATTATCTCAGACATATTTTTTGCTACATATACACCTGTTGATTATCAACTGCTTGCCAGCTGACCGTTTTTGTCTGCAAAACCTATAGGCAACCGACTCTGTTAAGAATATATTAAATTTTTAAGAAATTAGAGATTAAAAATTGTTTGTGCTTTTTTGCATTGATTTATATTTATAACTTTGACATCAGAATATTTTAATTATATATTTAATGAAAGCATGTCTAACAAACAATTTTAATTTATGAAGAAATTACACATTCCAATTTTACTGGCCTTTGCGGCATACTGCGGAAACTCTGCAGCCGCTCAGGATGTGTACGTTTACAAGGGCGACGGTATAAAGCCTGTAAGTACATTAACTAATGTGCAGAAAATCACATTTGGCGAAACCGGCATAGATTTTCTGCTCAATACAGGAGTCAGCAATCTGTTCTCATTGAACGACCTTGACTATTTTACTTTCTTTGACCGTGAGCAGTCTGTAGGAATAACGAACGTTGTCAACGGTAAAAACGCCGTAATAAAAATTATGGGCAATGAGGTAATTGTTGAAAGCACCGACCCCATTCAGAGTGTTGAGATATATTCGGTAGAAGGCGTAAAAATGAACACGATCAAGCCTCGCGCCAAGTCCTCAATCATTCCTATCTCTCAATATCCTACCGGAATATATCTGATTAAAGTAGAAACCGGAGGCAAAACAACAACCCAAAAAATAATCAAAAAGTAAAGACTTATGAAGAAGACACATTTTTTCAGTACATTTTGGGTTATTGTATGCATGTTTGCACTAAGTGTAAACGCAAACGCCCAAAGCAATAAAAAGAACCTGTACGTATACAAAGGCAATACCGTTGTATACAAAGCCAGCGCGGCATTGGTCGACAGCGTAGCCCTTGAAGAAAATAAAACCATAGTAAGCCTTTATAAAAAAGACGGTACACAACTTTACAGCGCGCCGTATGCCGACATCGACAGCATAACCTATTCGATGCTCCCGCCTGTTGCCGATTTGTTGGACGTAAGATTCACCGCAGACGGCCAGGCTTACGATGCGTCACAAATGGAAATCGACGTAAGAGTGTTCGCTCCCGAAGACAAACTCGACGTAAAATACAATGAGCTTTACCAGACATACGAAGCGCACTTCGACAACACATGGGCGGGCACACCGACAAGTTATTGCAAAGTAGACTATTCCATGAATGATTATTTCAAGGAAAGAATAGCCGACGGCCATACTCTTGAAACCCTGTTTAAGGCTTCCTACACTCCGCCTATCGCCAACAGCGAAGCTAAATGGTTCGGAGCGCACGAAGGCGGCGGAACCGGCTTCCTTATCACCACGACATCCGGAACACGCAAAAACGAACTCACATTCCTCCCCCACACCGGCGGAAACTATCGTTGGGCAACCAGCGGCATAGTTCCCCAGCCCGAAGTATACTACCACTTAATCGGCGTATGGAATAAAGAAGAAGGAAAAGCTTACATATATGTTAACGGCGAACTTAAAAATGTGGTAGACGCCCCTGGTGAATTCCAATTCCCAAGTAATCTGGCGGCACAGTGGGTCGGAATAGGCTGCGACGCAAACACATCAAACGGCGCTCAGAGCGGAAATTGGACAATCGTGCGCGAACGCATATATGACAAGGCATTGGATCAATATGAAGCAGAAGCTCTATGGGAAGAGATTGCCGACAAGGCCGAGACACCAAAAGCTGATGTGCTGGACGTTGTATTCCAGAAAAACGGAACAGCCGTTGATGTATCACCCATGAAAAATATAGTAGAAACCATTTCTCCTGTAGACACGATTTCAACATATTACAACGGCAACTACAACAGCTACGCTGCTAAAATAAAGAATAACTGGGGCACAGGCGGCTCACTCGGAGACGCTCCTACTTATTTCAAAGTAGACTACGCAAACAACCAGGCATTCAAAGACGCACTTGCCGACGGACATACTCTCGAAGCCATATTCAAAGCCACCTATACAGCACCTATATCTAATTCCGAAGCAAAATGGTTCGCCTCTCATCAGGCAGGCGGAACGGGATTCCTTATATCAACACAAAGCGGTAGCCGACAAAACGAAATGACATTCCTGCCGAACGTTTCTACAAACGGAAACAGCAATTGGATATGGGCAACAAGCGGTGTTGTTCCCGAACCAGAAACATATTATCATGTAGTGGGCGTATGGAACAAAGAAGAAGGCAAAGCTTACATATATGTTAACGGTGAACTTAAAAACACCGTAGACGCTATCGGCGAACTAAGATTCCCCAGCAACGGAGCAAACTGGTTCGGTATCGGTTGCGACGCAAACACATCAAACGGAGAAAATGGCGGAAACTGGGAAATAGTGCGCGCCCGCATTTATGACGAGCCTTTAACCACTCACAATGTTGCCGCCCTTTGGAATGAAATAAACGCACAGACCAAAGCGGCAAACGACTCCGTAGCAAAGGCTATAGAAGAGGAACAGATTCCTATTGTAGAGGCTCCTAAGGCAGACTTGCTCGACGTCGTATTCAAAGCAGACGGAACAGCTGAAGATATTTCACCCATGCAAAACGAAGTCATAACCAATGCAGGCGAAGGACTTACCACCTATTACAACAACACCTACGAACGTTATGTTGCACGCTTCGATAATCCCTGGGCAGGTGTAGCTACGGGCTGGTATCGCATTGATTACGGTACAAACCAAAAGTTCTCTGACGCTATTGCCGACGGACACACTTTAGAGGCTGTATTCATGGGCGACTACGAAGGTGAGATACGAAAAGTAGAAGCAAAATTCTTCTCGGCTCATCAATCCGGCGGTACGGGATTAATGCTCAGCAGCGATGCGCAGATGACATTCTTACCTAATACTTCAGTAGGCGGTTATCATTGGGCAAGTTCGGGAATGATTCCTGAATCTAAAAAATATTACCATATGGTAGGCGTATGGAATAAAGAAGAAGGAAAGGCATATGTATACATCAATGGTGAGTTGCGCGGTACAGTCGACGCACAAGGTTCATATACTTTCCCGCCCGAAGTTGCACGCTGGTTTGCTATCGGCGGCGACTCTCAAAACAGCAGGTGCGAACAGGCCTGGACCGGCGACGTTGTTATTGCACGTGTTTACGACGACCCGCTGGATATAGCCCAGGTAAAAGCACTATGGAAACAGGTTCAGGAATTACAGGAAAAGGCTCCCGAATTAGTATCCGGCGTAAGTTACTACGATAATCTGCAGGTTCTTGCAGGCGGCAACTACGACATTAAAGGCAAAGGTTTTGAAAGCGGAGACAAGATTATACTTACAGCACTAAACAGTGAAAACACCTCGGCTACTTTAGAAACGACGATTACGACCGAAGGCGTAAGCATTACACTACCTGCCGATTTCCAGAGCGGACGCTATCTTTTATCGGTTAAACGCGGAGAACAAATACAAGATATAACTCCCGTAAAAATCAATATTGTAGAAACAATGCACACCGGTGCGAAAGTCATTGCCCACCGTGGATTTTGGAATACCGCCGGCTCTGCACAGAACTCGGTATCTGCTGTCAAGAATGCGATCGACAATAAATTCTACGGTGCGGAGATTGACGTTTGGCTCACAACAGACGGCCATTTAATGGTTAATCACGATCCTACGCTGAATGGAGTTGAAATACAGAACTCTACTTACGAACAATGCAAGAATCTGAAACTTTCAAATGGTGAAACCATTCCTGAATTGAAAGACATTTTAGCTTTGTTCGAAGGAGACGACGTTACTACCAAGCTGATTATAGAAATCAAATCGCATTCTACTGCAGAACGTAGCGAAGAAGCTGCAGAAGCTGCAACCAATGCTGTTTGGGAAGCTTTTGCCAACGACAAGGTAGAATACATATCGTTCAGTTTAGAAGCCTGCAAGAAACTCGCCGATCTTGACGACACGAATATAGTTGCATATCTTAATGGTGACAAATCGCCTCAAGAGCTCAACGATTTAGGCATAAAAGGTTTGGATTACACTCTCTCGGCCTATAAGAACAATCCCACATGGATTGAAGAAGCGCACAATCTGGAAATGATAACAAATGTCTGGACGCTCGACACAACGGCAGAAATGATTGAAGCCAACAACTTAGGAATTGATTTCATAACAACCAACTATCCTATTGAAGCTGAAAAAATAAGAAAACTTTATTCTACCGAAGAAGAATAAAAATTCTTTAAAATCAGAAAGCCAGAATATAGACTTCCTCCAAAAGTTAAGCATAAGACTTTTGGAGGAAGTTTCTTTATTTGGCATTTATTTGAAAAGAAGCCAAATATCATCTACAGTATCCCTTCTTGAAAAAATATTTTTTTTCGTGGTAAAAAACTTCCCGCAGATAATTGAAAATACAAGGGAGGTAATCGAAAATATGTCTGAGATATTTTAAAATATCTCAGACATATTTTTTGCTACATATACACATGCTGATTATCAAGTACTTGGCGAGTGACCGTTTTTGTCTGCAAACTCTTCCGGAAAAGTATCGCATTTTTTACACCAAACCTATTTCGTTACATAAAATGATTGTTCTTTGCGTCGTATTCACGATGTTTTGTAAATTCAACAAATATCCCTATCTTTGGCTCTGTAGATGAACAAACTTTTGAATATCACACAAATAAAAAATAAGTGAAACGACGTTCACATTACACACCCATAACATTCAGCAAACAAGTACACCATAAATATAATGAACAGACAGCAACGTATCCGTACTCCATATATATGGATAAATCCAAAATTTTGTATCAGCTGTTGGAAATGTATTGACAACTGCCCGCGCGATGTCATTGGTAAAGTACATTTTTTGTGGCACAAGCACATTGTCATTCGAAATGGGGAGAACTGTATCGGTTGCAAGAAGTGTATAAACAGTTGTCCGGCGAATGTTTTTAGTGAAAATGACCCAACACAATAAAAGAACCGACTAAAACGAAAAAAGTGTTTTAGTCGGTTCCCTATTACCTTTTCAATCCTTTGCTTTTTACTTGTCGATGCTGTATTTTAAATACATTCTTCAATAAAAAGCAAAAAACAGGAAAAATCACAGCTATCTCGGCAACAACTTCTCGTGAGGCCTTGCCCTTTCTCTTGTAACAGGGCGGAAATGGTCGCCGGAATCACTCTCTTTTGCCGTATTCTGTATAGAATCTATAAACCTCTTCTTTTCGGCTTCCGTATCGACAACCAGACTGTCCGGTTTTGACACGGAAACGCTGTCCTTATTCGATTTTTCGCGCATTCTTATAAGAGCGATATCCCGCAAAAACAAAAATTTCACAGGTGTATCTATCGGTTCCTCAAGATAAATGAATCCTTCTATCTGCTTTATCGGAAGATTTACAGACGACAGAACCAAAGAGTTTTTCATATTGCCGTAAACCTGCTGCTGCACAGATGTTATAGAATCATTCTCGTATCTTACAGCCATGACAGCCACTGCATTTCTCTTTCCCTTCTGATATATAAACATGGAGTTGAAATACCACTCGAACTTATCCTTTGGTTTGAATATGCTGTCTGCCATTATTCGGAAAGATAAAATATTACGTCCTATCTTAGGCAACAAAAGGCCGGTAGACTCACCCTTCCAGATATTTGCAGTATCGCCCGAAGTCGCAGCATTGATATAATTATCAGCCAGCAAACGGTTAGATGAAACTCCGAATATCTGAGCCTCGTTATCAAGACGCTGATTTATTCTGTCATATATTTTATATAACACATCGGCATGACGGGAATACCATTTCAAGGAACGTTCGAAATCGTCATGAAACAATTTATATTTGGCAAGAACGGATTCTGTATACACAGGCAACCGATATTCTACACTATCGCCATTCTCTGCCAAAGACTGCGCCAGATGATAATCGTATAAAAGCTTCTCCATATTGCTCTCAGAAAGTATCCCTTTGGGAGTTTTCACTTTGCACGATGAAAACAAAGAAATACAAACGACAACAGAAAGCATTATGAAAAAGCCTCTACCCATAATAAAGCATTATGATTTAATTACTTCGATTACTTATTCTTTTCTTACAATGTCTGCCTCGTTAAGAGCAAACGTTTTAATGGAAGTCAGATATTTACGATAAAACAAAATTATAATTATCGATCCGCAGGTTATAGAAGCATCCGCAAAATTAAATACAGGACTGAAAAAGACAAAATACCTCCCGCCAAAGAAGGGAATCCAATCAGGAAGAAAAGTCTGAATTATCGGGAAATAAAACATATCCACAACTCTTCCTGACATAAAACTTCCATATCCCTGCCCAAATGGAACAAGTTCAGCCACATCATACTCGGTGCTTAAACTATATATCAGACCGTAAAATGCATTGTCTATAATGTTGCCCAACGCTCCGGCCAACACCAATGAAATACATATTATATACCCGGTCGGGTAACGTCGGACGACTATACGGCAAAGATAGTATGCCATAACGGCCACAAGAGCTATACGTACAATCGTAAGAAAGGCTGTACCTATAAAACTCATGCCGAAAGCCATTCCGCTGTTCTCAACAAAATATATGTACATCCATGATGTGACCTCGTATGAATCGTGAAGACAAAAATTTGTCTTCACGGCATATTTTATCAGTTGGTCAAGAACAACAATTGCAACCGCTACACACAGTGATATAGCAAGATTGCTTTTTGTCTTTGAAAAACCCACTATATAATCAGCCTTTGCGATTCATGTTCGTCTTGGCCTCAATAGACAACGTCGCATGAGGAACTGCACGCAAACGCTCTTTGGGAATTAATTTTCCTGTAACTCGACAAATTCCATAGGTTTTGTTCTCTATACGAAGAAGAGCGTGTTGTAATCCGACAATGAATTTCTGCTGACGCGCACACATCGTCGTCAGTTCTTCCTTTTCCTGCGTAGCCGAGCCTTCCTCAAGAACTTTAAACGTTGGCGAAGTGTCTGTAACATCATTCCCCGCCTGATTCTTCAGCACAGCCATCATTTGATCGTATTCGCGTTTTGCGACATCGAGCTTCTTTAGAATGAGTTCTTTGAACTCAGCAAGTTCCTCATCACTGTATCGTGTTTTCTCTGCCATTTTACTATTTAATTTATATATTTACACTTGTTTTTTATCCCTACAATATATTAGAAAATTAAAACTATGATGTTCTCCTAACTCATAAGGATTTTTTTATAGCTACTTTCGCCTTAAAAGTACCGAAATCCCATTCTTCGCCGTCATTATCGGATATCATAGTCAGTGAATTCGCCAAAACCTGAGAAGAAACATACTGAGAATATTCATCTAAAACGGCACGAAGTTCCTCTGAATTTTCTATAGTAACGTCTATTCTGTCGGTTATATCAAAACCGTTTGTTTTACGATAGTTCTGAATATGTTTTACAAGCTCTCTGGCCAAACCTTCACGGCGCAAAGACTCTGTTATCTCTAAATCGAGAGCAACAGTCAGATTACCTTCATTAGCAACAGTCCATCCGGGAATATCTTCACTGACAACCTCTACCTCTGAAAGGCTTATTTCCACATCTTTTCCGGAAAGTCCGAATACGAATGCGCCACTATTTTCCAATTGTCTAATGTCGTCTTGCGTCATTGCATTGATTGCAGCAGCAACTTCTTTCATCAATGGACCGTATTTCTTTCCCATTATCCGAAAATTCGGATGAACGCGCTTTTTAAGCATATTATCTCCGTCAACGAAATCTAATTCTTTTACATTTACCTCGTCAAGAATCAACTGCCGCACAGCAAGAATCTGTTCTCTCAAAAATGAGTCACCTGCCGGTATGGAAATCTTCTGCAAAGGCTGACGAACTATAATATGTTCCTTTTTACGTAAAGACAGAACCATTGAAGTTATCTTCTGGGCCAGTTCCATGCGTTGCTCAAGTTTTTTATCAATCAAACTTTCGTCAACAACAGGAAAATCTGTAAGATGAACGCTGTCTTTACTGTTTTTCTCAGAAACTGCCACGAGATCCTTATACAAACGATCCGCAAAAAACGGAGCAACCGGCGCTATAAGTTTCGAAAGTGTGACAAGACATGTGTAAAGCGTCTGATATGCGCTCAACTTATCTTTACTCATCGCACTACCCCAAAAACGTTTGCGTGAAAGCCTCACAAACCAGTTCGAAAGATTGTCTATAGTGAATGTTTCTATCAAACGTCCTGCGCGTGTAGGCTCAAAATCGTTGAATGCTTCGTCCACATTCCGCACAAGAGTATTTAGTTCCGACAAAATCCAACGGTCAAGCTCCGGACGTTCCTCTTTCGGAATGTCAGGCTCCGAATTGCAGAATACGTCAACGTTTGCATACATTGCAAGGAAAGAATACGTCTGGAACAATTTCCCAAAGAACGAGCGTGAAGTCTCCTCTACTCCGTTTTCGTCGAATTTAAGATTATCCCACGGAGAAGAATTTGTCATCATATACCACCTTATGGGGTCTATTCCATATTTCTCGATAACGCCGAAAGGATCTACGGCATTTCCAAGATGTTTAGACATTTTATTGCCGTTCTTGTCGAGCACCAGGCCATTGCTAACGACAGCCTTATAAGACACGCTGTCGCATATCATGGTTGCAATCGCATGCAACGTAAAGAACCAGCCACGCGTCTGGTCTACTCCCTCGGCTATAAAGTCGGCAGGGAAAGCCTTTTTCTCATCTATCAGACTTTTGTTCTCAAACGGATAATGTATCTGCGCAAAAGGCATTGCGCCGGAATCGAACCATACATCCATCAAGTCAAGTTCGCGTTTCATCGGCTTTCCTGTTTCAGACGTCAAGACTATTTCATCGACATACGGACGGTGCAAATCTATCTTATGGTAGTTCTCGTCTGAATAATTCCCAGGAACGAAACCCTTGTCCTTTAAAGGATTGGATTTCATATTTCCGGCTTTCACGCTGATCTCTATTTCATCGAACAGCTGCTGCAAACTTTCGATACACTTCTCCTCGCCTGTCTCGCTACGCCAGATAGGAAGAGGCGTTCCCCAGAAACGAGAACGCGACAAGTTCCAGTCGTTAAGATTCTCAAGCCATTTGCCAAAGCGCCCTGTGCCTGTAGATTGAGGCTTCCACTTTATGGTTCCGTTCAGCTCGAACATACGTTCCTTTTTCGCCGTAGAACGTATAAACCAACTATCGAGCGGATAATAAAGTATAGGTTTATCCGTGCGCCAGCAATGGGGATACGAGTGCACGTGCTTTTCTATTTTAAACGCCTTGTCGTTTTGCTTTAAATCCATACAAATGCTTACGTCAAGCGTTTCGTCGTTTTCCTTAAGACTTTCGTCGTAGGCATTTTTCACATACCGTCCGGCGTAAGCCTCGTACAAATCGGCGTTCATGTGTTCCTTGACGAATGTATCGTCTATATCCTCCAGACGATAGAAACGGCCTTGCATATCGACCAACGGGCGTTCCGTTCCATTTTTATCAACTATCATCAAAGGAGGTATGCCCGCAGCTTTTGCCACATGTGCATCGTCCGCGCCAAAGGTCGGAGCAATATGCACGATGCCCGTACCGTCTTCCGTTGTTACATAATCACCGGGAATAACGCGGAAAGCCTCTTCGCCAGGGTTTACATACGGCAGCAACTGTTCGTAACACATACCTACGAGTTCTGTTCCCTTACATTTGGAAACCACGCTATACGGTATTATCTTATCGCCTTTTTTATAGTTCTCCAAAGGAATATAGGCTCCTTTAACATCCAAATATGCAGGCAGTCTTTCTTCTGCAAGAATTACCGTTACCGGTTTGCCGGAATAAGGATTGTATGTCCGGACGACCACATAATCTATATTCGGTCCGACACAAAGAGCCGTATTCGAAGCCAAAGTCCACGGAGTTGTCGTCCACGCAAGGAAATAAGGCACGCCCCACTGCGACAGTTCTTCAGACGGATTTACGATTCTAAACTGTGCGGTTACGGTAGTGTCTTTTACATCACGATAACACCCCGGGAGACTCAGCTCGTGCGAGCTCAATCCCGTACCAGCCGCAGGAGAATAAGGCTGAATGGTATATCCTTTATATACAAGCCCTTTTTTGTACATCTGACCAAGCAGCCACCACACGGACTCTATATAATAATTCTCGTATGTGATATACGGATGAGCCATATCGACCCAATAACCCATTTTCCGGCTTAAGTCTTCCCACTCGGCCGTGTATTTCATTACGTTCTTGCGGCAATGGGCATTGTATTCTTCAATCGAAATGGTTTTGCCGATATCTTCTTTCGTTATTCCCAATTCGCGCTCAACACCGAGTTCCACAGGCAAGCCGTGAGTATCCCACCCTGCCTTACGGGGAACACAGAAACCTTTCATAGTTTTATATCGGCACACAACATCCTTTATTGTTCGAGCCAATACATGATGTATGCCGGGGTGTCCGTTAGCCGAAGGAGGCCCTTCATAAAATGTATATTGAGGGCAGTCTTCACGTTCCGAAATGCTGCGTCGTTCTATATTGTTTTCGTCCCACTCTGCGAGTACATCCTTATTTATTTGTGACAGATTGAATTCCGTTCTTTCTTTAAACTTTTTATTCATAAGTACATACTTAATTTGTGTGTGCAAAGTTAGTGCAACGCAAACGAAATTCAAAATATCGAATTGATTTTATTTCGAATTGTCGTGCCTAATAAATCTTGCTTTGTATTCTGTGGCAACAGATATGAAACGTCTGCGCCTGACACATCCGAAACAGACAAAAACGGTCATCTGCCAAGCACCTGAAAATCAGCACGTGTATATGTAGCAAAAAATATGTCTGAGATATTTTAAAATATCTCAGACATATTTTCGATTATCTCCCTTGTATTTTCAAATTCCTGCGGGAACTTTTTTATAGTGCAAGAAAAAAATATTTTTTTCAGCGAAAAGCTCCTCATTATACTACACTATACCTATTATTTTAAAGCACCCCTCTGTTTTTCGTATGATTCGCTCCCGCAATACAGGCAATCAATCGGCGCTGTTACGAAAGCAAGGACGGTAACGACCTGTTCATATATAAACACATTACAAAACAGTTAAAAATCCTCAACAAAATAATTTGGAATTTAATAGGCGAGGCATTTTTTACTACAAATACAGAAAAACGCGCCAACCGAAAATAGTTTCTGTTTTTTGTGATTTCATGGAATATCCGTATTTTTGCAACGTATTGAAGGCAACAGCCCATACAATCATACATAATAAAATATGACCGCAATAATAATCATCCTTGTTATATTAGGCTACATGCTCATGGCAACAAGAGCGTGGAATAACATTAGCAAGGCAGCCATAGCAATATTCATAGGAGTTGCGGCATGGTTATTATACATGTTGGACGGAGCGCAATTTGTTCGCAATGAACATGCCGAAGAATTCTCCAAATACATACTATCGGCAGCGAACAACAGCGTTTCGGTAAAAGATTTTATCTCAACCCACATTTTTGTAAAATACATAACCCAGGCATGCGAGATTGTACTTTTTCTCCTTGCAACAATAGGAATTGTTGAAGTTCTGAACGGGAATAACTGCTTCGGCTTTTTATGCAATCTGCTAAGAAGCCGAAACGGAAAGAAAACAATATGGACTTTAGTAGCGACAACTTTTATTATATCCGCGAATCTCGACAACCTTACTACTACTGTTATGATGCTGGTGGTAATGCACAAAATTGTGGTCGGAACCAAACTGCGCATGATTTACGGTTCGGCGATAGTCATTGCCGCAAACTGCGGCGGAGCGTTGACTGTAATAGGCGACTTAAACGGGCTGACGCTATGGACCAAAGGCTTCATTACACCGTCGGCATATTCGGCCATAATGGTTATACCTATAGTTTTAATGACAGTCATAACCACATGGCTTATAAGCCGTCTGTTACCGGAACGCGTACCCGTGTCACATCAATACGAAGCGCAGATAATCGGAGGTGACTCCGCCTTGAAAAAGTGGCAGAGAAACGTCATGATAGTAACCGGAATAGGAGGGCTGTGGTTTATTCCCACTTTCCATAACTTGACAAGTCTGCCTCCGTTCGTCGGCGCATTGTGCGTACTGTCCTTGCTTTGGGTTGTAAACGAAATATTCAATCTTCCTTTCATACGAAGCGAAAAAATGGTAATGCGCCATTTTCCTATTGCCGTTCAATACGAAAACATACAAACGATTCTGTTTTACATAGGAATCACACTCATAGCCGGCGTGTGTATAGAAACCGGAGCTACCGACGATCTGGCGCTGTGGATAACCCGAAACACCGGCAACATTTATATTCTTAGCGCCATTTGGGGTGTCATATCAATAGTGTTAGACAGCATTATAATAATTGTAAACAATACCGCACTATACTCTACCGAACATTGGCACACAATGCAGTTAATCGACATATTCGGAGTAAACGGCGCGTATTGGCCTATGTTAAATTATTTTTGTCTATTCGGAGGCACACTTCTTACTATAAGCACAATAGGAGGCATTACGCTGATGCGAATGGAAAACGTATCATTAACATGGTACATAAGGAAAATAACACCTAAGGTTGCTATCGGCGGTGCAATAGGAGCAGCAGCTATGATTATCATAACCAATCTGATCATAAACCAGTGACCGTTAAGAAATAAAATATAAGATCAAAACATTAATTGCTATGACTAAGATAAAAACAATAGGGATTATGACATCGGGAGGAGATTCTCCCGGAATGAATGCGGCTATTCGCGCCGTAACACGCAGTGCAATCTTCAACGGTTTTCAGGTAAAAGGTATCTATCGTGGCTATACGGGACTGATCAACGGCGAAGTCAAAATTTTCACTACGGAAAGTGTCAGCAATATTATTCAGACCGGAGGAACCATTCTGAGAACCAGTCGCAGCAAAGAGTTTATGACGCCCGAAGGACAAAAGAAAGCATATGACACTTTGGTAAAAGAACAAATCGACGCCTTAGTTGTAATTGGAGGCAATGGTTCATTAAGTGGTGCAAGCCAGTTTGCCGAAGTGTACGACATTCCTTGCATAGGACTTCCCGGAACTATCGACAACGATTTATATGGTACAGACGTAACGATAGGATATGACACTACCTTGAACACCATAACACAATGCGTGGACAAAATAAGAGACACGGCAACATCCCATGAGAGAATTTTCTTTGTTGAAGTCATGGGCCGTGACGCTGGTTTCCTTGCACAAAACAGCGCTATCGCGTCCGGAGCGGAAGCGGCTATCATACCGGAAGATTCAACAGACGAAGACCTACTCGTGAAATTCATGTCGAGAGGTATCCGAAAAAGCAAGCATAGTTGCATTGTAATAGTAAGCGAAAATCCCAATGGGCATGGCGCAATGTATTATGCTGACAGAGTAAGAAAAGAATACGAAGGCTTCGATGTAAGAGTTTCCATATTGGGACATCTGCAGCGTGGAGGTTCTCCCTCGGCGCGAGACAGGATATTCGCCAGCCAGGTAGGCGTAGGAGCTATAAACGCTCTCCTTGAAGGCCAGCGCAACGTAATGGTTGGCATAAAAAATGATGAAATTGTATACGTTCCGCTAAAAAGTGCAATAGGAAAGAGAAAACCTATCGACAGACAGCTTATAAAAGTATTGGACGAACTTTCTATCTAAAGAAAATCAGATAAAAATACAATATAAGCCAAACATTGATAAATAATCATAAACCGTTAGCACAATAAACTGTAAGAATTAAAATAATATAATATCTTTGCAAGAAAGAATTAAGATAAGCATATGGCAAAAAATAATGGTCGCATATCACAAATAATAGGCCCTGTTATTGATGTAGCATTTGACACTACAGGACAAAAAGCCGAAGATGTATTACCCAAAATACACGAAGCGTTAAATGTAATCAAGGAAGATGGCAGCAAGCTTGTTGTAGAGGTTCAACAACACATCGGTGAAGATACTGTTCGTACTGTTGCAATGGATAACACCGACGGACTTAGGCGTGGCTTGGATGTAGAAGCGACAGGCAACCCGATAACCATGCCCAGCGGCGACCAGATAAAAGGTCGTATGATGAACGTAATCGGTGAATGTATTGACGGATTACGTCCTATGACACACGACGCAGATTACCCAATACATCGAGAACCTCCAAAGTTCGACGAGTTGAAGACTTCGCAAGAAGTCCTTACAACCGGAATAAAAGTCATCGACTTGCTTGAACCTTATCTTAAAGGAGGAAAGATCGGTCTCTTTGGGGGTGCTGGTGTTGGAAAGACCGTGCTTATCATGGAGCTTATCAATAACATTGCAAAAGTGCATGACGGTTTTTCGGTTATTGCAGGTGTTGGAGAACGTACGCGCGAAGGAAACGACCTTTTACGCGAAATGATAGAAGCAAACGTTATACGGTATGGTGAAGAATTCAAGAAATCAATGGAAGAAGGACATTGGGATCTTTCAAAAGTTGACTATAACGAAATTGCAAAAAGTCAGGCCACACTAGTATACGGACAGATGAACGAACCTCCCGGCGCACGCTCTTCTGTTGCTTTATCGGGACTTACAATTGCCGAATCCATGCGGGATCAAAGTTCTGATTCGGGAAAATCAAGTGACATTCTGTTCTTTATTGACAATATATTTCGTTTTACACAGGCGGGCTCAGAAGTCTCAGCTCTCTTAGGACGTATGTCTTCAGCCGTAGGTTATCAACCTACTTTAGCAAGTGAAATGGGAGCTATGCAAGAACGTATCACATCGACAAAAAAAGGATCTATTACGTCTGTTCAGGCTGTATATGTTCCTGCTGACGATATGACCGACCCTGCCCCTGCAACAACATTTACCCACCTTGACGCAACAACTGTTCTAAGTAGAAAAATAACAGAATTAGGAATATACCCAGCAGTAGATCCTCTTGCTTCTACATCCAGAATACTTGATCCAAAAGTTATTGGAGAAGAACATTACAATTGCGCCCAAAGAGTAAAACAAATTTTGCAGAAATATAAAGAGCTGCAAGATATTATAGCGATTCTTGGCATGGATGAACTATCCGATGAAGACCGTCTTACTGTAAATCGCGCACGTAGAGTACAACGTTTCTTAAGTCAGCCATTCTCTGTAGCACAACAATTCACAGGTATACCTGGAGTACAAGTTTCTATTGATGATTGCATAAAAGGATTCAATATGATTCTTGACGGTGAGGTCGACGATCTGCCGGAACAAGCATTTCTTAATGTAGGAACAATAGACGACGCCATTGCAAAAGGTAAAAAATTACTGTCTGAAGCTCATGCATAAAAATCAGCTCTTTTATTAAATATGAAACTCACGATAATATCGCCGGAAAAAATAATTTTCGAGGGAGAGACAACAAAAGTGCTTGTGCCTGGAACAAAAGGCCCTTTTGAAATTTTAAGAGGCCATGCACCGTTGATATCGAGTTTACAAAAAGGAGTTATTAGCTTTGACAATAACGGTACACAACAAATAAAAGTCAACAGCGGATTTGTAGAAATTGCTAATGATTGTATCGTTGCATGTATAGAAAAAGGGATTTAGTAATGAGTAAAAAAGTAGCATATTCATTGGTAACTTTCGCTTCACTAACAATAGCGGGAGTATCATTCGTATTGCTTACTTCAACAATGACGGGAACAATCTCTTCATTTCGGATAATCTTTACAATTATCCTGTTCTATTCTTTCCTAAATGCAATATCTATAAAAATGCAGAATATAATAGCCGCATACAATTCTGTATTACTAACAAGATTCTATTTGCTGGATAAAGTTATAAGATTTATATCAACAATTATATTGATAAGCGTATTGTTATATATAGGTCAAAATGTAAAAACAATAATATTTTCTTTTGTTTGCTACATAATAGCAATGTCCATCGAGATACTATACTTTATAGAAGTAGATAAAAAGAAAAAACTTGAAAATGCATAAATATATACTATTATTTGTATTGCTATTCTCCATTTTACCATTTGCAAACGCCTCAAATGATATAAATGGACATTCTGAAGATAATGAACAAATAAACATTCAAAACATTATTTTCGGACATACAGACGATGCTTATGAATGGCACATCACAAATATAGGTAATAAAAGTATTGTCGTTCCACTTCCTATAATCATTTGGAGTAAAACAAGCGGATGGAATATTTTTATGTCCTCTAAATTTGAAGAAAACAATGGTATATACAAAGGCTTTTACATATCTAACACCGAAACAAACAAAGGAAAAATAGTAGAACGCGACGCCTTAAATAATGAAATTGTTCCTATAAATATTTCAATTACTAAAAACGTGCTTGAATTATTTATCGTCGTAACATTAATGCTTCTGATTTTTATACGTTGTGCTAATTGGTACAAAAAGAAGGAACCATGCGATAATGCCCCGAAAGGCTTCGTCGGATTCATTGAGATGTTCGTAATGAGCATTAACGATGACGTAATAAAAAGTAGTATAGGTGAAAAGCATTACCGATTTTACGCTCCTTACTTATTAACCGCATTTTTCTTCATTTTCATAAGTAACCTTATAGGCCTAATTCCTATATTCCCTGGAGGAGCAAACCTTACCGGAAACATTGCGATTACATTTTTCTTAGCGATTTGTACTTTTTTAGCCGTAAATTTATTCGGAAACAAACATTACTGGAAAGATATATTTTGGCCCGAAGTACCGACATGGCTAAAGTGCCCCATACCGATGATGCCTGTAATAGAATTCTTCGGCGTATTTACAAAACCCTTTGCATTAATGGTACGTCTATTTGCGAACATATTAGCAGGACATGCAATCGTCATTTCTCTTGTTTGCATTATATTCATAACCGTTCAAATGGGAGCTGTAATAGGAACTTCTTTGACCGTAGTCAGTGTTATTATGACTATCTTCATGGATTTCTTAGAATTGTTAGTAGCATTTATTCAGGCATACGTATTTACGATGCTTAGTGCCGTTTTCATAGGACTCGCACATTTAGAACCAGAACAAAGTAAATCATAAAAACAAAAAACTATGTCATCATTATTATTAATTTTATTAGACGCTGCACTTGCAAAATTAGGTGCTGGAATTGGCGCTGGTATAGCAGCTATTGGCGCAGGTATTGGTATTGGTAAAATCGGTGGAGAAGCGATGTCTGCAATTGCTCGTCAGCCTGAAGAAACAAACAACATCCGATTAAACATGATTATTATTGCGGCACTCGTAGAAGGTGTTGCTTTATTTGCTGTCATCGTTTGCTTGTTAGCTTTGTTCCAATAAAAAACATAATCTATGCCATCCTTACTTACGCCTGATCCAGGTCTACTTTTCTGGATGCTTGTTGCTTTCGCAGTAGTATTTTTCGTGTTAGCAAAATTTGGGTTTCCTGTCATCACTAAAATGGTTGAAGAAAGGAAAAACTATATTGATGAATCATTAAAAAAAGCACGTGAGGCTAATGAGAAATTAACTAACATACAAAACGAATGCGAACTTATAATGCGACAAACTCGTGAGAAACAAGCGGAAATATTAAAAGTTGCGATGGTTACACGTGACAATATAATAAAAGAAGCACGTGAAAAAGCTGGTATAGAAAGCCAAAAACTCATTGAATCTGCAAAAGAACAGATAAAAGTTGAAAAAGATATGGCCATGCGCGATATACGTGCTCAAATAATAAATCTATCTTCTGAAGTTGCAGAAAAAATTCTACGCAAAGAGCTCGAGAATAAAAATAAGCAATTCGACTTCATAGACAATTTGTTGAACGAAATCGAAATAGTAAAATAAGATAGGGAAATCTATTTCTATGGATATTGGAACAATTAGTATAAGATATGCACGTGCCTTGCTCAAATTAGCATTAGAATTAGGCGAGGAAAAACTTGTATACAAAGAAATGGAAACAATTATAGACGTATATACTATCGAACCTGAATTGCGTCTGATAATAGAAAATCCTTCTTTGACATCTGAACAAAAAGAGAATATCCTTAATATTATTGCAGGAACTGTTATTTGCGAGTCTACAAAGCGATTCATCAAGTTAATTGTTGTCAACAATAGAACTGATATAATGCCATTTATTGCAAACTCATATATTACGCTCTATTTAAAACACAAAAATATAACTAAGGCCCGCCTAATTGTACCAATAGAAATAACTCAAGAAATTATAATAAAGATACGTAATTGGGTTGAAAATCTAACAAAAAGCGAAGTAGATTTCAATATTAAAACCGACAAATCCATTGGAGGTGGATTTATTCTTGAGTATGGAACATTTCGTATCGACGCAACAATAAGCAGCCAGATAAAAAGAATCAAACAGCAACTGACTGCAAACAATTGTTAGCTGATTAAAAACAAATGAACAAAATTTTGTAATTTATATGCCAAACAATATTAAGCCAGCCGAAGTATCAAAAGTTCTACTTGATCAACTCAAATCGTTAAATACGAATATAAAGTTGGAAGAAGTTGGAACTGTGCTTCAAGTCAGTGATGGTGTTGCCCGCATTTATGGTTTGCTTAATGCAACAGCGAGTGAACTCCTTGAATTTGAAGACGGCACTATCGGAATAGTAATGAACCTTGAAGAAGACAATGTCGGAGCTGTTGTCTTAGGCTCATACGAAGGAATAAAAGAAGGACAAACGGTAAAGCGTACAGGACGTATCGCCTCTATCGACGTTTGTGATGGAATGCTTGGTCGTGTTGTAAATCCACTTGGTGTTCCTATAGACGGCGGGCCTGCGATTGAAGGAGAAAAACTAAGAATGCCTATCGACCGTAAAGCTCCTGGTGTTATATACCGACAACCGGTAAATCAATCTTTGCAAACAGGTTTGAAAGCTATAGATTCCATGATTCCTATTGGTCGTGGCCAACGTGAATTAATAATCGGTGACCGCCAAACTGGAAAAACAGCGATTGCTATCGATACGATAATAAACCAAAAGGAATATTACGAAAACAACGATCCTGTTTATTGCATATATGTTGCGATAGGTCAGAAAGCGTCAACGGTTGCCAACACGGTGCAAATACTAAAAGAGCACGGCGCAATGCCATATACTATAATAGTAGCAGCAACAGCCGCCGAATCTGCAGCCCTTCAATATTATGCACCGTTTGCAGGTGCTGCGATAGGAGAATATTTCCGTGATAGAGGCCTCCATGCATTAGTTGTTTACGACGATTTATCCAAACAAGCTGTAGCTTATCGTGAAATATCGCTTATACTTCGTCGTCCTTCCGGCCGTGAAGCTTATCCGGGAGATGTGTTTTACTTACATTCCCGTTTATTGGAGCGTGCGGCAAAGATCAATGATCAGACTGAAGTTGCAAAAATGATGAACGACCTTCCTGAATCAATGAAAGGAAAAGTTGTCGGAGGAGGTTCTCTAACGGCATTGCCTATAATTGAGACTCAAGCGGGCGACGTGGCGGCATACATTCCCACTAATGTAATTTCCATTACCGACGGTCAGATTTATCTTGACACAGATTTGTTCAATGAAGGTTTCCGTCCGGCTATTGATGTAGGTATATCTGTATCACGTGTTGGTGGTGCTGCACAAATCAAGACGATGAAAAAAGTTGCGGGTACACTTAAGATAAGTCAAGCGCAATATCGCGAATTGGAATCATTTTCCAAATTCTCATCCGACATGGACAAAGTAACAGCAATGTCTCTTGATAGAGGACGCAAAAATAATGAGTTACTTGTTCAAAAGCAATACTCTCCTATGCCTGTTGAAGAACAAGTTGCAATACTATATTGCGGAGTCAATGGTTTGCTCGCAAATGTTCCTTTAGACAAAGTTCAGGAATTTCAAGAAAATTTCCTACAAATAATGCGCACGACTCACAAAGATGACGTACTTGAGCAACTGAAAAATGGCAATCTTTCCGATGAGGTAACATCTATCATCGAAAACGAAGCTAATGGGATAGCAGCGCAGTATAAGGTTTAAAAATCTTTTAAATGGCCTCATTAAAAGAAGTAAAGACCAGAATAAGTTCCGTTAAAAGCACACGTAAAATTACGAGTGCAATGAAAATGGTGGCATCTTCTAAACTGCACCGCGCACAACAGGCTATAGGAAATATGCGCCCATACGAAAAACATCTATCATGTATAATGTCGCGCTTTCTTTCAATAGCAGAAGATAAAATCGACACATCATATTCAAAGCAACGTGAGGTAAAAAAAATTGCAATATTGGCAATTTCTTCCAACTCCAGCCTTTGCGGAGCATTCAATACAAATCTTATAAAAGAATTTGTATGTACTGTCAAAGAGTATAAAGAACAAGGATGCGAGGTTGAAGTGCTTCCCATTGGACGGAAAATCAGTGAAGCTGCAAAGAAATTAGGATTCGATATTGAAAGTGATAATTCCACACTCTTAGAACATCCTAATTATACAGATACAACTGTAATTGCGGAGAAACTTATGCAGCAGTTCAACAATGGTGAGGTGGATAAAGTCATTATGATTTATCAACACTTTGCCTCTACCTCCCGCCAAGAGCTACAAAACGAAACATATCTGCCTATCGATGTTCATGAAACGTCTTCCAAAAACGATGAAACAAAGGGAGGAAAACAATTAGATTTCATAATTGAGCCTTCTGCCGAAAGCATAATAGAATCTTTGGTTCCCTCCGTTTTACATTTCAAAATTTACACTGTCCTACTCGACAGTCTTGCAGCAGAACACGCGGCACGTGTAATGGCAATGCAGGTAGCAACAGACAATGCAGACGAATTAATAGAACAGTTGACACTAACATACAATAAAACACGTCAGCAAGCTATTACGTCAGAATTGCTCGATATTATGGGCGGTTCCATGCAATAAGACACAATCCTATTTACATAAAAAGCGGAAAAGGAGTATCTCCTTTTCCGCTTTTTATGTAAATAATAATTTGATACTGTCTCATCGAATGTGTCTAAGTAAAAAAAGAAAAAGTAAGCAGGAATATGTAACAAGAGGTAGTTTTGCCGACCACATCTCTGAACTTGACACGAAAAGTTCAATTTTGGCGTTGACTGATTCTGCTATTGCATTTGAAGGATATTAAAACTATTATTAGTTCGAAACGAGAACAGACTTTTCCTTACCCACCTGACAAAAATGTCAGGTGTTTTTTAATGTCGGCAAAAAGAATCCTAAAAATTATCTCTGAGGTATTTTAAAATATGTCTGAGATAATTTGAATTATCTCAGACATATTTTTTTCTACAAGCGGGAGGTGTTTTTCCACGTGTCAGAGGGAAGTTCGGAAATCTGACAAAAATGTCATGTTCTAAAAAGTCCAATATCAGTTTTGGAGTTGTTACTTTAAGAGATATCATAAGCTTAAAATGGTAAATCGTCATCCTTCTGCAAAGACACTTTCTCTAAAGTAACAAAATCATCACTCCAATCGTTTGCTTTTATATATTTCAATTTATTGTCTTCAAATAAATCTTCTGATATGAATAATTTTAACAATTCATTATTAAAAGTCTTCTCCCATAATTTATCTTCTATATTAAACTTATATCCCCTTGCTCTAAGCAATGCAGCCAAATCTCTTTTTCCTTCAATATAAATATTGTAAGGGATATTCAACAACTTCTTTAATCTACTTACTATTGGATGATTGACACGAATAATTCTGTTTATCTCTTCATCTTTTCCTTGAGAATCCTCCTTTAAGTAATCAACCAAATCTCTTAAAGTTTTTGCCGTGTTTTCTATATCCCGTATTATTAATGTTTCTTTAACTCTTTTATTATCAAGCATAAATTGTTTGAAGAGGCCGGCAAATTGTTCCTTTAAATAGCTTGTTATATCTTCAGCCGTTTCAAATCCCTTTATATTGTTATTATGCGGTAAAGCCTTTATTTCTTCTATAAACTTATAGATATTGACATTATCCACATATTTATAGATTACATTCTCGTTATTCTTATTTAATATATAAGTCTCATACTCCGTAAAAACATTCTTATCTATAAAAACGAAAACCTGCTTATCTTCCTTTAGTGCCGTTTTAAGTTCCAGTTGCGACACAGAATATTCCTGCTCTTTCTCTTTGATTATACCTTTACTGCCATAACGGCTGCCTATTATCGAGACCAAAACATCTATATTAGCTATCTCTTTATAACAATATGCCTGTAAAGCCTCGTTTTTGCCATAAGGTATATCCCCCTCCTCATTTCTAACAGGTTCATACCCTAACATCTCTATAAATTTATCCAATTCTACTCTAATCTGCTTCAAATCATAAAAAGTAGAACTTATAAAAACACGTGGTTTTGCCATATCTCTATAAATTTAAATATTCAATTAATTACAACATGTTACAAACATACTTACAAAAAGCTTACAATCTACTCAAAATATAGATTGTACAACATTACTTACTTTATTCAGCTTCTTACATATTTGGGTCTGAATCAAGATTACAAAACATTACCTTATTTTTTTCTTAATTCTTCAATCTGCCCTATCAATTTACCATTTTCATTTTGCCAATATTCCCAACCGTTTCGCGAGCCATGAAGTATGAGAGACGCGGCCGTCGATAATCCTGTAGCGTTTGATCGTTTTGGAAAAACCATATAGTTACGCTCAAAAACAAAAACGCCGTCTCTTTTCTTAATAATACATTCCTCCGCCAATTCCTTGCGCAGTAATTCTATTTCTGGATAAAATTCTACATTAACAATGTCATTAGCTAATTCCGAACCTGCAAGAATTTCTACACTTCCATTCTCTGGATAATAATACGCACGAGCAGAAACATTCTGGGAATTTATACTAATCGGAATCTTTGTAATGTCTGAATCCCTTGCCTCAAAATAAGGATAAAGTCGGGCTATCTCCGCTATTAAGAAATTGGTACGAGCTTCTATTTCATTCAAAGTCCAATGCTCTTTTTCAAGTAATTCGACATTCATTTTCAAATGTCCTGTCGATTTTAATATTTCATTTTTATATCCCCATACTTTATTCCCCATTTTACTATTATCAGAACGTGCAGCAAGAGTTAAATTGCCAAGACGATGAAGATTTTCTTCATAAGTTTCTTTATTTGTTTCAAGCGCAAGAAGCCATTCTGTAGTAGGACTTTGAGGCATTAAATGTTCTATGCTAAGACGCGTAAAATCCACAGGCGCTGGATTGTTATACATTTCCAGTTTTCGAAAAAATATACTAACCCACGTACGAAGATTATACATATTTGCATTCTTGATTCTATCTTGTAATTTCCTGTTATCGGGCATTTCCTGAGAATTGCCTTTATTACGGTTTATGAGATTCTTTTTGAATATCTCTACGATATTATCATATTTTCCATTACAATCAGCCAATGTTTCTTTTAATAATGTCGGAAAATAACGAGTTATGTCGCTGGTATCCATACCGCACAGCGCTCTTCGCATTAAATACGAATTCAACACAACTATTATATCCGCCAATTGCTGTGAACTAATGAGAGGCTTATTATTTTCATCATATCTATTATGGATTGCATATAGTTCCATAAGCAACGGCGCGGGCATGTCTGACAGAATATAACGGAACTCTTTTATCGCATCTTTCAGTTCATTCTCCAATTTATCAAAAGGTGCTTTGTAAATTGCATTAAAATAACGTGCGTACTTTACTATTTCCTCAAGTATTCCTTCTTCTCCATACTGATCCACATTTTCTTTAAACCACTCGGTAAAAGCGTTATATACATTATTCTTGTTTATAAGCGCAAGCCGTTTCGACATAATAAAAAAACGGAAGAACGCTTCCAATTTCTTAGAATCAATATCTATCAGGTCTTCTAATCTTTTCCAATATTTTTCATAATACAAATCCTGCAACTCACTTTTTACAGGCATAAGAATAAAATTTCGTATCAAGTCACTTGCTGTAAGTTTTGCCCCCGTTGCATTAATGCTTTCAAATATTTTTTGCGGATAATCTTCCTGTCTTATTGGAACGCAAACAATATACAGTTTGTTCATTGCCGACAATATATCCTCTATGCTGTAATTTGCAAGTGCGTTAGTAAGAAATTTCTTTATATAATTATAATTCAGATAAACATTCGATTTCTTATTATCTATAATATCAAAATTACCGTTAATGATACACTGATATACAGCGTCGTCCGAGACAAGGGGCTTCAACTTATATTTGTTTGTCTCGCTAAAAGAATTTATAAGATATATATTCTCCAATTGCTTTGCTTCGTTGCAAATACCTTTTTCAATCATATACTCTTTAATTGCATAAAGTATTAGAAAAATGGTAGTAAGTCTCTGCTGCCCATCAATAACGGAGCGTTCTAAAAACAAAGGATTAATTGAACGTTCCAGGTAAATCATTATACCTATAAAATGTTTCGTACGTTCTCCTGACAATACAGCTTTAATATCATCAATCAATTGTTTCACTTCCAAATTGGCCCTCCAAGTATAATTTCTCTGATAGGCCGGAATAACGAATTGCGCCCCCTGACTTCCTCGAAGCAAATCAAGCAAACCAATTTTTATAGGTACATTCTCTTGTATCATATTTATAGTTCTATCTTATAATCATTAACATACGATGAGCAAATTTATCGAATACTTTAAATATAAAGCCGTATAGAAAGTAAAACAAACATATTCTGCTATAAAAATTATTTATGTGTTTTAATTTATTCAACATACTAACATTCATCTTTCCAAAATCAACTTGAAAGAAAAAAATTATCTCTGACATATTTTAAAATATCTCAGAGATAATTTTTTCTTCCTCCCGAAGCTAATCCTGCAAAATACCTTTTCCCTGCCGTACAATAGAATAACCGCCGTTTGTACAGTCAACTATCGTACTCGGAAGCGTTTCGCCCACTCCGCCATCGATTACAAGATCCACCAAACTGCCGAAACGTTCGTTTATAAGCTCAGGGTCGGTTTCGTATTCCGGATCTTCATCATATGAAAGCGGTAAAGACGTTGTCATTATAGGAGCGCCTAAAAATCCGGAGATTTCAGATATTATCGTATTCGAAGGCATTCTTATTCCTAAAGTTTTACGGTTCCTGAATATCTTGGGCAGTTTGTTAGAAGCCTCGAGTATAAACGTGAACGGCCCTGGCAAATTACGTTTCATCAGTTTAAAAGCAACGTTATCCATACGCGCATATTTGCTGACTTCACTCAAATCATAACAAATTATCGAGAAACGGCTCTTTGAAGGATCAATTCCTTTTATTTCACAAATACGCTCTATTGCATTGGATTTAAGCGCATGGCAACCTATTGCATAAACGGAATCCGTGGGATATATCACAACACCTCCACCATTAAGAACATCTGAAATACGCTGTAAAATACAAGGATCGTTGTCGTGCGCATAAAGTTTTTGAATCATAGATAATCTGCAAGTTTTGTTTTTCAAAAAGTTTTTAGTCTGGCATAAAGCCTCTGCACCGGCAAACCCATTACATTGAAATAACTGCCGTGCAACTCGGACACGCCTATCATCCCTATCCACTCCTGTATTCCATAGGCTCCGGCTTTATCGAGCGGACGGTATTTATTCACATAATAGTCTATTTCCTCATCGCTCATAATATCAAAACAAACCCTACTTACTGTCGAGAATGTTTCCATTCGCTCTTTTGTCATGATAGTAACCCCTGTTATCACACGATGAGAGCGCCCCGAAAGAAGTTTAAGCATGTCACGAGCCGCAGTTTCATCGGCAGGCTTTCCGAGAATGCGTCTTCCCACCGCAACAATCGTATCTGCCGCAATAACAAGGTCGTTCTCCCCCATTCCGGGCCTATATGCTTCAGCTTTCTTGCGGGATATGTGTTGAGGCACCTTTACAACAGGCATATTTACAGGAAAGCTTTCATCTATATCAGGTAGAATTTTAACATTAAAGTCAATATCCAACTTAGACAGCAATTCTTTCCGCCGTGGCGAAGCACTTGCCAAAATTATGTTATAACCTTTCAGCCTTTCCAACGAACTTACCATCCGAATGCCTTTTTATCTTTCATCCAAATGCCCTGCGCTTTCATAACCTGTTCTATAACGTCGCGGGCACAGCCGTCGCCTCCTTTATATGTTGAAACGTAACGCGAGATTTCCTTTATCTCCGGAACAGCATCTGCCGGACAACACGGGCAACCTACACGTTTCATAACTTCATAATCGGGAATATCATCTCCCATATAAATAATCTCATCTTCTTTCAGATTGTATTTGTTTATCCAATCCTCAAAAATCTCCACTTTAACCCCTGCTGCAATATAAATGTCTTTAACCCCGAGTTTTGAGTAGCGAATTTTTATCGATTCGGTGCGTGCGCCAGTTATTATAGCGATATTCAATCCTGACTTCACGGCATACTGAATGGCATATCCGTCCTTTGTATTAACGGTTCGCATTGGTTCTCCCGCAGGGTGAAGAGTAATTGTATGATTGCTCAACACTCCGTCTACATCGAAAGCAATGGCACGGATTTTCTTCAAATCATAATCTATCATGAGTAAAACTATTTGTTCTGATTACTGTTTTCTTTGTTTCCCAAAAAACTCTCATATTATTTTTCAAGAGATTTTTCATAAATGCTCCTACTTATCAAACGATACATATCGAGTTCCGTTCCATTAAGCAGCTCCTCCTGCCGTCTCATTACTTTCCTGTCATTCCGCACGGCGGGACCGGTCTGCGCCTCACGAGGAGAGAGAGTATGGAGTTTGTTGCAAGTCTCTTCTATCAGCGGAAACAACACATCGAACGATACACCGGCAGATTTTACTATATCTTCGGCACAGGCGTAACAGTGGTTCACGAAATTCGAAGCGAAAACGGCAGCAAGGTGCATACGCCTGCGGCTTTCGCTGCACAACCTTATTACAGGACGCGACGATATTTTCTCTGCAACATTTGCTATAGCATTTTCGGTTGCAGGATTATTCCCTTCTACAAACAACGGAACTCTGCAAAAATCCAGCGGACGTTCCTTTGTAAATGTCTGCAACGGATACAACACGCCGTAATTCACGGCCAGTCCCCTGAATATATCTATAGAAACGCTTCCGGCTGTATGCACATACAATGCAGCCGGATTCTTCGAGGTTATTTTTTCAGCCACTTCGGATATAGCGTCATCTTTCACGGATACAATATACATATCCGCATTAGCCGCCACATTTTCAAGACTATCGACAGCCTGACATTCAAGAAATCCCGCCAGCTCCTGCGCCTTGTTTATGTTCCGGCTGAACACGCAAAGGGGTAAAAAGCCAGCTACAGAGAGAGCCTGCGACAAATGCCAGGCCACATTGCCCGCACCGATCATTGCAAAGGTTTTCATTCTCGTAAATCAGAATTCAATTAAACTCAGAATTTATCTATATGAACCTGTTCCCAAAGCAATTTTGATTCGTCCTGCTCTTTACGCCCTTTTTCTTTCCGACCCACACCGACAATAGCCACAACGCGCATGTTTTCGGGCAAGCCTACTATGCTGCGCACCACTTCTTCGGCCGAAGTTCCGTCCGGAAACGACCTTTCCCGTATCTGAGCCCAACAAGCCCCGAGCCCTAAAGCCTCGGCCTGCAACAGAAGCATTGTAGCAGCGACGGCACCGTCTTCTATCCACACATCCGATTTCTCGGAATCGACAGCCACCACGACTGCAAGCGCGGCGCCGGCAAGAAACTGGGCTCCGGCAGGCTTGCTCTCCGACAAGCGCTCCAACATATCCTTATTGTCAACAAGCACAAAGTGCCACGGGCGTTTGCTCTTTGACGAAGGCGCCATAAGCGGCGCTTTCATCAATTCAACAACCTCGTCCTGCGACAAAGATTCATTTGTAAACTGTCTTATAGAACGACGGCGCCGAGCCAACGATGTAAAAAATGAGGGGATTTCCTTTTCTGCCATAAACTTATCTGCTATAAATCACCACAAGTAAATAAAATTCACTGTATTATGGGGTTGTTTTTGCAAATTTACTAAAATCATAGTACATCACAAAGTCAGTTCCGAGACATTTAGTCCCAACCGGCAACAACCATAAAGTTGAAAAGCACGGCCTTTTTGCCACAAAAAGATACACATCAAACATATTTCGACGTCTGTCCGACGCAAGCGATACAGCCCGGCAAAAAACCGAAGGAAAAACTATTTTGAAAAAACGCACCCCTAAAGAAAAAAATATTTTTTTGCACGGTTAAAAAACTTCCCGCAGCAAATTAAAAATACAAGGCACATAATTCAAAATATGTCTGAGATAATTTAAATTATCTCAGACATATTTTTTGCCATATATACATATGCTGATTTTCAAGTGCTTGGCAGGTGACCGTTTTTGTCTGCAAAACCCTACGGAAAAGCATCATGAATTTCCAGCAATGCATGCAACAAAGCGTATAATCAAATCTGCCTTGTGGACAAATACATTTTTACTACCTTTGTTGCAAACAACTAAGACGAACCTTGATATTGTGGAATAAACAACATTTCAAAATATCCGATTTATTATCTTTTATTTCTTGCAGACAAGGAAACTGTACTGTCTGACATTTCCAATCATTAAAAAAAGATTAAAAGAATTTCAATTATGAGCGACAATAAAATTTCTGTCAACGACGCAGATTTCAATCTTATATGCGAGTATTTCTCCGCCACCAACCGTCAGGGGCCTGGCAGCGACGAAACTACGATGAGAGCCATGCAACTTCTGACCGATTTACCTGCATGCCCGCACATAGCCGACTTGGGCTGCGGAACAGGTTCGTCGGCCCTGCTTTTAGCAAAACAGACAGAAGGACATGTCACGGCGCTCGACCTGTTTCCGGAATTCATCGGAAAATTAAAATCCAGAACCGAAAAAGAAAATGTTTCAGATAAAATTACTGCAATCGTCGGTTCTATGGAAGCACTTCCGTTTGATGAAACATCGCTCGATTTAATATGGTCGGAAGGCGCCATTTACAACATAGGCTTCCGGCACGGATTGCAAGAGTGGTATCGGTTTATCAAACCCAACGGATACATCGCAGTAACAGAAATTTCCTGGATAACAAATGAACGTCCGAAAGAAATCGAAGATTACTGGCAGGAAACATACCCCGAAATAAATACTGTAAACAACAAAATAAAACAAATGGAACAGGCCGGTTATCGGACAATAGACACTTTCGTTCTTCCCGAGAATTGTTGGACGGAAAATTTCTACCAACCTCAACAAAAAGCCCGACAATTATTCCTGCAACGTCATAGCAACAATCCGGCGGCGCAGAATCTGGTTAATAATCTACAGAAAGAAATATCGTTATATGATAAGTATAAAGAATATTACGGATATGTTTTCTATATCGGACAAAAACAGGAAGATTCCAAACGCTATCCTCATTAATAAGACATATTCTGCAAGATAAATTCGGCTGTTCAGATATAATAAAGCCGGTGTTTCCATATATATGTTCTGGAAACACCGGCTTATGTCACTTTATAGGTCTTGTTTTATAGAATCGTCTTTTATGAGTTCATCGACAGCAGGAACTCTTCATTGTTAATGGTGCTTTCCAGGCGGTCTTTCACAAAAGTCATAGCTTCAACAGGATTCATGTCTGCAATATATTTGCGCAAAATCCACATTCTGTCAAGCGTCTGGCGGTCGTGCAGCAAATCATCGCGACGTGTACTCGAAGCAATTATGTTTACTGCGGGGAAAATACGCTTGTTGCTCAACGAACGCTCAAGCTGCAACTCCATGTTTCCTGTACCCTTGAATTCTTCGAAGATAACCTCGTCCATTTTACTGCCTGTATCGATAAGTGCAGTAGCTATTATTGTAAGCGAACCGCCTCCTTCAATATTACGGGCGGCACCGAAGAACCGTTTTGGCTTTTGCAGCGCATTGGCGTCCACACCGCCCGTAAGAACTTTTCCGCTCGCAGGAGAAACGGTGTTATAAGCACGCGCAAGACGCGTAATGGAATCAAGGAATATGACTACATCGTGTCCGCATTCCACCATTCTTTTCGCTTTCTCTATTACAAGCCCCGCAATCTTCACATGACGCGTCGCCGGTTCGTCGAACGTGGAAGCTATTACCTCCGCATTAACCGTACGTGCCATATCAGTGACTTCTTCAGGCCGTTCATCGATAAGAAGCATCATTAAATATGTTTCAGGATGATTCTTTGCTATCGAATTTGCAATATCTTTCAAAAGCAACGTTTTACCGGTCTTAGGCTGAGCCACAATCAAGGCACGCTGTCCCTTACCTATCGGAGTAAATAGGTCTACCACACGAGCAGAAAGGTTATCATTGCGCCCTGAACACAAAGTGAATTTCTCATTCGGGAATAACGGAGTAAGGTGTTCAAAAGAAACACGATCGCGAACCACTGCAGGAGGAAGTCCGTTAATCTTATCGATTTTAAGAAGGGCAAAATATTTTTCACCTTCTTTAGGAATCCTCACGCTTCCGTCTACGACATCGCCTGTTTTCAACCCATATGCCTTTATCTGCTGTCCCGACACATATATATCATCCGGAGAAGCCAAATAATTATAGTCGGACGAACGAAGGAAGCCGAAACCTTCAGGCATGATTTCCAAAGAACCGCATCCTGTCAGAATATCATCGAAATTATAGGTCGGCTTAGACTGCAAATTGGATAATTCGCCAGGCAAAGCCCCTATTCTTCCTGCAACTATCTCATCTTGTATGAATTTTTCGTCTGATATAGGATAGTCATTGCGGCTATTCAGCGTATTTACATCATGTAATCCATCCACTAAAGGCAATCCGTAATCTTCGATTACAGGAATATCCGTGAGCGGCAGGAAGTCTATTTCGTTGTTCTGTACCTCACTTTTCCGTTGCGTGCTTTCCTCTATCGTTTTTTCGTTCTCGCCATAGTTCTCCTGAGAGTTTTTATCCGTAGATTCATCTTTTAGCGGCAGTTCATTACGGATTATGTCATAATCAGTCACAAGGTCCGAGATTGAAGCAGGCTTTGTTGCTAAAGTGTCCGTACTTTCCTCTTGTTCCGGAAGAGTTTCACTATGCAATGGATTTTCGTCCGAGACACTCTCCTCTGTCTGCTGCCCGAATATTTCATCTTCAGTTTTTTCAGACGTTTTACGGGGACGTCCGCGCTTGCGCTTGGGCTGTTCTTCCATATCCGCATCCGGTATCGGTTCGGCATTATCAACAGTCTGTATTTCCGAAACTTGTTCGGTTTCGTCTTTAGAAACAGCCTGCAGCATTGCAGCCTTTTTCTTTTCTACATTCTCACTATGATCTTTTGAAGCCGAGTAAACACGGTCTGCCTCTTTCTTCACTATACGGGCACGACGTTTTGGTGCCGGTTGGCGGGCTACATTCTGAACGGCTTGTTCGTCTAATATCTGGTATACCAAATCTTCTACCGACGTCGAGTTTTTAGGATTTATTCCGAACTGCTCTGCTATCATATGCACTTCGGCTTCGCTCTTTTGCAAGAGTTCATCTTTGTTATAATTCGACATAATTCAAATTTGTGAAAAAATTATATATGCATAAGGTTCCAAAACAGACATCCCCCTGCAAATTATAGTTAGATGGATTTATTAAACTTTAAGAAATGACTACGCATTGAAGTTCATAATCGAATGCAAAAATACTGTATTATTTTTTAACTGACGGCTAATTATCGAAAAAAATTAAATATTTAATGGTAGTTCCATACGAGCTAAAACGGGCCCTGCGGAAAACCGGAAAAGAAAGATTAACAAAAAAAGTTACCTCCCGCGAAAAAAAATATTTTTTTGAATGGTTAAAAAACTTCCCGCAGCAAATTGAAAATACAAGGCACATAATTCAAAATATGTCTGAGATAATTTAAAATAT
>CAJKQZ010000005.1 GCA_905202115.1 uncultured Prevotellaceae bacterium | reverse complement strand
CATATACACCTGCTGATTTTCAAGTGCTTGGCCGCTGACCGTTTTTGTCTGCAAAGCCATAGAGAAAAGGCACTGTACACTTTTACGGTATTAATCCATATATTTGAGCTAAAGCTCCAATATAATGGGCGGCTCGGCAGAGCAAAATGAGCGAACTCATTTTGCTCTACACTCGCCTTTTGCTATATTTGCATTCAAACAAGATGATTAATCATCTATTACGGACTGGCAAATCGGCTCTGCCCATCTACAGCCGACAACGAGACAAACAATTCCGAACTTCACCATAAAAAACATGACAAACGAAATTCTTTATCTGCTGCTTCCCGACTTTGCCTCGCACGAGATGATTCATATCATGCAGGCCGTAAGCAGCGACGAACGGGAGCTGAAAGCCAACCCTAAATACATAAACAAAATCGTGGCTCCGAGCATGGAACCGATAACGGCTATCGGAGGTTTCCGCGTACTACCCGATTATACGTTCCGCACAATGCCCGACAGCTATGCCGCACTGATACTCATCGGAGGTTTCGGCTGGATGAAGCCTGTGGCAGACGAAGTGCGCCCCATTGTATCAAAGGCGGCAGCAACGGGAAAAATCATAGGCGGTATCTGCAACGGTGCCTCATTCCTCGCAAAATGCGGTGTACTTAACAACGTAAAGCACACCGGCAACGGTATAGACCAATTAAAACTATGGGGAGGCGAGAACTACACAAACATCGGGGGATACATACACGAACAGGCCGTGGCAGACGGCAGAATCGTGACGGCAAACGGCTCGGGAGCGCTCGAATTTGCCAAAGAAATGCTCCTGGTGCTCGAAAACGACACTCCCGAAAACATAGAAATGTACTACCAGTTCCACAAACAAGGCTTCTGCGCCCTTTTTCCCGACAACACCAAAGACGTAACAAAATAGCCTACGCAACAGCCGCAAAAAATATGTCTGAGATATTTTAAAATATCTCAGACATATTTCAAATTACCTCAGAGATAATTTTTTCTTGCTGCGGGAAGATTTGAAAGGCGGCAAGGATATGGATTGCTTTTCGGAAACAATTTTCTTTTCTATGGCAAAGAATCTGCAAAACACCTTAAAATTGTTTGTGTTTGTAATTAAAACATGTTAAGTCGTTTTGTTCGATAACGGTGTTTCCTTACTTTTGTCACAATAGTATTGAGGCGATGAAAATAGGAAATCTCAACTTGGGCGAACAGCCGGTAATGCTGGCTCCGATGGACGACGTTACCGACGCCGGCTTCAGGCTTCTTTGCCGCAAACTCGGCGCAAGCATGGTGTATTCCGAGTTCGTGGCGTCGGACGCTTTGGTGAGAATGGTAAACAAGAGCCTCTCCAAGCTCGAAGTATGGGAGGAAGAACGCCCCGTCGCCATTCAGATTTACGGCAAACACCCCGACGCTATGGCCGAGGCAGCGAAAATTGTAGTGACGCAGGCCGCCCCCGACGTGCTTGACCTTAATTTCGGCTGTCCCGTGAAAAAAGTGGCCGGAAAAGGCGCCGGTTCGGGACTGCTCAAGGACATCCCGCTAATGCTTGAGATTACGCGTGCCGTAGTGAGCGCCGTAAGCATTCCCGTAACGGTGAAAACCCGCCTCGGCTGGGACGCCAACAGCATTATAGTGGAAGATCTGGCCGAAAGGCTGCAAGACTGCGGAATTGCCGCGCTTACCGTTCACGGGCGCACGCGCTCGCAGATGTATACCGGCGTTGCCGACTGGGAGCCGATAGGAAGAATAAAGGCCAACCCGCGGATAAAGATTCCCGTAATAGGCAACGGCGACATCACATCGGGCGCACAAGCGGCCGAACTCTTCAACCGCTACGGCGTGGACGGCATAATGGTGGGACGTGCAACGTTCGGACGCCCGTGGATATTTGCGGAAATTGCCGCCGCACTCGGAAAAAACGACATCACGCTCGAAAATGCGATAAAAAGCGACTACGAACCGCTAACCGCCGACTGGAAGCTCGACGTTCTTAAAGAACAGGTGCGCCAAAGCGTGACCCGCGGAGGAGAATACGGCGGAATACTGCACATAAGGCGACATTTGGCCGCCACACCTATATTTAAAGGTATTCCCAACTTCCGCGACACAAGGATATCGATGTTACGGGCCGACAAGCTCGACCCCCTGCTCGAAATAATGGAAAACACACGCCCGCTGCTGCACCTGGCCGGAGCGGAAACAGCCTGAAAACAACACAACCCAATAAATTTTACTGTTATGAAAAACTTTAGAATCGAAGCTGCAATCCTGGCCGTAGGCCTGGCGCTTCTCGGAATTTTCATCTACAACGGAATAAACAGCCTTTCCAAACGTGACCGCACAGTGAGCGTGCGCGGACTGGCAGAAAAGGAAGTGAAAGCCGACAGGGTTATCTGGCCGCTCGTCTACAAGACCGTGGGCAACGACATCGGCGGAATCTATTCGGACGTTTCGAATGCAAACAACAAAATCAAGGCCTTCCTCGTGCGCAACGGCATTTCGGCCGATGAAATATCGGTAGGCGCACCGCAGGTGAACGACCTTTGGACAAACGAATACAACGACAACCGGAACCGCGAGCGCTACACGGCACGTTCGGTAATAACCGTAACCTCGTCGGACGTGGACAAAGTGCGCGCACTCATAGTACGCACGGGTGAGTTGCTCAAAGAAGGAATCGCCATTGCCCCCAACGATTACGGAACGCAGATACAATACTCCTTCACAAGCCTCAACAAAATCAAGCCAAAGATGATAGAAGAGGCAACGAAGAATGCACGCGAGGCAGCCGAAAAATTCGCAAAAGACTCCGACAGCCGCTTAGGCAAGATAAAATCGGCGTCGCAGGGATTGTTCTCTATCGACAACCGTGACGAAAACACACCGTTCATCAAGGAAGTACGAGTGGTTACAATGGTTAATTACTACCTCGACAACTGACAATTGGCTGTCGCTCCTGACGACGGGAGTACGGCGCAGGTAGAATTACATCCCTGCATAACAGAAAAAAGTCCGATGAATCCTGGATTTTTATTCGGCCAGCAAAAAATACGAAACACATCCGAGACATTTCAGAATGTCTCGGATGTGTTTTTTACGCTCTTTCCAAACCGAAAAAAGAAAAAGATTTTTCCGCACCTTTTCATCCCGAATAAAAAATCAGTTTCCCCTTGCTTTACATGGCTATAGAGAATCCTTTAATTTCTTTCATATCGTAAGGAAGAATATCCTACCCAATAAAAAAATCTGCTGGAAAAAGAAAAAATATTTTTTTCGTGTGGTAAAAAAAGTTCCCGCAGGAAATTGAAAATACAAGGGAGATAATCGAAAATATGTCTGAGATAATTTAAAATATCTCAGACATATTTTTTGCTACATATACATGTGCTGATTTTCAAGTGCTTGCCAGGTGACCGTTTTTGTCTGCAAAACCTTATTTATAAGACACGTCAAATTTTATGGAGAACAATGTTTTTTCTGCTGTTGTTTGACATTTGAATTTTATAGGCGTTTTTCTATAATCTGTATTATGTTTAATAGGTTTTTATAAAATAAAACTGTTTTCTCTCCTCGGCCGATTTCTAAGCTAAGAAGTAAATATGAAGTATCTATATTTAAACGGACGAATTTAAATAAAGAGCAAATAGAAAAACATGCCTGAGATTAAAAAATATCTTAGGCATGTTTATGTTATTCTGTAATCAAAGTTTGCTCAAATCAACAAATATTCCTCTTTGACGGCGAAGTTCTATTGCATTCTGTAATTTGCTATGAAATTTGCGTTCGAGCAATTTGCGTGCAAATACATTCGGTATAGCCACTCCTAACGCTATACATAATATAGTCAGCGAAGCAGCCATTCCGAATTTCACGGCATCAGTGACTTCGCCTATTATACCTTCCATTTCGATCAGCGCCACAATAAAACGATACATGAGAACTCCGGGAATCATTGGAATTACACACGGAATGGCAATTACATGATTGGGAACTTTAAACCAGCTTGCAAATTTCACGGCGATGATGCTTATCAGCGTAGAACCTGCAAGCGAACCTATTATAATGCCCATATCGAGGCCGATATTGTCGGTTGACGGCCCGAGACTAATGATATTTCGCGTACAGACGGCAATAATTCCGCCGATTGCCACTACAGGAAGCAATCGCCTGGGAATATTGAATATCATTGAAAAACCCATAGCCGAAATAGCCGCCGCAACAGCGTATTCCCAATATGCGTGGTGCGGCGTTATCGGTATATTCTCGAACAGCTGAAACAAACTTCCGCCTGTACAAATGTCGTGTAGCTTGATGAACAATGCGATTCCAAAAGACATGGCCGCCAGCATCAACATTGTGTGTACAGCACGCGTTGTCCCTACGGAAATATAGTTGTCGAGCATGTCATCTACGAAATTTATCAACGGAACTCCGGGCACTATAAACAAGGCACATGCTATAAGCGGATGTAAAGGAGTGGCGCTTGTTTGCGGCAACCACAGATATGTGCACCAGGCCAGCATTGTACTTGCTAAAGTTGCTATCGTCATACTCATATACGAGTTGTATTTGTATTTCATCATGACGTCTTTAAGCCTGAAGCCCAATATAGCCGCTATCGAGGCATAAAAGAATGCTATCCAGTCGCAACCGAATTGTATGCAGAAACCACCGCAGGCAAATCCTGCACCAATGGCTGTGGTCCAGGGAGAATAATTGCGTTTTCTGCTTACTATCTGCTCCATTTCTTTCTCGTAGCGATCGATAGAATAGTCATTGGTTATTGCTTTCCATGAAAGATTGCTTATGTCGCTAAGAGCGTGCATGTTTACTCCATGCTTGTCGCAACGTTGAAATTTGGTGTAAGAATGAGTCTCGTCACCGAAATTAATCATAAGCATATTGTAGTTGACATATATATGAAGTCTGTTTTCGGGTAAGCCGAGAAAAGCAGCCACACGGCTTAAGCTCCGGTGTATGCGGCTTGTATCCGCAGCACTTTCCATTAGCAACTTTCCCGTACGTAACAGAAGGTCTAACCTGCGGTGCAAGAATTTGGTCTTATCCTCTATTCTATCGGATTTTTGTATAAAGCCGTCAAATTCTTTATCTTTTGCATTTTCCATAGTCGGAATTCTTTATCAACAAAACAACAAACGTGTCGTTGAACTCATCAGAGTCTAACGACACGCTGCAATTTTATTTATTAATGTAAGAAAGATGTTTGAACATACTTGTTTCAGTCAACTTCAAGGTCACAATCTCTTATTTCATGCCACGGCAGACCTTGTTCGTTCAGTTCTTTCATAAAAGGATCCGGATCAAATTCTTCCACATTCCAGACACCAGGACGTTTCCACTGGTTTTTCAGAAACAGTTTCGCTCCTATCATTGCAGGAACTCCCGTTGTATATGAAACACCCTGCATGCCTGTTTCAAGATAAGCCTCCCTGTGAGAACAATTGTTATAAATATAGTATGTGTGGTCTTCTCCGTTGATTTTTCCTTTTATTCTGCAGCCGATAGAAGTTTCCCCTTCGTAATTCTCTCCCAAATCCTGGGGATTAGGCAATACGGCTTTTAAGAATTGAAGCGGAACGATTTTTTTACCTTCATAATCGATAGGAACAATAGACGCCATGCCTATGTTTTGAATGACTCTGAGATGTGTAAGGTATTCCTGCCCGAATGTCATCCAGAACCTCGCACGTTTTATGGTAGGATAATTTTTTACAAGGCTTTCTATTTCTTCGTGATGTAATAAGTAGCTTTCACGCGGACCTATATTGGGATAATTAAGTGGCCTGTGTATTTCCAAAGGTTCGGTTTCTATCCATTTCCCTTCAAGCCAATACAATCCTTTTTGTGTTATTTCGCGGATATTTATTTCAGGATTGAAATTCGTTGCAAAAGCCTTGTGATGATCGCCCGCATTGCAGTCTACAATATCGAGATAATTTATCTCGTCAAACACGTGTTTGTCAGCATAAGCCGTGAATATACTCGTAACTCCGGGGTCGAAACCACAACCTAAGATTGCCGTCAGTCCGGCTTTCTCGAATTTGTCTTTATATGCCCATTGCCAGCTGTATTCAAAGTGTGCTTCATCGCGTGGTTCGTAGTTTGCTGTGTCAAGATAGCTTGCTCCGGCACGGAGACAAGCGTTCATTATAGTAAGATCTTGATAAGGCAACGCTAAATTAACAACCATGTCCGGCTTGTAAGTTTCAAGAAGCTTTGTAAGCTCGTCTTCGTTGTCGGCGTCGATTTGAGCCGTTTTTATGTCAGTTCTGCCTATCGATTGTACGATTGCATCACATTTTGATTTGGTTCTGCTTGCAACCATCAGGTCTGTGAAAACATCCGAATTCATCGCCATTTTCTTTATGGCAACTGTTGCTACACCTCCTGCACCTATTACTAAGATTTTTCCCATTTTTAATTATGCTGGTTTAATTACAAAAATATACATATTATATATGTTCGCGTATTTCTTCTGTTGATATTCCTAAGGAATAGAACAAAGAATATGTAAGTAGCTCCTGAGAGAATCCATATCCCATTATTGGTTCCATTACAAGCAAGGAAATATTTATATCCGACGAATGTGCATAATTGGTTATGTTACGAATGTATTCTGGAGCTGGCACGCAAATCAGGTTCTCTATATCGTTTTTTCTTTCTGAGAGATCGTTTAGAATTTCAAGGAAAGTTGTTGCAATTCCTTCTTCGGCATTCTTAATGTAAAGTTTAAAACAACCGGCTTCGTTCTTGTATGATTTAATAGGTTCTTCACATTCTAACATATCGATGTCGAAATTTCTCATTTCCTTATAATCAGGAGACTTAATCAGGATTGCATCTATTGTATTCTCGGATTTTTGCGGAAATCCACCGTCCAGAGCCGCTGCATACAACCATTTATTCATATTTGCTTTCGGGAGCCGACGTTCAAATACTCTTTCAAAATTTACAATAAGCCCGAATGCTGTCTTGTCAAGCATTTCCGCGTCTATAAGCAGCGTATACTTCCGCGATAAGTTTGGATTTTCAGTATAAGATTTCATTTTGCAGAGATATGTTCAGACCTTAAATAAAAGGTTTGAGAAAATGAAATAACCACCCTTGAAAATTTTTCCATTTCGACCGTGTCTTCCAATAATCATCGGTTAATTTTATGCACGATTCCCTTTTATCATCTTCGTATATCGCTTCAAATTCCGATGTCGTGCACTTGTCCATTATCGCTACATTGCATTCGTAATCGTAAGCAAGGCTGCGCGCATTCAGATTTGCCGAGCCCAAAAAACTGAAAAGCCCGTCTACGGTCATTATTTTGGAATGATGAAATCCTCCTCTGTAAAAATACACATCTGCACCCTTTTTTTGCAGGCGCCTTACTGTATATTCCACAACCCTCGGCGTTATCGGTATATCGCTGTTTTCTGAAACCATTATTTCTACGTCCACTCCACGTTTCACAGCATTTCTCAGGGCTTTTTGCAGTTTATGATTGAGTGTGAAATACGGATTTACAATCTGTATATTCTTTTGTGCGCTGTTTATTGCATTAAGAAAGGTTTCACGTATTACTTTAGGAGTTTTGTTGGGTTCTCTATTTATTATTGCTACGGCTTTCCGTCCTTTAGTCGGGCATGTATCCGGTTTTAATCCTACATAATCAGACATATTTGCCATATCGTGCGGATAGTATTCTACACCTGCAATATTCTGGTGGGTGGTACGATTCCATATTTTAAGAAAAATACTCTGAAATTCGGCAACTGCCTCTCCTTCTATTCTAAGATGCATATCACGCCAGTCGCCGACCTCCGGAGTTCCGTTAATATAATAGTCGGCTACATTCATACCTCCCGTATATGCTATTTTTCCGTCTATTACTACTATTTTTCGGTGGTCGCGATGTAAAGCGTAATCTATCCACGGGAATCTCATAGGATCGTATTTGTATATTTCGATACCGCGCTCTCTAAGTTTCTTTATATTCTTTTTTGAAAGAGGCCGGTTGTTTGAAGCATTGCCAAATGCGTCGAATAAGGCACGTACTTTAACGCCTTGTTCTGCTTTTTCTGCAAGTAAATCAAACAAGGCCGAGGCTATAGAATCATTTCTAAAATTGAAATATTCCAAATGAACCGAGCTTTTGGCCTGTTTTATTGCAGAAAACATATCGCGAAACTTTTCCTCGCCATTTGGCAGCAAAGTAACAGCGTTATTTTCCGTTATAGTAATTCCCGTGTCCTGCAAATACTTCACAAATATAGAATCAGCACGCTGTGCCTGTATTTTCAACAAACAGAAAACAAGTAGTAAAAATACTGTTACCGTAAATCGTTTCACGCCTTAATTTCTTTATGCCGTTAGTTTCTTAATTATTGTGATACTTTTTTACAATATGCAGAATGTTAATATTTTAAAGTCGCTTCTCGTATTAGTTGTTGTATGCGAATTGTTATTTTTACAACATGGTGCTGAAAGAGTCGACAATTCCGAGAAGTTTATTTCTATCATCAACCACTAATACGGCATGTATCTTATTCTTTTGCAATATTTCGTCTATCTCGCTTATTTTGGTTTCCGGAGTAACGATTTTAGGATTTCTCGTCATTATATCGTTTACTGTCAAATCGAAAAATCTGCTTTGCGAATTTTCCATTGCCCGCCTTACATCTCCGTCTGTTATAATTCCTATTACTTTTTCTTCGCTTACAACTACGCATAGCCCCAATCTTCCCTGACTAACGTGGATTATCGCTTTCCCGAGCTTCATTTCGGGAGATACGACCGGCAGATTTTCCTTATGCATAACGTCGTTTGCTCTGGTGAGGAGCCTGCGGCCGAGGCTTCCTCCAGGATGGAAACGTGCGAAGTCCTGTGCCTTGAAATCACGTGCGTACATCAAGGCGCATGCAAGTGCGTCGCCCATAGCCAGGGTTGCTGTCGTGGATGTTGTTGGAGCCAGACCGAGAGGCGAAGCTTCGGATTTTACGGGAACAGTTATATGAACTGTCGTGTTTTGTGCCAGCAACGATGACGGATTGCCGCTAATGCTTATTACAGGTATGCGTTTCTCCTCGAAATATGGTAAAAGTCTGAGAAGTTCGTCGGTTTGTCCGCTGTTTGAGAGCGCAAGAACCACGTCGTCTGTACCGATAACGCCCAGGTCGCCATGATATGCGTCGAGTGGATTGAGATAAAAACTCGGTGTTCCTGTGCTCGAAAGCGTTGCCGCCATTTTGGCGCCGATGTGCCCGCTCTTCCCCACTCCGGTTACTATAAGTTTTCCTTTACAGTCGAGTATTATTTTTACAGCCTGTTCAAAATGTTCGTCGAGCAAAGGTATTTGGTCAAGCACAGCCTGTGCCTCGTCGCGCAGGCATTGTGATGCAATATCTATAATATTACTCATATCAACGATTTAATCACTTTTTCCAAATCACATAGTTTAAGCATATTCGGCCCGTCGCTCAAAGCGTTGTCAGGGTCGGGATGCACTTCGAAGAAATAGCCTTCTGCACCGAAAGCTTTGGCGGCAAGAGCTACAGCCGGAACATATTTTCGGTCTCCTCCTGTTTTTCCGTCTGCTCCGCCGGGACGTTGCACCGAATGGGTGCAATCCATTATTACATTCGGCGTGAATTGTTTCATTATAGGGATGTTGCGGAAATCGACCACGAGGTTATTGTATCCGAACGTGTTTCCGCGCTCCGTGAGCCATATTTCGGAAGCACCCGACTCGAGAGCTTTGTGATAAGGATACTTCATATCCTCTCCTGATAGGAACTGCGCCTTTTTTATATTGACGGTTTTTCCTGTTTTTGCGGCTGCAACGAGCAAATCTGTCTGACGGCAGAGAAATGCCGGAATTTGCAGAACGTCGGCTACCTCGCCGGCCGGTTCGGCCTGCCATGCTTCGTGAATGTCTGTGAGGATTTTCAATCCGTATCTGCTTTTTACATCGCAAAGCGTTTTCAATCCTTTTTTTATTCCAGGGCCGCGGAAAGAACGGAGAGAAGTCCGGTTGGCCTTGTCGAAAGAAGATTTGAATATTATGTCGACTCCTAATTTCTCGTTAATTCGGACGAGTTCTTTTGCCACCGTATCGATAATTTCGGCCGACTCTATTACGCATGGTCCTGCTATGAAGATAGGTTTCATCGATTTCTATTTGTCTTGTGTCATTATAGACCGATTGCAAAGGTACTAATTTTTATCGTAGATTTTTGCGGCGGTATATATATGGTGAAATATTTTTTTGTAGCGGGAGTTTTTTTATAAAGAAAGGTTCTTTTAATACATTCTGTCGTTAATGCAACGTAAGTGCGATTCGTTTTTGCGAACAAGACATCTTATCGGGAAAATCATCACCGGCTTGCTCCCTGGTTTTGCAGACAAAAACGGTCAGCCAGCAAGCACTTGAAAATCAGTAGGTGTATATGTAGCAAAAAATATGTCTGAGATATTTTAAAATATCTCAGACATATTTTGAATTATCTCCCTTGTATTTTCAATTTCCTGCGGGAAGGTTTTTACCGTGTAAAAAAATAAAATATTTTTTTGCGGTACCGGTTTTTACATGTTATAGTAAGACGTGCTTATTTACGGCTCACTTGTTTCGTAGTCCACACAACTGCGGCCGGCAAGGAAGGGCTTCAATGCTCCGGCCACCTTAACGTGTTCCGGATTATTGGCATATATGTTTATATCTTCAAGGCTGTCGAATTCTCCGCACAGGCATATATCCCACGCTTCGGAGGGGTTGGCGTTCCGCCCGACTTCGATTTTTTTTATTTGTGGAATAATGCCGACAAGCGACAATATGCCCTTGCTGAAAGATTCGAATACTTCGTTTTTTTGTTCTTCCGCAATGTCGTCGCGAAAGCGGAACAATACTATGTGCTTTACCATAATTGCTTTGTTGAATATGTTTTGTTTTGCGAAATTAGCCATTATTGCGCGATAATCAAAACAAAACATTTATCCGTAGGCTCTAAATCCGTATCTTTGTAACAGAAAAGCAAATTACCTATGAGCAGAAAGAAGAAACCCCTACCCTTGTTCGAGAATGTTGCTGTGACAGGTATTGCAGCCGAAGGTCGCGCAATCGCGAGAGTGGACGATCTCGTGATATTCGTTCCTTTTGTTGTGCCTGGCGATGTGGTGGATATTCAGGTTACGCGAAAGAAAAACAAGTATTGCGAGGGAGAGGCGGTAAATATACACCGACACAGCGAAGACCGCACAGAGCCGTTCTGCAAGTACTTTGGCGTGTGCGGCGGCTGCCGCTGGCAGAATCTGATTTACGACAAGCAGCTTGTATGGAAGCAACAGATTGTAAAGGACGCATTGCAGCGCATCGGCAAGGTGGAACTTCCGGAATTCTTACCGATAATAGGTAGCGGAAAGACGAATGAATACAGAAACAAGCTGGAGTTCGGATTCTCGAACAAGCGTTGGCTCACAAAGGAGGAAATAAGCCGCGACGTAACCTATGATAATATGAATGCAGTAGGTTTTCATGTTCCTGGCGCATTCGACAAGATTATCGACATAGACGATTGTAAACTTATGGACGATATTCAAAATCGTCTGCGCAATGATATACGTGAATATGCTTTCAAGAACGGCCTTTCGTTTTTCGATATAAGAAAACAGGAAGGACTTTTGCGGAATTTAATGATCCGCAAATGCGATACGGGAGAAACAATGCTGCTTGTGCAGTTCTATTACGAAAAACCGGAAGAAGAGGCAAAAGCAATGGCCTTGCTCACGCATTTGCAGCAGACATTCCCCGAACTGACATCGCTCGTTTACGTAAACAATCTGAAATGCAACGACACTTTCGGTGACCTCGAGGTGAAAACATTCTGCGGTCGCGATTACATTTACGAACAAATGGAGGATTTGCGCTTCAAGATAGGAGCGAAAAGCTTCTTCCAGACAAATACAAGCCAGGCTCTGAAACTTTATAATGTTGTCAGAGATTTTGCCGCTCTTACGGGAGAAGAGTTCGTATACGACCTTTATACCGGAACTGGAACCATTGCAAATTTCGTAGCCCGCAGGGCGCGAAAAGTAATAGGAATAGAATATGTGCCCGAAGCCATTGAAGATGCAAAAGTCAATGCCGAACTGAACAGTATCGAAAACACCTTGTTCCTTGCCGGCGACATGCGTGAAATATTGACCCCTGAGTTTATAACAGAACACGGAGCGCCAGATGTCATAATCACCGACCCTCCACGCGCAGGCATGCATAAAGATGTAATAGACACAATTATAAAAACAAGAGCCAAGAAAATTGTTTATGTAAGTTGTAATCCTGCAACACAGGCACGCGATTTGGCTTTGCTCGACGAAATGTATAAAGTTGAGGCCATACAACCGGTAGACATGTTTCCGCAGACGCAGCATGTTGAAAACGTATGCCTTTTGGTTTTGAAAAATGATTAACGAACGCAAGACCAATCCTGTTATAGCAAATAAGCTCTCCGGACTTATAGAGTCAAAGTCGTGGAATGATATGGAGGTTTATCTGCTTTCGCTTAGCAATTCGTATTTTCGAAGTGTGGGACATATTCTTGCCAATGACATTATGCTCCGCTTGACCGGAGAGGATTTTTGGGAATTATTCTCACGCCTTTCATTGTTCAGACCGAAAGCCTTTCTCGGAACCTGTCTTAAAGCGGCTATAATTCAATATAAAAACAGCAAAATATCGGTTGACAGTGAGATTTTGAGGAAGTATGCCGAAACAGTGAATGAAAAAGGAATGAATATAGACAGAGATAAGTTTCTCGCATCTATGCTTACCGCCCTACAGAACTATGAAGAGTTTGATATGTTGTTCGCATATTTCGGAATAGCTCAAGGAAAAGACCGGATACGTTATCTGTTGCATTGTTCTACGGCTTCTGCATACCATTCTTTGTTCAGGAATCTGAAATATATACAGGACGATATTGAATTTATGCAAAAATGCTGCTATGTATTAATAAGAAAGGATGATCGTTTATCGTACAACATGGCAAGTATTTTATGCAAGTATTTCGACATTCCTAATGTTCGCGGTGTCTTTTCTCTTAACATAGAACCGTTTCAGTTGAATTACCTGGATTCCTCGCAGCAGGCATTTACAAAAGTCCTTATCAGCGTATGATATATAAGGTATATTGCCGCCTTTTTAAGATTATCCGAAATGGCAACGATTTCTTATTGAATAAAAAGGTATCTTTGCAATAAAATCAAATGTTAAACGGTAAAACGTTATTACAGTGGCTGACTTCGAAAAAAGCCGGTAGTGTTTTATAATACGGCCTAGCGATGTTCAGAGAAATATGTCTGAGATAATTTAAAATACGTCAGACATATTTCAAATTATCTCAGAGGTAATTTGATTTCTCTCTCAAGGCCGTTCGAAACGTCTGCCTGTTTTGTCTTTGTTGGCCGTTAGAATTCTATTCATAACACAAAAACTATAGAAATATGAGTTTCAATCTTCCGCAATCAAACAAAAAACGTGTAGTCATCGTTGGCGGAGGCTTCGGTGGACTTAAACTCGCTAATAAATTACGTAATTCAGGCTTTCAGGTGGTATTGATTGATCGTAATAATTATCACCAGTTTCCGCCGCTGATATATCAGGTTGCCTCAGCCGGAGTGGAATCGAGTTCCATTTCCTTTCCTTTCAGAAAAATGTTTCAGAAACGTAAGGATTTCTATTTTCGTATGGCCGAGGTTCGCTCTATCTTCCCTGAACATAAAATACTTCAGACTTCCATAGGCAAAGTAAAATACGATTATCTTGTTTTAGCGGCAGGTACAACTACTAATTTCTTCGGCAACAAGCATATAGAAGAGGAAGCAATGCCGATGAAGAATGTAAGTGAAGCTATGGGACTTCGCAATGCCTTGCTCGATAATTTTGAACGTGCCCTTACGTGTGCCGGTGAACAAGAACGTCAGGAACTTCTGAATATAGTGATTGTAGGAGGTGGCGCAACAGGAGTGGAAATAGCAGGAGCGCTCTCTGAAATGAAACGCTATGTATTGCCTAAAGACTATCCTGACATGCCGAGTAGTTTAATGCACATATATCTTATAGAGGCGGGTTCGCGTTTATTGGCTGCAATGAGTCCGAAATCATCTGAACATGTTGAACAATACCTACGCGAAATGGGCGTAAATATAATGCTCAACAAAATGGTTACAGATTATAAAGACTATAGGGTGTGCCTCAAGGACGGAAGTCAGATAGCCACGCGTACGTTTATTTGGGTTAGCGGTGTTTCGGCAGAGCTTATAAGAAACATAGATGACGACCATCTTGGGCGTGGGAAAAGAATAAAGGTAAATGAATACAACCAAGTGAAGGGTTTGGAAAACGTATTCTGTATAGGCGACCAATGTATAATGGAAGAAGGAGACCCTGTCTGGATAGGAGGACATCCGCAGCTTGCCCAGGTTGCAATTCAGCAAGCTAATACGCTTGCGAAAAATCTTCGTAGGATAGAAAAAGGAAAAGAGCTTAAGCCATTTACATATCACAATCTTGGAACAATGGCTACCGTGGGACGTAACAAAGCCGTTGCTGAATTTAAGAAAATAAAAATCTCAGGATTCATGGCATGGCTGATGTGGCTGTTCGTTCACCTGCGCCCCATATTAGGAGTCAGGAACAAACTTATTGTGATGTTTAATTGGATGTTGAATTATTTTTCATACAGCCAGTCTCTCAGGATGATTATATACGCAAAAAAGGCGAAAGAAGTAATTGAGCGCGAACAGCGTCTGGCTTCCATGCACTGGGGAACGGATTTACAGAGTGAAGGTTCCGAGGATTTGAAGTCCCCTAAAATATAAATAACAAAATAGAGCACTAACAAGACTATATGAAATACAAGCATATTATTTTTGATGTAGACGGAACGCTTGTAAACAGCAATTACGCGCTACTTAACGCCTGGAAAGATACATTCTTGCAAATACAAGGAAAATCATGGGATATTAAAGATCTGACATTCGCGTTAGGAATTCCCGGAAAAGAAATCATGAAAAAGGCTGGAGCCGAATATTCCGATGAAGCTTTCGAATTATGGAAAAAATATCTGGAAAAATACAGCGATACCATAAAACTTTTCGATAATATTGACAACTTGCTTGTATCTATAAAGCAACGCGGTATAAAAATGGGGATTATCACATCAAAAATGCGCGATGAATTTGACGGAGATATAGCAATGCAATCCATTAAACATATGTTTGATCTTGTTATTTGTGCAACAGATTCGGCTTGTCCTAAGCCTTTCGGAGATCCTATAATAACATATATGGAAAAAACTCACACTACATCAGACGAAGTGGTGTACATAGGCGATAGCATTTATGATAGTGAATGTGCAAGGAATGCAGAAGTTGATTTCGGCTTGGCTGCATGGGGAGAATGTCAGAATAAAGAGAAAATTTATTACAAATACGCATTCTCCGATCCTTTGGATGTACTGAAAATATTATAAATTCGATAAGCGAACGACAAGGTGGAGTATAATTTAGAATTTAATATCAACTACCGTACGAAAGCAGAAGAAAATCTTGCCGTTGAAATCTTCTGTGCGGATGATTTGAGAAAAGCTATAGAACGTATTTATTTACAATATCAGGATAACGACAATTGGAAAATCCGATGTGACATAGATTTAGATTCGAATAAAAGTTATATATATAATTATATAATTGTTTGCAGTTCATCTGTTGTTAGAGAGAAAATCTATCCCGAAAGGGAGCTGAATGTTTCAGAAAAAGTAAAACATTACATTTTTTTTGATACATGGCGTTGGGATATAAGGCAATTAAATCTTAAAAGTTCAGCTTTTCTTAATTGTATATTTAGATACAATTTAAAAGAACAAATAAAAGAAATCAGTAATAAGCATACGGAGATCAATACGTACGCATTACTTCCTCAAAGTGATAACTATGAAATATCAATAGTCGGTAGCTCTCCTATTTTAGGTCGTTGGGAAGTAAGAAATGGTCTTAAATTATGTCGTGTCGGGCATTACAAATATCGTGTACAAATAGAAAACGCAGAACAACTTTCAGGGACACAGTATAAATACGTTATTATACAGCGACATGACGGTAAAATTATTTGGGAAGAAGGAAACAACAGAACATTTCCTTTATTTACAAATGAAAAAAATACTCGTATTGATGACGGTTGGATAAGAATACCACAATATACGGACTGGCGTGGAGCCGGCGTAATAATACCTCTGTTTTCTATACACACACATAATAGTGCAGGTGTAGGCGATTTTCATGATTTAAAACAGTTTGTTTCGTGGGCTTCGAATGTTGGTTTTTCTATATTGCAGCTTCTTCCAATAAACGATACTGTTACATTTGGTACATGGCGTGATTCGTATCCATATAGTATAATTTCCGCACATGCAATAAATATTATTTATATTGATTTGCGTGAACTTATCGGCAAATACATTCCAAACAGAAACGACGATTATATAAAAACTTGTCAGAAATTAAACGCGAAAAACTTCGTGGATTTCGAACAGGTTTTAAAATACAAAAACAAGATTCTTCACGAAATATATAAGAACGTAGGTGAACAAATTCTTTGCAGACCTTGTTGTCAGAAGTTTATAAAATCCAATAAAGAGTGGCTTATTTCTTATGCCGCTTATTGTTGTCTTCGCGATAAATTTAAAAGCGTTGATTTTGCACAATGGAAAGGCTTCGAAACATACGATGAGACAAAAATTTTAAGGAACAAAACTCTGCTGCAAAGAATGCAATACTATTATTTTGTACAGTATTTGGCTTTTTCGCAAATCAGAGCCGTTCACGATTATGCTGTTAAGAAGGGAATAATCCTAAAAGGAGATATCCCTATCGGTGTAAATGCAAACAGCGTTGACGTTTGGAGAAATCCGGAATTTTTTCATAAAGATATGTCTACAGGAGCACCACCCGATTATTTTTCAGCAGATGGACAAAATTGGGGGTTCCCTACGTATAATTGGTCTGTCATGAAAGAAGACGGATATTCGTGGTGGAAGAAACGCCTAAAGGTTATGTCGCGACTATTCGACGCGTATCGTATAGACCATGTATTAGGATTTTTCAGAATATGGGAAATTCCGCGTGATGAAAAAAGTGCAAAAAAAGGACATTTCTCCCCTTCTTTACCATATAGTAAAGAAGAGATAAAGAATAGCGGATTTAATATCAAGGAAGAGTACATAGGGACACTGTTCTTAAAAGTTTTGAATTCAACAGACTTTCTATATTTATCGATTAACGCTCGTAATGACGTTATGTATAGAAAACTCGATGACAAACAAAGGAGTATTTTTGATTCATTATATATCGATTTTTTCTTCAAACGTCATAATAATTATTGGGCCGACGGTGCCATTAAAAAATTAGGAGCAATTACAAATGCTACGGCAATGCTTACATGTGCAGAAGACTTAGGAATGCTTCCGGATAATGTAGATAAGACATTAGAGCTTTTGAATATTCTTTCTTTAGAGATACAAAATATGCCGAAACAGTTAGGTGTAGAATTTGCCGACACATCAAAATATCCCTATCGTTCTGTTGCAACAATATCTACACATGATATGCCCTCTTTTCGTCTTTGGTGGAAACGCTTTCCCGATGCAGCAAAAAGATATGCGGATAAAGTTTTGCATACTTCAAATGTTCCGGCGGATGCCAGTACGGATATCTGCGAAAGAGTTGTAAAAATGCATCTTGATTCACCCTCAATGTTATGTCTTCTTACTTTTCAGGATTGGACTTCTGTATGCTCTTCTGCAAGAGCGGCAGACATTTCTAACGAACAGATAAATAATCCAGCGAATCCAGATCAATATTGGAATTATAAAACACATCTTTCAATAGAAGATTTAGAAGAGAACACTCTTTTCAACCAGAAAATCCGCTTGTTGCTTACTGATAGCAATCGAAATTCGTTTTGTCAACATTTTGCAGAATAATATATAATGACTATTTTAGCCTAAACAACTTACACAAGAGATTATGCACAAGATTTTTACTTTAATGATATGTGCCGCTTTGTTCTCAAATCTCGAAGCTCAAACAAAGCCCAAGAACGATGACAAATCTAATCAGCAGGAAGAAATTGTCAAAGATTTATTCAATTCATATAAGTTTGACGAAGCCGCTACGCTGTTGCAGAAAGAAATTACGACAGCAAAGAAAAAGGGTAAAAATACAGAGCTTTTTGAATCATACCTTGATTTTGCAAACCTGGGAGAAAACATGCTTACGAGTACAGAGAATATTACTTTTATAGACTCGATAGTTGTTGATAAAAACCGTTTTCTCGATATATATAAACTCGGAGAAGAAACCGGCAAAATAGATCTGTTCAAAAACATTTTCAGAAATGTAAAAGTTGTTCCCGAAGTAGCGAATTCTTATACCTATACCCCACAATTACGCGATAAAATGTATTTCAGCAATGTTGTAGACTCTGCGCTATATATTTTCACGTGCGATCGCCTTGACGACAAATGGAGCGAAGCTGTACAGGCCAAAGGTTTAGAAAATTTCGGGTACGACCAAATTGCGCCGTTTGTACTCAGCGACGGTACAACCATGTATTTTGCCGCTAAAGGAGAACAAAGTTTAGGCGGTTACGATATTTTCCTTACACGCTATAATCAGGATGAGAACAAATTCCTTAAACCCGAAAATATCGGTATGCCTTTTAATTCTCCTGCAAACGATTACATGTATGCTATCGACGAAATAAACAATCTCGGTTGGTTTGTAAGCGATAGAGGACAAACTGAAGGAAAAGTTTGTGTATATGTGTTTATTCCAAATGAAACAAGAGAAAATTATGCTTTCGAAGATGAAGACATGTTGCGTAATTTCGCAAGAATAAATGCGATAAGCGACACGTGGAAAGGAAAGAAAACTCAAGTAGATGAAGCTTTGAAAAGGCTAAAAAACTTATTCTCAAATTCAGGACAAGATACAAAAGTCCATGATTTCATATTCGTTGTAAACGATAATAAAACCTATAATTCTTTATCTGATTTTAAAAATGCAGAAGCAAAAAAATATGCATCCCAATGGTTTGAAGCAACGAAACTTTATGCACAGCAAAGTGAGAAACTCGAAACCGACAGGAATAATTACGCCAATGCGACAAAAGCAGAAAAACAGAACCTAAGAACTAACATCATAGAAGAAGAGAAACAAATAGCCGAACTGCAGGTTTTTATTAAAAAACTCGAGAAACTAATCCGTCAACACGAAACATCCAAATGACAGTAAATTTTTTATATATACCGACGCATTCAACGAAATATCTGTTGATTCCATATTTAAAAGTGTATTTTTAAAGCATCATTATTATCCGGATTAATTAGTAAAAACTAGCTTTCTTCAGGGTAATTCCATATAAAATCATTGTATTTATTTTTCATGCGATAAATTTTGCGTCTCTTTAGGACGAAATGAAAATCATCTAAGAAATATTTTAATGTTAGTCTGATATAAACCAAAACACAGATATAGAAAAAATCATCGGGTAACGGTTTCGTCTCATAACATGCTTTTATGTAAAAAATATTTTTTTGCATGGTAAAAACGTTCCCGCAGGAAATTGAAAATACAAGGGAGATAATCGAAAATATGTCTGAGATAATTCAAAATATCTCAGACATATTTTTTACTACATATATACGTGTTGATTTTCAAGTGCTTGGCGGGTGACCGTTTTTGTCTGTAAAATTACATGGTATCGAATTTGTTCATGATTAAATGCCACAGACTAAAGGCAACTTTCCATTTTACAATTAAACAAATTCGGCAAAGAGTAAATATAAAAATAAAGGCGAAAGATTTCGCCTTTATTTGAGCCGATACCCGGACTTGAACCGAGGACCTACGCATTACGAATGCGTCGCTCTACCAACTGAGCTATATCGGCTTAAAAACGGTGCAAAATTAAAACTTTCCATTCAATTAACGAAGGCTTTTTATACTTTTTTCTCCTAAAGACGACAATATAATGAGAAACTATATTTTTATTTATTGTATTAAAATACGGTGGATTTTATTATCCTACAAATTTGACAGATGGATAAAATAATTCCTCTATAGGTAATTATTGGTACCAATAGAGGAATATTATAATTATGTTTGAATGGTTTTGATTATATCAGAGAAAATAATTGTGTTCTCTTTAACCTTTCTGGTTGTTATTTATTGTTTTGCCGCTATGTCCGCTTTTCCCGTTGTTATGGGTATTTCCACGTCTTGAATGCCTTTTGTGTTTATTATCATGGTGCGATGAGTTTGTTCTATGATTACCCGACCGTATGTTTTCTTTTATGCGCTCCATATTTCCTGGCAATGGGTATTCTTCTATCTTCTTGCCGATGAATTTTTCAATGTCATGGAATTTACGCGTTTCTTTTGCGTTTACCAAAGTAAGAGCCTCGCCTCCCCTTCCGGCTCTTGCAGTACGGCCTATACGATGAATGTAGTCTTCTTCATCGTGAGGCACATCGTAGTTTATTACCATAGAAATATCATCTATGTCTATACCTCGTGCTATGATGTCGGTGGCAACAAGTATGGAAACGTGATTGTTGCGGAATTGAATCATTGTTTTTTCTCTCTGAATCTGTTCCAGATCAGAATGCATCTCTGCTATATTCAGATTTAAAGCCTTCAACGATACAGCAAGTTCTTTTACCTTTTTCTTGGATGATGCAAAAATTATAACGCGCTCCAAAGCTGATTGCTTTTTAAACAAGTCCTTTATTACTGCTGTTTTTTGAGATTCGGCGCAGTAGCATACTTTTTGATTTATGGCTTCGACAGGTTTGGATATTGCGATTTTTATTTCAATCGGATTATGAAGTATTGTTCCGGCAAGTTGTTTTATTTTATCCGGCATGGTTGCTGAAAACATTATTGTCTGACATGTTGCAGGCAACAAATGGGCTATTTTTATGATATCATCATAAAATCCCATATCTAACATACGATCAGCTTCGTCGAGAATAAAAAAAGAAACGTGGGAAAAATCGGGATTTTCAAGTTGTATATGTGATATAAGCCTTCCAGGAGTTGCAATGATTACATCTGCACCTAATTGCAAACTTTTTCTTTCTTGCTCATATCTGATACCGTCATTTCCTCCATATACAGCAACCGACGAAACAGGAACAAAATAAGAAAAACCTTCCATAGCCTGGTCTATTTGCTGTGCAAGCTCACGGGTCGGTGACATTATTATGCAATTTATTGCATCTGTAGGATAATTACCTACATATAGTTTGTTTATAACAGGAAGCAGATATGCCGCGGTCTTGCCGGTACCGGTTTGTGCTATACCCATTAAATCTCTTCCTTCAAGAATGGGTGGAATTGTTTTTTCCTGAATCGGTGTACACTCGGAAAATCTCATGGAATCGAGTGCGTCGAGTATTTTATCGTCTAAATCTAAATCGTAAAAGTTCATATAATGTAGTTTCTTCTGTGTTAGCTTATTTAGGCGCCCTATGATAAAGGGCAAAAGCTATAAATGAAAAAATTATGTTGGGAACCCATGCCGAGAGTAAAGGAGGCCACCCCGCATTAACCGCGAATGTAGACGAAATTGTTTCAAATAAAATATATGAAAAACTCAACGCCAATCCGATTCCCAAAGATAGCCCCATACCTCCTTTGCGTTTCTGGCATGATAGCGATACTCCTATAACAGTGAGTATAAATGCAGCAAAAGGTGCAGCTATGCGTTTATGAAATTCGACTTCAAACATACTTAAATTCGCAGCGCCACGCAGACTTTGTTTCTTGATAAATTCCAAAAGTTCCGGAGAAGTCAAAGTCTCCTGCTGATTACGCGAATACATAAAGTCTGATGGTTCCATCATTATTAAGGAATCAATCTGGTTGCCGCGATAGATGTGCTCTTTCATGCCATGCAATTCCCTTACTTCATAGTTGCTTATTTTCCATAAATAACGCTTTTGTGCAAGTGTGTCATACTGTATTGTTGAAGCCGTAAGATGTGATACTAATTTTTTATCACGAAATTTATCGAGAGAAAAATTAAAGCCAGTTTTTGTATCGTTGTCAAAATGCTGAATGAAAGCCACTACACCCGTATCTACCTGTAGCTGCACATTCTCGGCAGTCGTTATTTTCTTTTTATGAATATATTGCTGGTCGAAACGCAAGCGTTCTACATTTCCATGCGGAATAACAAACGCGCCTAAAGAGAATGAAAGTAAAGCTATTATGGTAGCTGAAATCATGTACGGACGCAACAGTCTGTTAAAACTCATACCTGTTGAGCGCATTGCAATGATTTCAGAATTATCGGCTAATTTTGTAGTGAAAAAGATTACCGAGATAAATACAAACAATGCACTGAATAAATTTGCCAAATAAGGAATGAAATTCAGATAGTAGTCGAAAATTATTTCACTCCATGTTGCATGTGACGAAGTAAATTTATCTATTCTCTCATTAAAGTCAAAAATTGTGGCAATAGCCATTATGAGAGCAATAGAAAAAAAGTATGTTCCTAAGAACTTCTTTATAATGTAACGGTCTATGCGCCCAATGTACGGTTTTCTACCTTTTTCGGCCGAATTAAGTTTGAAAAACCTCGATATATATGCAAAAGTCTTTCGTGTATAATCTTTTATTAAGGTTAATAATTTCATAACCTCCGCATTATAATTTCAAGGATTGAAGTTTTCCACTCAACATAATCATCCGACAATATATATTTCCGTGCGGAGTCAACAAGCCATAAATAAAAAGCTAAGTTTTGCATAGAAGCAATTTGTAGAGCCAAAAGTTCTTTTGCTTTGAATAAATGGTGTAAATAAGCTTTTGAATAGAACTTTCCTACATAGCAAGCACCGGCCGAATCTATCGGAGAAAAATCATTCTCCCATTTTTGATTTCGTATGTTTATGATACCTTCCGAAGTAAATAACATCGCGTTACGACCATTTCTTGTAGGCATCACACAGTCAAACATATCTACTCCACGTTCTATTCCCTCAAGAATGTTAGCAGGAGTACCTACTCCCATTAAATAACGTGGACGATCGAGAGGAAGCACACTGTTCACAACTTCAACCATACGATACATTACATCCGTAGGTTCACCGACCGCGAGTCCGCCGATAGCATACCCGTCCGCTTTATATTGTAAAACATCTTTTGCACTCTCTTTTCTTAAATCTTCATAGACGCATCCTTGTACTATGGGAAAAAGTGATTGTTCGTAGCCATAATATGCTTCCGTTGAATTAAAACGTTCGAAACAACGTTCCAGCCAACGTTTGGTTATATCTAAACTTTTACAGGCGTATGAATAATCTGATGTGCCAGGTGCACATTCATCAAAAGCCATGATTATATCCGCTCCGATAGCCCGCTCTATGTCGATAACTTTCTCCGGAGTAAAAAAATGTTTGCTTCCATCTATATGAGAACGAAATTCACATCCGTTTTCATTCAGTTTACGTATTCCGGATAACGAGAAAACCTGAAAGCCTCCACTGTCGGTAAGTATCGGCCGATTCCATGAGCTAAACTTATGCAGGCCCCCTGCTTTTTTTAGAATGTCTACTCCCGGACGTAAATATAAATGATATGTATTTCCTAAAATTATTTGCGCCTTAATGCAATCTGTAAGATCGCGAGTTAAAACGCCTTTTACAGTAGCCTGCGTCCCGACAGGCATAAAAATAGGGGTTTTTATATCACCATGAGCAGTAGAAATAACCCCTGCCCTTGCGTTGGAATTCTTATCGCTATGCTCTACAAGAAACGTCATTTATAACACACTACTTTTGTTGTCGGTTTCTTCATCTAACGTAAATTCTATAGGAGACACTACTTTTTCTTCCAAAAGAGCAAAATCGAACACATCTTTTACATTTTCCACATAATGGAAGATCAAGCCTTTTATATATATATCCGGAATCTCTTCAATATCTTTTTTATTGTCTGTACTTATTATAATGTCCGTGATTCCCGCACGTTTTGCCGCTAATATCTTTTCTTTTATACCGCCAACCGGTAGAACTTTTCCCCTTAATGTTATTTCTCCTGTCATAGCTATATTCGGGCGTACTTTTCTTTGGGTAAGAGCCGAGGCAATTGAAGTTGCTATTGTTATTCCGGCAGAGGGCCCGTCTTTAGGAGTGGCGCCTTCGGGCACATGGATATGTATGTTCCAACAGTCGAATATTCTATAATCAATATTCAACATTTCCACGTGAGCTTTTATGTATTCAAGAGCAAGTATGGCTGATTCCTTCATTACTTCACCGAGGTTTCCAGTTAATGTAAGTTTTGAGCCTTTTCCTTTACTTAGACTTGTTTCTATGAATAAAATCTCTCCTCCTACAGATGTCCATGCCAAACCTGTAACAACACCAGCATATTTATTTCCCTGATATTTATCGCGTGAATATGGAGGTTTTCCTAACAGTTCTTCAATGTCTTCTGGTTGTATTAATGTATTTACATAATCAGGAGTGACTTTTGTTACTATACGATAAGCTATTTTTCGAAATATCTTATTAATTTGTAGTTCTAACTCACGCACACCGCTCTCTCGTGTATAACGTTCAATCAACATTTCGAGAGATTTCTTACTGAAACGTATATCATATTCCTTATTAACGCCCGTATTTTTCATTTCTTTTGGTATAAGATGCCGACGGGCTATTTCTATTTTCTCTTCGGTTAGATATCCGCTAACTTCTATAATTTCCATACGGTCAAGTAAGGCCGGAGGTATAGTTGTCAAGCTGTTTGCAGTGGCTATAAACATTATTTTAGACAAATCATAATCAATATCCAAAAAATTGTCATGAAATGCATTGTTCTGTTCGGGATCCAATACTTCAAGAAGTGCAGAGCTTGGATCTCCATTATAATTGTTTGTTGTTACTTTATCTATTTCATCAAGTATAAAAACAGGGTTATTGGTTCCCGCTTTTATCAAACTTTTTATTATTCTGCCAGGCATGGCTCCAATATAAGTACGACGATGCCCACGTATTTCAGCTTCGTCATGGAGACCTCCTAATGATATGCGGACGTATTTACGTTTAATTGCCGCAGCGATACTTTTTCCCAAAGAAGTTTTTCCTACACCAGGAGGCCCATATAAACAAATTATTGGAGATTTCAAATCATTGCGTAAGGTTAGTACGGCAAGGTGTTCGAGTATACGTTCTTTGACTTTTTCCAATCCATAATGATCTCTATTCAAAATCATCCGTGCATGATTCACGTTAAGATCGTCTTTAGAAAGAGTTCCCCAGGGTAATGATAGTAGAGTTTGAAGATAATTCAACTGAACATTATAATCAGGATTTTGAGGAGTTATGCGTTCTAATTTCGACCACTCGCGGGTAAAATATTTTCGTATGTCTTCAGGTAAATTCTTTTTTTCAGCTATATCAGCAAGTTCTTTCGCATCGTGGTTCTGAGGAGTTTCACCGAGTTCGTCCTGTATGTTCTTTATCTGCTGTTGAAGAAAATACTCCTTTTGTTGACGGTCTAGTTCTTCACGGGTTTTATTTCGTATATCAGCTTTTAGAGCAGCGAACTGAACCTCTCTATTAAGCACAGCCAAGAGTTTGTAGGCCCGCTCATTAAGTGAAGACAAACCGAGCAATTCGTTTTTTTCTTTTATAGAAAATGGTAAATTCGTACATACGAAATTAACCAGAAACATCTTATTTGAGATGTTGTGAATTGCAAAAATAGGTTCTCCGTGCGAAGCATCATTTTGTTTTAGATAACGTTCCGTAAGTTCACGACAGGCATCGATAAGAGCGTCGAATTCCTTATCGTTCTTATCTGGAAACTCTTCTTTAAGGATTTTTACATTACCTTTAAGATAAGGATTCTTCGATGTTACTTCTGTAAGTTCAAAGCGCGCAAATCCTTGTAAAAGTACAGTAAAACTATTGTCGGGCAATTCGAATACACGCAATACTTTTGCTATGGTACCTACTTTGTATAGGTCCTCAAAATCCGGCTCATCCGTATCGGGACTTATTTGGCTTGTGACAGCAATATATTTATTGGCCTTATTGGCATTCTTAACGAGTTTTAAACTTGATTTTCGGCCTATCGTACAAGGTATGACAACTCCCGGAAAAAGCACCATGTTCCGTAAAGGTAGAATAGGTATTTCTCCCTCTATTGTAATATCTAAGAGGCTTGCCTCGTCTCCGTCAAAATCTGCAATCAGTGAAAATTGTTTGTTATTATTATCAATCATTTGGTTCAAATATATTTTAAAGAAAGAACGCCCAAAAAGGCACATTCAACCCATTATGCAAAAATACTCATATTTCGCGAACCGTATGTTTTATTGCTTGTTATTTTCTACATTTGCAAGGCGGAATAGCCTTTGATTAATAACAAACATTGCAAAGTAATTCTTTTCAGTAAAATGAACAGAGACAGTTTCAACTTTAAACATTTCAAAATATCACACGATCGCACTGCTATGCGAGTTGGCACGGATGGAGTGTTGCTCGGCGCTTGGTGCGATTTGAACGATGCAAAAAGGATTCTCGATATAGGAACAGGAAGCGGACTAATCGCTATAATGCTCGCTCAGCGTTCAACTGCAGATATTACAGGTTTGGATATAGAAGCATCGGCTGTAAAGCAAGCGGAAGAAAACGCTGACAAATGTCCCTGGAGCGACAGAATAAAAATCATAAAATGCGACGTCCGAACATTTTCCACAAATGAAAAATTTGAATTAATCGTTTCAAATCCTCCATTTTTTGAAACAAATAAAAATCTCGAAACAAACAGTCGCATTATAGCAAGACAAACAATAACATTATCACATATGGAACTATTGAAAGCGGCAAGCGCTTTGCTTGCCGACAAAGGTACATTTGCTGTAATCTTACCAGCAACTATAAAAGAGAACTTTATATTTAATGCCTGGGAAAACGGTTTCTGGCTAACACGATGTACAGACGTGAAAACAAGTGCCGGCAAGCCTCCTAAAAGAACATTATTGCAATTTACCAATAATAAAACCAAAAACATCGTCTGCAATACAATTGTTCTTAACGATCATCAAGGCAAGCGAACGCCTGAATACATTAAGCTAACGAAAGACTTTTATTTAAAATAATTTTATCAATACAAATCCGATAATATTCTCATTAGCTTCATTCAGTTTTATGTAATATTATTATGCAACAGATTTACTTTTCGTTAAGGATTTATTTACTATACTCTTGAATAAATTGCAAAAAGAAACGGCACGTGAGAAAATACTCACATGCCGCTACAGAATTGATTCGTATTTTATTACTTTACTTTAGCAACGATTGCTTGGAATGCTTTAAAATCATTCAATGCAAGGTCTGCAAGTACTTTACGATTAATTTCAATACCTGCCTTATGTAAAGCTCCCATTAGCTGAGAATAAGAAAGACCTTCCAAACGAGCAGCCGCATTAATACGCTGAATCCATAATGCACGGAATTCGCGTTTCTTATTACGACGGTCACGGAAAGCATAGGTAAGTCCTTTTTCGTAAGTATTTTTGGCTACGGTCCAAACATTTTTACGCGCACCGTAGTAACCTTTGGTTTTCTTCAGAATCTTCTTTCTTTTGGCACGTGAAGCAACGTGGTTTACTGATCTTGGCATTTTTGTTTGATTTTTGAATGTTGGCGCCACATAAAAATGTGAACTTTATAGCAGCAACACTCGGTTAATTAATTAAATTAGCGCTTAAGCAACATCTCACGAATTGATTTCACATTCGAGCTATCTGCGATAGCAACATGAACAAGATTGCGCTTTTGTTTTTTTGCTTTCTTAGTCAGTATATGGCTATGAAAAGCATGGTGGCGTTTAACTTTACCTGTTCCGGTAAAAGAGAATCTTTTTTTAGCACCGGAATTAGTTTTTAATTTTGGCATTTTTTTGTTTGTTTATTAGTTTATTTATCGAGCGCGGCAAGTAATACCACTACATGCACACGTCTCATCAATTCAATGTTTTTAATTTTTATTCCCCTTCTATTGTCGGCGCCTTATATTCTTTAGGTGCATTTTCACGAGGAGCTTTCTTTATTTCTTCAGATGATGTCTGAACTGTTTTTGCGGACGAGGTAGCCGGTTTGATTTTTTTCGGAGCGAGGAAAATTATCATTCTCTTACCTTCCAAAACCGGCATTTGTTCGACTTTTCCATATTCTTCCAAATCGTTTGCAAAACGAAGTAACAGAACTTCCCCTTGCTCTTTGAAAAGAATACTTCTTCCTTTGAAAAATACGTACGCCTTTACTTTATTTCCTTCTGAGAGGAACTCTTTTGCATGTTTGAGTTTGAAGTTGTAATCGTGGTCATCAGTTTGAGGTCCGAAACGGATTTCTTTAACTTCAATCTTAACCTGTTTTGCCTTCATCTCTTTCTGCCGTTTCTTCTGTTGATAAAGAAACTTGGAATAATCTATGATGCGGCAAACCGGAGGCACTGCATTAGGAGAAATCTCCACTAAGTCCAATCCTTTACGTTCTGCCAATAAGATAGCTTCACGCGTAGGCATTACCGACGATTCAATGTCATCACCAACTACACGAACCTCACGCACGTGTATTTGTTCGTTTACGCGGTATTGCTGTTTAATTTTATCGTTCTTCATTAAGTCGTGTTTACCGTTTTGAATCGACACAAGTGTCAAATAACATTATGCGTTGCTCTTAACGATATTCAACAAAATTGATTTTGCCCTATTTAGCTGTTTTTATACTAATCGGCCGCAAATTTAATACTTATTTGTTTCTTGGAGAACTTCTTTTGCAATTTTCTCGGAAAATTCCTCAATTTTAATGGCTCCTTTATCGCCTTCACCTTGACGGCGTACGGAAACAAGTTTTTCTGCAGCTTCTTTCTCGCCAACAATAAGCAGATAAGGAATATGACGCATTTCGTTATCACGTATTTTACGTCCTATCTTTTCACTGCGGGCATCGATTTCGGCACGCACGTTATTTTCATTAAGATAGTTCTTTACTTTCTGAGCATAATCGTTGAATTTATCGGAAATAGGAAGCACAACAGCCTGTACCGGTGTAAGCCACAAGGGGAAATATCCACAAGTATGTTCTATCAATACAGCAACGAAACGTTCGAGCGATCCGAATGGCGCACGATGAATCATTACCGGACGATGCTTCTCGTTATCTGCACCCATGTATTCCAACTGGAAGCGTTCCGGAAGATTGTAGTCAACCTGTATCGTTCCTAACTGCCAGCGGCGTCCGATGGCGTCTTTTACCATAAAGTCAAGTTTGGGACCGTAGAATGCAGCTTCGCCATATTCTATTCTTGCTTTCAGTCCTTTTTCCTCACAAGCTTCGATTATAGCGCGTTCTGCCTTCTCCCAATTTTCATCGCTACCAATATATTTACTGTGATCATTCTTGTCACGCAAAGATATCTGGGCTTCATAATTGTCGAATTTCAACGCGTGGAATATTATCATTATAATATCCATTACCCGCAAAAATTCGTCTTTCACCTGGTCAGGACGACAAAAGATATGTGCGTCATCTTGAGTAAATCCTCTCACGCGGGTTAATCCATGCAATTCACCGCTTTGTTCGTAGCGATATACCGTACCGAATTCTGCAATGCGAAGCGGGAGATCTCTGTACGAACGGGGTTTACGGGCAAAAATTTCGCAGTGGTGCGGGCAATTCATCGGTTTAAGCATGTATTCCTCGCCTTCCTCCGGTGTTCTGATAGGTTGGAACGAATCCTTTCCGTATTTTGCGTAATGTCCGGAAGTGATATAAAGATTCTTGTTTCCTATATGAGGAGTTATTACCTGCAAATAGCCGAAACGTTTCTGTATCCGCTTCAGAAAATCTTCAAGCTGCAGACGTAGAGTGGTTCCCTTAGGCAACCATATAGGCAACCCCTTGCCCACACGTTCAGAGAACATGAAAAGTTCCATTTCTTTTCCTATTTTACGGTGGTCTCGCCTTTTGGCTTCCTCCAAAAGCACAAGATATTCGTCGAGCAGCTTTTTCTTCGGGAACGTAATGCCATAGACGCGTGTCATCTGCGGATTCTTTGCATCGCCGCGCCAGAATGCAGCAGAAACAGCCGTCACCTTCACAGCCTTTATAGGAGTTGTATCGACAAGGTGCGGACCTTTACAAAGATCCACATAATTACCTTGTTCGTATATTGTGATATGTCCGTCTTCGAGTTCGTCAATCAGTTCGTTTTTAAACGTCTGCCCTTTTGCCTCAAACATTTTCAATGCTTCTGCCTTAGAAATGTCTTTCCTTATAAGACATTCCTTGCGGGTGAGCAATTCCTGCATTTTCTTTTCGATTACTGCAAAATCGGATTCACGTATAACCGAACCTTCCGGCGGCATAACGTCATAATAGAAACCGTTCTCAATGGCCGGACCTATACCGAACTGCGTTCCAGGATATAATTCCTGAATGGCCTCTGCCATCAAATGGGCCGACGTATGCCAAAAAGCATGTTTGCCTTCAGGATCATCCCATTTAAGTAACTGAACTTTTGAGCTCTCGTTTATAGGCCTATTAAGCTCAACTATTTCATCGTTTACCTTGCAAGCCAGAACTTCTTTGGCAAGTTGAGGAGATATGCTTTTTGCAATATCCAGCCCCGTAACGCCCTGTTCATATTGTTTGACAGAGCCATCCGGAAAAGTAATGTCTATCATATTTTATTTTTATCCTTATTCTACATGGTAAAAACCGGCTTATGCCGATTTTTATATGCAAAAATACGAATAAATCCAAATACTATGATAATGAGTGTCCAAACTTTACAACAATATTTGTTTCGAAAACAATATAAATGCACATAAGTTTGGTGTTTGGTGAAGTGATAGAAGAACTTGTTAAAGAGAGAAAACATCTGTAGCCGTATATCCGACAATGATATCATATCCATTTCGGCACGATTCTTTACAAAATTGTTTTCGTAGCTCGATTTTTTTATATTTCTGTCTTGAAGAAAAAAGAAAGTGTTTTTAGGTAGGAGTTTGCAGACAAAAACGGTCAGCGGCCAAGCACTTGAGAATCAGCACATGTATATGTAGCAAAAAATATGTCTGAGATATTTTGAATTATCTCAGACATATTTTAAATTATCTCCCTTGTATTTTCAATTTGCTGCGGGAACTTTTTTACCAAGTAAAAAATAAAATATTTTTTCACGAGGCAGGTTTGAGATTAAATATATGTCGGTCTGCTTTTGTCAAGAAAGTCCTGACTTATATAGAATTCATGTTATACACCTTAGGAAGAATCATTTGAGACATACGAGATTTTAAGTACTTTTGCATACGAAATCGGTTTGTAATGAAACATATACCGCTATATAAGTTTTACAAACATAAATACGGAACGGAATTATTAATTGATGTCCTTGATCTTGAATATATCAAGGACGGTATTCGTCATAATCCCATACATCGTGAAACTTTTTATTGCATAATATTGATTTCCGCGGGTTGCGAAGAATTGACCGTGAACAGACATAAACGGCTCGTTCATACAGGTGATGTTATATGTTCGCGCCCCGGAGAAATATGGAGTTGGCAGCCTGATTCGCAACTTGAAGGACTGGTTCTGATTTTCGAAGAGACGTTTTTACTTTCATTCTTCAATGATTCGCATTTTCTTGAACGTCTTGCCTATCTGCACCCCAAACGCACATCTCCATTTTTACGGCCGGATGTAGTATTATATGAAAGGTTATATCATTTACTTTCGTTTATGAAAACCGAAATCGACGAAAATAGAGGCAAAGACAGGCACATTCTCAGGGCAATGCTTTACGAGGCCCTCATGCTGCTTAATCGATCTGAAATTAGCGGGAAAAACGGACTGCCTATGAGTGAGGTTTCCGCCGGTCGTTATGTTGAAAGTTTTATCCGTGCAGTGAATGCAGAGTATATGCAACGACGCGATGTGGAATATTATGCAGGCAAACTCTGCATTACTTCCAACTATCTTAATAAAATAGTCCGAAAATCGTTGGGTACGACCGCTAAGTTCTATATACATGAGAAAGTACTTGAAGAAGCCGAAAGATTATTGATTTACACCACATTGACCGTTAAAGAAATAGCCGAACGACTACACTTTGATAATTCCTCTTATTTTGTCCGTTTTTTCAAGAAGCATACATGTCTGACGCCGTTGCAATATCGCGAAAACAGCAACAGTCCGCAAAAGTGACATTTTTGCCTTTGTTTGTTCAATAACAGATATTTTTTGTATTGTTAGTTTTGTACTCGAATTTAAAACGGGTGCATTATGGTTATTGCAGAAAAACAAACGAAAGATTTATTGACAGCATCTAAAATAGGCCGTTACGCAATCAATCCCTATGTTGGCTGTCCGCACGCCTGTAAGTATTGCTATGCGTCGTTCATGAAACGTTTTACCAATCATCCGGAAGCGTGGGGAGAATTCATCGACATAAAACGCTGCGACAAGAAAATAAACTTGCAGAAGATTGCGGGAAAGAATGTCTTCATGAGCACTGCTACGGATTGCTATAATCCGTATGAAGCTAAATACGGCATTACCCGTTCGGTTCTGGAGCAGTTGGTCGACAGTGATTGCTATCTGCAAATTTCAACCAAAAATAAGCTGGTTCTGCGCGACATGGATTTGCTCAAACGCATGAAACACTTGAGTATAGCCATGTCGGTAAACACACTCGACGAACATTTCCGCAACGACATGGACAGAGGTAGCACCATATCGGAAAGACTCGATACGCTGCGCATTTTTCACGACGAAGGCATTTACACAATTCTTTTTATGTCACCTATTTTTATAGGTATCACCGAATGGCAGGCAATCATCGAAAGAAGCCGCGAATTCGTCAGTGAATATTGGTTTGAGGATTTGAACTTGCGCGGCAGCTATAAGCCCGTAATTATGCGCTATGTACAGGAGCATTATCCGCATTTATATCCTGTTTATGAACGTATCTATTCAAAAGGCGACCGTACGGAACTTAAAGAAAACGATCGTGCTATCTGTGCCTATTGCAATGCACATGGGATAAATTATAGCGCATATTTTCACCACGAAGAAGTAATCAAGAACGAAGTCGGAAAAATACTTGGGAAAAATCAATAATAAACAAATAAAAAGAGTTTGTATATCCGAGTATATAAGGGTTTCATATGTATGAAAATAACGTTATAAAAATTAAGAATATGTGGATACTACCTGTAATTAACTAATATCGAAAGTTGCTTAATTAAAATCGATAATAAATTTACGTGAATTGAATACAAGCATGATTATTCTCTGCAAAAAACACGCCGCATTAAAAGTTACCGCTGTTATGTCGTATGGTTTTGCAGACAAAAACGGTCACCTGCCAAGCACTTGAAAATCAACAGGTGTATATATAGCAAAAAATATGTCTGAGATA
>CAJKQZ010000004.1 GCA_905202115.1 uncultured Prevotellaceae bacterium | reverse complement strand
TTTGTCTCCACCTCTTCCTGCGCAGCGGCAGCTGTCGAAAACTGCCCCAAAGCGCCCGTAAGCTGCTGCAAACCGGTAATCATATTCTGGAATGCCGCACTGACCTGAGTAAATTTTATCAGATCGTCACGGCCCTTCTGAATCACATTACGGGCCTCTTCAAAACTCTCGGCGAACTTCTTTACATCAGTCAAGGCAGTAACGATATGCTCCTTACCGTCTACTTCCAGCTTTACGTTGAACTTTATCTCTTTGGACATACTTTTTTTGATGTTTTGTTTGTGTATTTCCCCCCGTTACATTATATTTGTGCACAAACACTTTACGAAGATGAAAGAGCTTGCTAAAAACGAAAATCGCAAACCTGGTATTAGCACCGAAATAACAATCACATTCATAGAAAGTGAAGAAGAAAAGAATGAAAGACGCAAAAGGAGGCATACCATAAAGAAAATAACGAAGGCACAAATTATTATTATCTTATTAGGAATTCTCTCTTTTGCCTTACTTTTTATCATACCTTTTAACCCTGATAATACATGGCCACATACAATTTGTGCGCTTTTATTTTTTTTATGTCTTTCCATTTCTTTGTGGATGGCCTTCATTACAAATCCTTTATGCGAAATCGAAAATCGCGAGAACAAAAACTCTTAGAAGCAGCCTTTAATTCTTAACACTTTACGAATTCATCCTTTTAACCAGATTCTCAAATCTTACTTTGCTGTCTTCCGCCGATAAGTAGGCGGGGGTATTTCCTTGCGGCTTTTTAGGCTTTTCCCACGGGAAGGGCAGCAGGTTCTGTGGCGTTATCTTCTTTTTCAGGTGAGGCTGTATCACAATGAAGGCTAACATCCGCACGCGCTCCCATTCTTCCTTGTAATCCGCTTCGCGCCGTTTATGGAAGGCCTCGTACACGTGCCCGAACTCATCGGGCGTAAGGCGACAGAAGTCGTCGTATGAAATGTGCATGCCGCCCATTGCGACACCCAGCATTTCATGAATTGTCAGATTCTTTTTTTTTCTTCTCCCCCCTCGTTGCTCTGTCCGTTATTTGCCGCCGTGACTTCCGCCCACTTCTGCAAATCTTCGGGGCCTATGCTGTCGGCGAACTCCATTAGCGACATGTCGAATTTGCGCTTTTCGGCACTACAGGCACTCTCTACGCAGCACCAAAGAAAGGTGCAGAGGTCGGTAAAACTGCCCGAATCTATTTCGGTCACTTCCTTTCCCGTTTCCTGCTTAAAGCGAAGCATAGCCCCCATAGTCTGCCTACAGGGGAATGCTTTGCCATTGATGAGTATTTCCGTCTTCTTCATGGCGCGTTAATTTTGAGACGCTGCGGTTTTGCCCGGATATATATCAGGCTCACCGTCGTTTTCAAGAGAAACGGTGTAGGTGGAATCGTCCTGCGCGGGCGAGGTTTCCTCTATCGACGCTATAACGAACTTGCCCGATACATAGGGCTCCTCATCGCTGCCGCGCTTGAAGGCCTTCACCTCCACGCTTTGGCCCTTGCCCCAAAGGGGTGCTATCTGCTCGTAGCCGTTTTCGCTCTCTTCGTAGAAACGCAGGGCCTCGGCACTGATTGAAATGCTGAGCCCTGTTACTCCTTTGTTTTTCCACAGACCGGCCGATTTCGATGCACTGGCCACCGGTTTTACGGCGCGGTCTTTTGTTTCGCTGTTAAAAGTCAGTGTGTGACTTGTACAGTGTCCTATAGCTTTCCCTCCTACCATGAGCAGAAGGTCACTACCATTTATGTATCCTTGATCTTCCATTTTTTTGTTTTTTTAATGCCTTATTTTTGGGGACTAAACTTTAATCGCGACTGTCATGCTTTGCACGTAGGCGTCGTTTTCCCAGCCCTCCTCACTTTCTATGAGCACGCAGCCTCGCATTTTCAATCCTTGCGCTTCTCCGCACGCATAGTCCAATGAAGAACGCACCGCCTCGGCCAAATCCACTCCCTCGTCGTATAAGGCCGTATATACAAGCAACTCCATTTCTACGGTGTCGGCTCCTGGCTGCCCCGCCTTTGTAGGGTTGTGGTGCAAGGCGGCCCGGCGATACAGGATGTACGGGAGCGTTGCCGCGTCTTTGACAACGGGGAACACTTGCTGTGTGTATTGCGTTACGGCAACGCTGTCCAACAGTATTTTGCGGACTATGAGGCCTGCGCTTAACGAACTTCGTTTCATACTGATTATAATTTAAAACAGTCCTTTTTTCCTTACCGCGCGCTCTATGTTTTTCCGGAAATCATTAAACAGGTTCCGCCCTACGCTATCTGCACACAATTCCTCGGTGCGGCGCATGAATCCATAGCGCTTCATCCTACCTGTGGGGTGCCCCTTACGCTTGCGCACAAAAAACTTTGTTTTTGTCTTTGTCCGGCGATGGCCTGTACCGTCTTCAGCCCACATGAGCACGGGCTTTTCCAGACCCTGCCGGTTATGATGAAACCCGCGTTTGCCCTGGGGCTTTACCGACACTAATAAACCGGCACCGTATTTTTCGGGATAAACACGCAGGCGTATGCCCTTCGAAAGCTTCTGCCTGGCGCCCTGACCTATTCCGCTGCCCCGCAGCTTGGCGGCCGCCGTCTTCTTGAGGCGGTTACCCTCCCTGCGCATAGCGCCTCGCAGCGCCTTTCGCTGATCCTTCAAATCCAACGCGCCCAGCAGGTCGGTAAACGATTTGCTTATATTGGTTCTATCGCTCATTGTCTCTGTTTCTTCCATGCGGGAAAAGTCCTTACTCGTTCACTCTCTCGCAAACAAGAGTGTTGTATCCGCGGTTCAAATTGGGAATGACATTCGTTACCGTATACAGTTTGCCGCCCAATTCCCGCACGCGCCAGTTCTCCTCTACCGCATGACTGCGGCGTATGTTGAACTCGACGCGATAATCGGGAAAATGCTCGCCTACCTCCTCTTTGCGGCTGCCGCCTATCTTTACACGTTCAGCGTGTATGGTGCCCGCGTTCTCATATATGATTCTCTCGGAGCCAAAGGCGTCTGTTTCGTGGGCGGGACGCAGCAAAGTGAGACGAAATTTCAGGGGGCCGGCTTTCATCAGTCTGTAAGTTTACGGAAAGGTTTCACAAGGGCCTGAAGGGTGTCGGGCACAGCGTGCATTTGAATGCCGCTCACGCTCTCGCGCTGGTCGTACCATGTGGCGCCCAACACAAGTATGGCGTGAACAACAGACACAGGAAGCTCGCCGCCGCCCATTTCCTTCAGTTCGGAGAGCGTGCGGTTCGTGGAAAGAACAACGGCCTCTTCGGCAGCGTCCAAAAGGTGCTGCAAATAGGCGTCATCATTTGTAAAGTCGTCTGCATAGACGTGCTTTTTAAACAAATTCAAATCCACTGAACCCATAATCCTCTCTTTTTTATCGCCCTACATTTCATTTATCACTTCCCCGCGCTTTCTTCTTTACTGGTGGTGGGCGTTACCTTTGCCAAAGCAAACGCCTCGCTACGCAAAGTGGTCGTGCCGTAATTTACGTTCAGCACAAAGTCTACCGCGTCTTTGCGGGCCTGGCTGTACGGATCGATGATAAACGAAATATCGCCAAACAGGCCCATAGGTTGGTATCTCCAATCGCCCAAACCTATATTGCCCTCACCTATGTAGTTGGTGGTAAATACCGGCAATCCTGCAATATGGTCGTTTTCGCAAACCATGATACCGCTGCCCGCGTCTTTGGGCGTAGCCTCGGCTATAGCTTTCTGCGATTTGGTCATTACCCAGCAAAGATGGTCGCCGTCAACGCCGGTAGCCAGAACTTTAGCCTTTAGAGTGTTGAATTCCTTGAATGTGGGTTCTTCGCTAAACGCCGTCTCTTTGCCCACCAGAGCAACAAACGGGCCTACCAGAGAAGTGGCGTTGGCTACCTTTGTAGTACTAAACATAATCTTGTTAAGCAGCTTCGATACCGCCAGCGGCATGAGATTCTTGACAATCATTTCCAGAATGCCCTCCGTCTGATTCATAGCCTGGCGTGTCACGGGAATGGCTATACCTATACGCTGAGGCGACGCCGTAAGCTTCGACATCGAAATCTCGGTGTCTGTAAGAGCCACACCCTCACCCGCTATCGTTGCTTCAACAGCCTCGTAAGTGGGCCATACATAATCACCGGCCAGACCCGTAGGCATAGGCAAGCCCACTTTATCAAGGATAAGGCCCTCCACAAGGGGCTTCAAAATATCCTGCACCTTCACGGGAACTATGCCGCCACCCGTAATGTCATCAACCATAACCAGGTCGCGCACGAACATGATTTTCGTCTGCCGACCGCTGTTCATGTTCTCGCGGATAATACGGTTTGTTTCGGCTACCGTATTAGGATTCTCACGCAGCTGCTCCGTTGCGATTGCCTGCATTTTCATCTGCAGCAACTGATTTTCGCGAACCAAAGCGCCATACTCGGCATTCTCCTTTTCATTGCGCTCGCGTTTCTCTTTCTCACACGTATCAGCAATCTCTCTGATACGATCGCAGTTAACCTGATACTTGTCAATTAGCTGACGCACATTTACTTTCTTTTCCTTCATAACAAAAAATTAATAATTAAAACATTTCTATTCTGTGCGAAGCCTGGCGGCGCATTTCGCGCACCTGCTCGTGCATTTTCTCGCCGGAATCCGACTTTTCCTGCTGCCCTACCTCACGCAGCTGCCTAACCAGTTCACGGGCCTCCGCCTCGCAGGTTGTATCGGGGTAAGCCGGATCGGCAGCCAGCGTAAAGTCATAAATACCGGTAATCATATTCACAGTATACGTTACGAGCGTCTTACCGTCCACTCTCTGCACATCTCTCGAAACATAAGCTCTGTCGTAGTAGTGCGTAGTAAACATAAAACTGCAGCCCGAAATATCGCCGCGCCGCACCAGTTCCAAAGCCTTGTCACCGTCAGCCGTATTGGGTGCTTCAAACTCAAAACACACGCCCTTGTCATCAATGCCATACTTCAGCGTACCGCTCCCGTTTTTACTGCGCGCCAATATCAGCTGACGGTCATGAAACATCGTCATCTTAATGTCGCAGCCGTCCAACAGTTCTTTGGTCACGGCCCCGGGCGCTATCACTTCGCGGGCCTCCTCATCGTCGTAGGAATAAAGCGACGCCGAGGGCGTGTTGAACAAAATAGCGTAACCGGTGATTGTGCGGCTGACGGCCCCGGCAGCCTCGCGCACCTGCAAATCTGTTACGGTATGTATTATTCTGCTGATTACCGCGTCTTTGTTTTTTTCCATATTCTTTAGCTTATATCACTTCTTACTCAATAGCTTTGCCTACCTCCGTTATACTCTTGAGGTTGGCAGAAACCAATACCGTATCACCACCCTCTAAAGGCTGCTGGTTTTCTTTTATACGCCACTCGTTAACGGTATAGATACCGGCCGAAATTGTTTGGGATATATATCTTACCTTGCTATCCAAGTCGCAGGCATACAGGTCTGCGCGGTCAAACAAGAATCGGCGCTTACCACACAAAGACGGCGCAACTAACTTACGGAGCAACTCCGTTTCAATCTTGCGCAAAAGCGGATTGAGGGTATTGCTTAGGAAAGCGGCATTCGCCATTTCAGCCGATTTGTAATTATTGCTGGTGTCGTCAAATACAAACGACGGATGAACACCGAAGAAACGGCACACATCGCGCACAGTGAATTTGCGGCTTTCCAAAAACTGCATATCCGTAGACGACAGCGAAATGGGGCTGAACTGCGCCTGGCCTGGCAACGATACAATACGCGCGCCTCCTCTGAATCTTTCGTCCAAGTTCTCTGCAACATTCTGCAGCTGCTTGTCCTGATATTCGCCAAAACCGCGCACGCTGGCATCGTTGCTGACAATACCGCGCACATTGCCGCCGTTTGCAAAGCAATTTAACGTCTCCTGGTCGCCGGTAAGGGCTATATCCATTGTAGTACGGGCAAACGATAGCGTAGACAGCCCATGTTTCCCGTCACGGGTGTAATTCTTGATGTGTATTACTTCCTCTTCGGCATAGGTTCCGTTTATGCCGGCATTAACATCGCAAATCGTATAGCTATCGTTAATCGTATCATGGGCTACGCAGGAAGGATCCACAAGAGCCAAACGCGCCACCTCCAAAGTTATCTTGTCATAAACAGGCACTATGTAGGTGTTTCCCCTCAACAGTAGATAATGAACCGCCAGGCGCCAAAAATCTACGGCCGACATATAACTGCACGGCTGCACATTCAGCAAATAATGCAAACGGCAGTTGCTATCCACCACAAATACATCACCACTCTTACGCATACACTGCATAGCCAAATTCGCCACAGCGTCAGCCAGCAAATTAACACAGCGATATACGGTAGCTATACTCATCGCACCGCCATTCGCGGGCAGCAAAGCCACAGCCCCCGCCCGCGGCGTCGACGTCGGAGCAGGTGCCGCGGCCTCTGTTGCATTGCCACGCACAAACAAATCTCGTATTCTGCTTATAAAGCCCATTGCAAAATCTATGTGTCTCTACTATACGTACAAAAACCTGCATCTGGTACCACTTTAGCCCCCAAAAGCCCCTATTTTTAAATTCTCTTTGTGTTTTTTATGATTTTTTTATCCTTTTTCGCCGCTTCCACAGAAAAAATACCTTCTTGCGACAAAAAAAACAAAAAGCCCCAACGGACTGTTCCGTCGGGGCGTGCTTTGTACGCTTGGAAATGAAGTTGTGATAATCAGACGAAGCGCACGGAGCTTAAATCGTTCGCTAAGGCATGTATGGCCTTCTGCATTTTTTCTTTGGCGCGGGCAGAGGGCACACGGCGGCCAGTGACTATTGGCCGCCAATGCAACTTTCAGTAAAAAAGAGGGCTCCCTGCTTCCAGACCAGCACCTTTGGCGCGTCAAACCGGCATCCCTAAGGAGAAAGGATTTACACAAAATGCCGGCCCATACCCTCGTAATTGACAGCCGCCACGCGGGAGAAAAAAATTTACATACGAGAGGACGGAGCCCACGCGACTACTCAGCGCTCGTAGTCGATAAACAAGCGCAAACACATAAGCTTTGTTATCACGCCGTCTATTTTCTGCGTCTGCTTTCGCTTTACTGGCTTGCAGTTTTCCAGATTGTCTGTATCCAAAACGGCATTGCCAAAGCAATAGGCGTTTATCGGATTATCGTTTATGAAAATATGACCCGTTTTCGCACCGTGCTCAAAGCTCTCTACCGGTGCGGTAAACACTCCGTAGGTTTGCTTTACTCCCTTCAACACGTTAGAAGCTCCCGACGCCGCCAGCATGTTTATCACTTCCTGACTTTTCCAGGGGTCATAACCTATACCCAAAATACGCACCACCGTATTGAGATACAGCACATAGTCGCAGATAACACGGTAATCAATTACATCACCTGGCGTTAATGTTAAATATCCTTTCGACGCCCATATGCGGTATAGCTTCTCGTTCGGATGGCCTGGCAGGGCGCCCTCAGGAAAAAAGTAGGCCGTATGGAAATTGAAATGTTTAAGATTCGCATCATACAAACCCATAGTAACCGCACTAAAATCATCGCTTTCCGACAGGTCTATGGCCACCATAGCGTCAGGGCGGCCCTTGATAGCGTCTAAGGGCATGGGCCGGCTGATATTGCGGGCCAAAGTACCGCTTATCCACGAACGCTGCTCATTTTCCGCATACTTGTTAAGCAACTTAGTACGAAACGACAACATCGCCGCGCTGCCATTACGTACCGCGTTTTTGTATTCCTGCCGGTAGAAGTCCAGCGATACAGTGACACCCAAATGCGGATGTACTTTATACCATGTGCTTTCAGAGTCTTCTGCGTCATCCAAATCCGGTTCAAAAATATGAGCAAACACACTATCGTCCTCATACTCTCCAAGCAAGACAGATTTATAGCCCCGTAGCATTTCGTAAAACGGCCCTTCAAATACATCCGACGCAGTGGTAGTTATCACCGTAAGCGGATTTTCACGCACACCCATAGACGTTGTAAGCACAGTTAGCAATTCGCTGTCGGTAGCCTGACTAAATTCATCCATTATCACAGTCGATGCGTTAAGACCGTCTTTAGTCTTTGCGTTTGCAGTCAAACATTGGGAAAAGGCACTGCGATCTTTCCGACGACTTTTTATCATCTGCTCGTTAACCAAGTATCGTTTTTCCTTCGGATCCAGTCGCCGCATACAGCCGCGTATCACGTCAAAACACTTTTTAGCTTGGTCGGCACTGTTAGCCGCCGTGTAGCACTCCGCGTTAGCGTCACCATACAGCATGTCGTATATAGCCAACGACGCCATACTGGTTGTCTTACTGAATTTACGCGGCACATACAGCACAGCTTCACGAACCACCCGACGCCCGTCCAACCAAAAGGCGAAAATACTTGCAAACTGAAACACTTGCACCGGTGTTAGCTTATAACGCTGCATACCCCGCTTACCTGGGAAGTACAGACTTTCGTAGAAGTCGAAAAAACGCTGCACTTCGGCTACATAAATGCCGTACCTGTCGCACATCGCAAAAAAGCGGGCTACCGCTAACTGTTCGTACAGGTTGTGGCCGTCCGGGTTGCTGGCTACTTCACGCACATAAAGATCCAGCCGGCTATCCACATTGGGAAGCCGGTAGCGGTCTATATCTATGCGGGTCAGCAGGCCGGTAACGTCTTCTTTGGCCTGCCGCAGTTTATCTTTTTCTTCTTCGGTCATTTACTTTTTATCTGGCTTAATGATAACCGAGGCTTGGCGCTTTTTGACTAACTTCTTCGTCATATCTACCAGCGGATCTTCGTCTATATCTCCGGCCAGGTCTTCGGCTGTCAGTCCTAACGCCTTCATCTGGCGCGTTACCATATCCTGCGCTTCTTTTGCAATTTTGAAGGCTGGGTGCGGTGCCAGCTTTTCGCCATAGCGCGTAGTTTCCCAAACCGTTACTTCCGTTAGCCCGTCTATCTGTGCGTTCGCCATTTCCAGGTTACGCATAGCACTTGCCAGGCTTGTAATTTGCATATCTAAGCCTTTGCTATAGATTTTGTGCGCCTTCATAGTGCGTGTTATCTCTTTTCTGTATTCTTCGACACTTTTAGCCATATTTTTGTATTTTTATACGTTTTGTCCCAAAGTTTCGCAAATTCAAAAAATAGCTCACTCATTTTCTGAGGTGGGGGCGAGGTTTAACTGGACGCCCCCGTCCCTTAAAAAGTCCCCCCCTGCTTCGCCTTATCATAGGGAAAAAATTTTTTTATAACCTGCGCTGCCTGCTCGCGATTTCGTTTTACTGTTGCAATCTTACCGCTGCGCCCTGCCTCTGTATGCTTTTTTACGTGGCAGTCATGGCATAGGGCCTGTAGGTTGTGTGGGTCGTACATACGCTGCCGCTTATCGGCGTGGGTAATAGCTTCTTCCACCGGCCTAATATGGTGTACTTCTGTAGCCGCTTCTATACGTCCTGCCTTCTGGCACTCCTGGCAAAGCGGGTGCGCTGTTAGTATTTCTTTCCTTATCCGAAGCCACCTACCAGCGTGTATTAGCTTGTTATAGTCTTTATCCTTAGCCATATTATCGTATCTTTCTTCTGTTATGCCTTACTGGTACCGTTCCGTCTGGTGTATGTTGCACGTGCCCCAGTTCTTCAAGCATGCTATCAATATATGCCCTGTCATCTTCGGGTAGATCATCTTTTCTGCTGTCCGCGTCTTCCAATCGGGCTATCAGAATATGCAAGAAGGCTACAACCAATTTGCAGGCGCTTTTATAGCCATACTGCCCCTTTAGCGTCTGCAGCCTATTATAGGTTCTTATGTCCACTGATATATTTACGCGCTTCCTACTGCTCATACTTTCGAAGTAAATAATTTAAACTATCTAACAGCGACTGCTGCACTCCTTTCTTCCCGTCGAGGGCGCTGCTCGCCCTTTCGTCCACGGTGCCCTTACATACCAGGTTGTACACTTGCACGGGGTATTGCTGTCCCTGCCGGTGCAACCGCGCGTTTGCCTGTTGGTATAGCTCGAGGCTCCAACAAGTGCCATACCACACTATGTAATGCCCACCCTGCTGCATGTTGAGGCCGAAGGCCGTACTCGCAGGGTGCGCGAGTAATACGTCAGTCTTTCCGGCGTTCCAGTCATTAAGCTCGGCCTCGCCGTCGTACTTCCTTACCGTGTAGCCTTTGAGTTTCTCCACAATACGCGCCACGTCGTGCTTGTATTGGTAAAACACCAATACGCTGCTGCCGTTCGCGGCCTCCACGATTTCGGCCAGCCGATCTAATTTCTCGTCGTGCACGTGGTGTACGTTTCGCTCCTCGTCATACACGGCCCCGTTTGCAAACTGGCTTAGCTTGTTCATAAGCCCCGCCGCCGAGTTTGCCAGTATGTTGTTCGGCTCGCCCATGTGTTCGGCGGCAAACTCCAGTACTTTTTCGCGTTCAAATTTTAGATACTCTTTCATGGTCTTATCACTTAGATAAACATCCTCCTGGTGCGTAATCATTTCCGGCAATTGCAGGTAATCTTTCGCCTGCATACTCAGGCAGATGTCCGCTATTTTGTCGCGTATCACCGTCTCGCACCCCGCCTTTACCGTGCAGCGCACAACGATGTTGTTCCACCGATGCGTCTCGAAAAACATTTCGCGATACCGACCTATCGACTTTCCCAGTCTTTCGCCGCGGTCTATGCAGTACATCTGCGCCCACAGGTCTATTAAGCCGTTTGGCGCGGGCGTGCCGGTCAGTCCTATTACCCGCTTTACGCCTGCCGCCGCTATTCTCATGGCCTTAAACCGGCTGCTCTTCGGATTTTTGAAGCTCGTAAGCTCATCGATCACCAGCACGTCAAAAGGCAGGTTGCCTCCGTATTGCCCCGCGAGCCACACGAAGTTATCGCGGCCCACCACATACACGTCAGCCTTTTCGGCAAGAGCCCGCTTACGCTGCTTCTCCGTGCCCATAACTTTTACCACGGTCATACCCTGTAAATGGTTCCATTTCTCCGCCTCAGTACTCCAGGTAGTTTCTGCTACCTTTTTCGGGGCCACTACCAGAATACGGCTAACTTCGCAATCGTCTATTAGCTGCTGTAGTGCTGTTAGTGTGCTTACCGTCTTGCCCAGGCCCATATCCAGGAATAGGCCGCAGCGGGGCTTCTCTATAATCCACTGCGTTGCGGTTTTTTGGTAGTCGTATGGTTTGTAAATCATTTGTTGCTTGCTGTTAATAGTTTGTCAACTCGGTTATCAGTCCGTCCACCTCCTCTTTGCTGCTAACCACCCTTACAGTGTGTCCAAGCCTCGCCAGCTCGTTGTGTCTCAGGTTTTGCAGCTTCGTAGGCTTCTTGCCCCTGCTTTTTATCTCCACCCATGCCACGCACCCGCCCCTAAGGCATATCAGCCTGTCGGGGTATCCCGTCGCCGTCGCGTTGGAGTATTTCAGGCAAACAATGCCGTGCTCTTTGGCCCGTTTTACCAGGTACGCCTCTATTGCCTTTTCCGATACCTCGGCGCGGTTGATTATGTTCTGTATCCGACGGATCATTTTTTGTGTTTGTGTTGCCGCAAAGTAACGAAACCGAAATTTCTATATATATATATATACGCGTGTGTATACGTGCGTTTTCGCGTGCGTATGTGGGCATAAGTCTATATATTATATATAATAACCCTCTATATATATTTTTTAGTTACTTAGTTACCAAGTAGTATAAAATATTAATATTAAGCATTTTACGAGATAACCGAATCGGAAACCGAATCGGTAACCACAAAAAAACCGTTACACCCTTTTGCAGTTTCATCTTTTCCTCTTTGTTTTGTTTGTTTGTTTACGCCTGGTTGTTTTTGACTACAAATCACCCTCTTCTTCCAATTTGGTTACCCGCTTAAACGCCTTCTGCACTCCGTACAATTTGCTTGCGTGTTTGCTCGCGCCCATATGTTCCCAGTCAGGCAGCTCGGATATGTATTTGCCCACCCTGCGCGCTACGTACCTGTAGTCCTTATCTGACCTTTCCTTACCCAGCACTTCGCAAATGAACTCCGCAACGCATATTCTGGTGCGCGTCTCGGTGCCCTCCGCGTCGAGGGGGGCTGGGTTTTTTATGAACGCTCTACGGCGGTCGAGGTTCCATGTAGCCCAGTCGGGCGGCAGCTTTGCATCTAAGAAAGTGACAAGCATATCCCGCATAGGATCGTCGTTGTCGTCGTTATATTCGGACTGTATTTTACGCGCCTGGCTTTCCAAATCTTCGCCTAAGTAAAGGGATTCCCCCTGCTTCCAATAGGCCACGGCTTCGGCCCACAGCTGGTTGCGGTCGCGTGTGAGGGCTTTATACCATTTGTTGTGCCTGCGCAGGTGAGGCTCTATGAATATTACCCAAAAGCGCCGGTTTCCGGTGTCCCCTTTCAAAAAATGCACTTCATTGGTGGTGCCGCAGAATACGCACTGGCGCGGATGTTCCTGGCTTCTCCGGTCGTACGCCGCTCGGTAAATATCTGTGCGCTTGGAGAGGAACGCCTTTACGCTTTCCACGTCGCTGCGCTTTACGCTGGAGAGTTCGCCCAATTCTATTATCCAGCTGCTGCGGAGCTGATCCATACCCTCTTTGCCTTCCATAGTAGTTACGCTGTCGTTAAACCATTTGCCTCCCATTATGGAAAGCAGTGTCGATTTGCCTGCGCCTTCGGGCCCTGTAAGAATAAGACATTGGTCGTACTTGATTCCAGGCTTGTAGATACGTCCTACGGCGGCTACAAAGTGTTTCCTTGTCATCGCACGGTTTATCTCAGTGTCGGCCGCCCCTATGTAATCTATTATCAGGCGTTCCAGCCGCGGCGTGCCGTCCCACACCAGGCTGTCCAGATATTCGCGCACAGGATGAAGGCTGTGCCTTGTAAGCACTGCCGTCAGGGCGTCGGCTATCTTATCCTTGCCTGTCAGGCCGTAGTTTTTTTCCAGCCATACACGCAGGTTCGCGTCGTCGCGGTCGCTCCAGGCTCCTGCCTTCGGGTTCCACGGAAGGTCGCCTTTCGTGTAGTTGAATCCGCTGAACTGGTCGCAGTATATCTTGCCGGCCAGTGCAGGGTCTTTCTCCAGTATTAGGATAATATTTGACATGCTGCAAAGCAACTTGCCACTTTTTGTATACTCCAAATCGGCCTTCCATTCATCAGTATAGCCTTTCGGCACTTTCACGCTGTCGAAGTCTTCTGCTGCTGATCGCAGCCTTTCGCGGGCCATTAATAGTTTTACGTTACGGTCGGCGGCTGCAAACGCCGCCATAGCTTGGTAGCTCGGTTTTCTTGTTACGTCCTGGGCGCGGGAGCCTTCGTCTTTCGCGCCAAACAGGTGTATGCGGCACAGGTCGAAAGCATTGCACAGTTTCCGGCCGGCCGGATCGGTTTCGTGGTGGCTGTAGGCGTATTTGCCTTCATAGCATACCAGACCGCCGGCCACGCTACCCAGCTTATAGGTATATCGGTCGGAAGCGGCTGTAGGCTCGTATACATCGGCCAGGAAGCGCGCAATAGCGTCTTCTATACTGTAGGCGCGGCAAAATGCGCCTATCAGCCCGGGCTTCTCTGTCGGATCGCCGGCTTTCTTAATTTCATGTGCCGCCACGTCGCTCTCGCGGCTGCTCATAGGCCACGCGCTTGCGTCAAAGGGATCCACATATTGCGCCAGTATCTTATCCACATCGCACGGCGGGCCGTCCTGATAGTCAAACACATATTCGGCGTCTTTCGATGTACTGGGCCAGTAAAACAGGCGCGGAAGTTCATAGGTTGTATCGTCGAAAAGATCTATGCCGATTTCGGAGGCTATCTTGCGGCAAAGCGGCTCATACTCGGCCGGCTTAACCTGCCTGGATAACGGAAATACCAACCTGTAGCGCGGATGTTCCTTGTTGTGCTTGTGCGTGCTGTATATCATAGCGGCAAATCCGTAGGACATAGTAAAGTCGTTCCACACGTCCGGCGTACCGTAGTCTATATCCAGCGTAGCCACGGTGCGGTACATTACATTGGCCTTCTTTCGTAGGCCCTGACTAAGATAGCCGCCAACGAAACCGCCAACGTCCTTTATATCGCTTTGCTCTTCCCTGGACATACGGGCGTATTCGGCCGCCGTTTCGTCGGTGCGGCGCGTTTCCTTGCACCGCTCCAGGAGTTCCGACCACCGCCACCGCCGATTCGTCCACTTTTTTGACATGCGGCTGCGGGCGATAGCTATGTCTATCAAGAGGTCGTATTCTAATTGAATCTTCATATAATAATCGGGAATTTTATATCAAAGGTGATTTTCATCATCTCGGACATGAATTTTTGCGGGGGCAGTAATAGGGGCAGTCGTCCTCATGGCCCATAAACAGGCAATTCAGAAGCTTCACCACGCATTCCCCGTGGTAATCGTATTTGCAGTCGTGTTGTCTTTCCATTTTGTCTTTTCTGTAGGCGAATACTATATATATTATAATATATATAGTATATTTTCAGTCTTTAAGGTAATACGGTGTAGAATATCCCGCACCTTTCAACGGCAAATCCTTGCACCATTCTGTCGGCTGATTGAACAAGGCCTCCACGTCCGCAAGGGTCTGCGCGGGGGTTGCCTCAACAATTATTTCGTCGTGCACGTGAAACACTGTGCTGAATCCTCTGCGGCGTGCTCTCAGCAGCACTACGCCGAGTATGTCGCGCGCAATGGCCTGCACTATATTCTCGGTCAGTTTGCCGCCGTAGGTGCGTATCGTGCCCCATTTTTTCGTGGTTTGGTTCAAACCTTCATATTCTATAATCTCGTGGTCGCCTCTCCAGCCGTCGCCATATTCGGTGCCCACCTTCGCGCGGGGATAGCACAGCGTGCGCCCGCTCGGCAGGGTAACGGTCAGTATGCCCCACTGCCGGCCCACCTCTATTCCGCGCTGTATCGTTATCGTCCGGCCAGTCTGTATGGCCTCTATAGCCGCACGTTCCACTGTTTCCCACAGTTTCACGATGTGCGGGTTACTGCGCCGCCACAGACTTACAATTTCTTTTTCTTCGGCCTCTGTCAGGCCCAGGCGCCCGCCACCCATCGCTTCGAGGGCCGCCACACCGCCGCCGTAGCCTAAAGCCAACGTCGCTATCTTGCCTTTTTGCCGCAGCTGGGCGTTCGCACCGTGTTTTTCCACAGGCACACCGAACATCTTAGAGGCTGTCTCGCTGTATATGTCGCGCCCTTTGCGGAACACGTCCAACACCCAGCTTTCGCCAGCCACCCACGCTATCACGCGGGCCTCTATCGCGCTGAAATCACATACGTGAAACGTCCTGCCGGGGGCCGCCACAAAGGCTGTTCGTATCAACTCACTGAGCGTCTGCGTTACGTCCTTGTAGCTCTGCCCGAACTCCTCAAGGTCGCCGGCCTTAACCAATTGGCGCGCAAAATCTATGTCGGGCAAATGGTTCTGCGGCAGGTTCTGCACCTGTACCAGCCTACCGGCCCAGCGTCCCGTCCTGGCAGCTCCGTAAAACTGCAGAAGCCCGTGTATACGTCCGTCGCTACATACGCAGGTCTGCATAGCACTGTACTTTTTGTTACTGGTCTTGCCCATTTCGCGGCGTATCTGCAGCACGCGCCGAGCCTTCGGCCAATACACAAGCTGGCTTTCTACATCGTCTATGCTCTTCTTGTCGAGAGAGCCGAACGACAAACCGGTCAAACCTCGCAGATACTCCTTTATCTGCGCAGGACTGTTCGGGTTATCCATGCCGGTAAGCTGCTGCGCTTCGGCCAGCAGGCGCGCCTTGTACTCGTCATCCATGCGCGCGGCGTTGTCCACCAGAACACGGTCTATAAGCACGCCGCGGTCGTTAATCTCCTGGTCTGTCACATATAGCTCCTGGTCAAAGGCGGGTATCTTCAGGCGCCGTAGCTTGGCGAGTATCGCCTGCTCCACCTCCACGTCGCGCACGTTGTACGCCTTAAAGGTTTCCCATTTTTCGGGCGCGTCGCTCGGCAGGTGGCGCACGAGTGTACCGTCCCTCTTCCTGGCGGGGCAACTGAAATAGCGTATCAGGGCCGCGCCCTCCTTCATCTTGCCTTGCTCGAGTTGCAGCACTTCGGCACACTGCCCCAGCGCCAACGGCATACCCATACGCGCCGCAAGCACCATTGTACAATGCCACTGCACAGGGTCTAAACGCCCGTGCAGGCCATAGTAACGGCCTATGCAAATACGCTCGAAAGCTGCGTTAAACGCGGTTTTTATAACGCTCGGATCTGTCAGGGCCGCACGTATCTCGTCCGGCAGTGTCTCGCCGTTGGCAAAGTCCACACACCGCACAGGGCCGCCGTCTATACCATACGCAAACAGCAATATAGTAAAATCGGGCGCTTCCACGTATTTATATACGCCGCAGCTCGGCAAGTCGTAGCTGCTATATGTCTCTATGTCTATGTTTAATTCTTTCATCGCATAAAGAGAGGGGCGGGAGCAGGGGGTATAAAGACGGCAAGGCGCAATGACACAACGCCCTGCTGTCTCGACCGCGGTTTCCTACGCCACTGAGGTATCTTTTTTATAAATCGTCGTCATCCTCAGTGTCTATTTTCACTTCGTCGAAATCGGCACTCGCCGACACTCTGCCGCCCAAATGCTCGTCGTCCTTGAATTTCATAAGGTTGTTCAAGCCGCAGGCAATGCCGCGGTTACCGCTTACGTCGTAGCCGTAGAACGTTACCGATACAAGCGCCCATACGCCGCTATATATCTCCTCTTCGTCAATGATAGGAACTTTGTGTTTGTCTACTATGCCAGGGCGGGTGCTGCACTTGGCGTTTACGTAATAATGGTCTGCATAGATTTCATCATCTTTATCGTCGCCGTCGTGCAGGGGCAAGTCTATCTTTTTAGGCTCCTTGCCATGCCACTTCGACACTATTGCGGCCTTTTTGGCGGTTTCTATCGCTCCCTGTATGGCCTTGATTGTTTCGGTTTCGGTTTTGGGAATTAGTATGTTTGTCATGTATTTGCCCTCTTCGTTGTTGCCGTTGGGGTTGAACTTCGCAAATACGTGTGTGTAACTCAGCCGGCACGGGCCGAACACCACCTTGTTTTCTTTTACAATCGGCTTGATCATTGTTTTCTATTTGTTTTAGTTGATGTTGTTTATACTTATTTTACTTATTCCGCGGCTACACTTTTGAAATCGTCCGCGGCAGAATTGAATACGGGCCTTTTGTCGCTTTCGGGTACGAGCGTCGGTTTGCCCTGCGGCTTGATGATGTAGTCTTTGCACATCTCCGCAAACCTCTTTTTACCCACCAGCTTTTCTAAATCCGTAATCGTTTTGAGCTCTTCGGGGCACAGGTATTGCTCCCTCTCATATCCGTTTTCCGCCAGCAGCGTCTGCATGGCTGCGGGGTCTGTTATGCGGCGCACGCTGCGACCCTCCACAAGTTTGTAGCCCTCGTATACCACTCCGTTTAAAGCCTGCTGCAGCGCATACTCTTCCACAGCCGAGAGCCACGTCTTTATAGTGTCTATCCGCGGCAGTATGTTGCGTGCCATAGCCTCGCTGCTTACCAGCGCAGGGTTGCCGTTTTCCGCCGCCACGCTCATACTCATGTCTGCAAGCGCCTTGCAGCAGCCGCGCACCTTACAAAAGCGACACCACGCGCCCGGCTTTTGCACGCCCTTGCCGCTGTATGCCTCTTTCGCTTTCGGTTGCAGCTCGTTCGTACCCCAGTCCACTAAATCGTCCGACGTAAGCTCGTACTCCGAAAGATTGTCGATACGCGGCTGTATTATAGTCATCCGCACGCGACGTATGTTATACTCAAAACTAAACGCCTCGTAAGCTCCGAGGGCGTAAATCATCATCTGAGGGTTTTCATACGCCGATACTTTTACACCCTTGCCGTATTTAAAATCAATTATCTCCATTACGTCGTCGGCAATAATCACCGCGTCCGCAGTACCGAAAGCTTCCGGCACGTACCGGCCAAAGTCCAGGCGCGTTTCAACAAGCAGCTGGGCGTCCGGTGTAGTGGCGCGCGCCGCGACTAGCTTTTTCTGTACGATAGTCTTATATGTCTCCACATACTCGTCCATTTCGCCGCAGTGGTATTTGCCTTTCAAGACTTCTATCTCCGCGTCCTCTGCCTCATGCGCCAGCCCTAAAAACTCTTTGAGGCCCTTAGCGCAGTAGGCGTGTGCCAGTGTGCCCTCCTCGGCAAATTCGCTGCCTTTGTCCTCTATCGGCTCCTCTAACCTCGGGGCTGCCGTGCAGTTGAGCCACCTGTGGGCCGCACTCGGACTTAACAATGCATGAGCGCCTGGCATGTCAAAACGGGATTTTTGTTGTTATCTTACCGTCCTCTGCCGCCAGCTCGTCGCATTGCTCGATAAACGCCGCGCGTTTATCGGGGGCTAAGGCGCTCGGCCTGTCGCTCCCTAAGAAAGCCGCGATGTTCTTAAACGCAGCGGTCAGCTGCCTGTGATAGAGCGTGTACCTCTCGCCCTGTGTGTTCGTGGCGTAGTCCTCACCCTCTATGCGGCGGCGCGTCCTGTGTATCGCCTCGCGTATGTCCTGTTCGGTCAGCTCCTTTGCCGCCGCGGCCTCGGCTTCCGCCTTTTCAGGCTCCGCAGATTGCTCCTGAGCGGGTTTCGGTTCCGGCACTTGTACGAGTTCGGACGACATAGATTTTTTCTTGGTTTTTGGTGTCGGGGCGGGGGCCGCCTCGGCACTCGGTCGCTCCTGTATCCGCGCTCCCGTTAAGCCTTTCATAAAGTCAAAGAGCCTTTGCGAGACGTCGATACTCACCGACACATTAATCTGAATAGGTTGCATGATGTTGAAATGTTTAATTGTTATTTATAAGGCGCGTAAGTTCAGGAATCGTATTTCCCTTCTCCCAGCGTCCGATTAGTCTTGAAATAATATACAGGGCCACAAAGCCTACGGCTTTAGACCAAATAAGGGCCCGCCACCACGAGAAAGAACTCAGACTGTCATCGGGCCACGAAATAATGCCCGCCAGCGCGGCGCCCGTAAGAACGGCCAGCAGCCAATAACGGTAATTCATGATAATGTTTTTGATTTGCTTGCGTATCATATAGCTTTTCCTGGGTTTTATCATATTTGAATTGTAGAAATCAGAGAGCCTTGAGTTTCTCCCTGGTCAGTATCCCGCTGACATTCGCCAGCGACAGAGCCTGCTTGATCTCTTTCTTTGAGTAGTAAAGAGGCGAGTTGCGACTCGTACCTTTTCTGAGAGGCTTAATGATTCCACTTTCGACAAGAACGTTAAACCGCTTCAAATCTATCCTCATCATCTTCAGCCATTTTTTCACCTCGCGTAGCCTTATCAAGTCCTGCGCCGGCTCGTAAGATTTCACAGCCTCCATGTATCCCACCTGGTAGCTGTCAATCATTATCGACTGTAAATCCGCCAAATCCATGCCGTGTATTTTTAATCGTTTCGGGTTTGCAGGCTCCGAATATGAACCTACGTTCTTTTAATTAATATGGTGCTGACGTCCTGCCGCTGCACCGAGAATTTGCAGTGCAGATGTCTCCCCATTCTCGCCGCAAGCGACCGCGCACAATCCACAGCCTGCTCGGTGGGAACGGAAAACATAACCGCGCTGCCTGGTTGCATTTTCCTTAAATTGTCACTACTTACTTTTTCCATTGTTTTATTTTTTTGTTTATAAATCGGGCGAAAAGAAAAAACTGTCGTAAATTCGCAGTTGGAGTTTGGAAAGTCGGGCAAATTGTCCGGCAGTCTTTCTTTTGTCCTTTTGTTTACGAGGGCAAAGATAGATAATTTATCAACGCTAACAAAGAAAAGGTTGATATTTTATCAAGTGTTTAACTATAATTGGACATTGCCCTATGCGAGAAAAAATGTCACGCTTTGATAAATATATGAAGTTCAAGGAGTTAAATGATAATAAGGTTACATTAGACTGTAATCTTAGTCAAGGACTTCTTGGACAGGCAAGAACGGGTAAGAGCGATCTTGGCAATACAACCATTAATAAAATATTGAAAGTATATCAAGATATAAATAGGGTTTGGCTTCTCACAGGTGAAGGCGAGATGCTGCGCGGCAGCGGTTCTGCCCCCTCGGGCGAAGAGACGCGCCCCCGCATTCCCATGACCGTAGCGGCAGGAACGCTCGCCGGTTTCGCCGAAAGCGTTAAAGAGTGCGACTGCGAACACATTCCCGTCATCAAGGCATTCCCAAATTACGATTTCACCATGATAGTGAAAGGCAATTCTATGGAGCCGAAGTTTGAGGGAGGTGATGAAATAGCTATAAGAAAGGTCGTCGACTTCATCGAGTGGGGAAAAACATACGTACTCGACACTCGCGACGGTTCCGTGCTCAAACGCATATACGACGGAGGCGACACGTTCCGCTGCGTGTCATTCAATCCCGAATATCCCGATTTCGAAGTAAGCAAAACCGACGTCTTCGGCGTGTACAAAGTGGTAGGCCTGCTCAGAATATAAAATACATCAATCTATAATTACACGACGCAAAAACACACCGCGAAACGCAGCAAGAAGCCCAACCACGAAGAGGTGTTTGTACATTTGACAAAAATTCACTATCTTCGCCAATCCAATATCAACCTGTAACGACTTGAATAAGGTACTATTATGACATCTAAATGGATAACATTAGGAAAGCCGCCTGTGATTACTGCAATTTTTCAGATACAATTTAACATGGGCGATACCACACTGGAAGATTTTATTAAATTCGATAATATCTTACGCAGAGATTTTCCTAATCGCAACAATCAAATAGAGGCCAACATTAACATACCAGGAACCACAGGAATACCATTAGGCAAATCTCCAATAACCGGAGGATATACAGAAGCCCGAATGAAAAGATATGTATACTTTACAAAAGACCAAAAAACAAAGCTTACCATATCTAACGGAGAAATTACATATATAGCAGAAGGTTTATATGAGGGTTGGGAGGCATTCAAAACCGCCGGAGAAAAATATCTGGAATTATTTGAACCCATACTGAACAGACTGGTTATAACAAGAACCTCCATAAGATTCATAAATCAATTTATCTTTACCGATTTTGATGACCCCTCTATATATTTTAATACCTTAGTTTCTTCAAACTCCGAAGACAAACAGCTGCCTTATCCACTTATCAAATACGGTTTCAAACTAACCCTTGATGTACGAGAGGGGGTTTACTCAATCATAAATCAAAACGCGGATAAATTATCAGACAAATTCATATACATTTTTGATATTGACGTTCTTAACCGAAACAACCTTATTTTCGACATAAATTCAATAGACGACGTTTTAGAAGACCTTAGAGAAATAAAAAACAATATATTCTTCAGCAGTATAACCGACAGAACTATCGAATTATGCAAATAGCAAAAATTAAAGACGGTTGGAAACCCGTAACAATAGCCGCGGGAATTATTGTTGGAGGGGCTATTGGTTTGTATGCTGATGTAGATTCATACAGCAATATAAATTCTGTAATCAATAACCACGAAACCGCCAGATACATAAAAGAGATTAACAATCCTACGGATATAATTCTTAATGACAAACGTAGATTCCTAAGCCATTACAATGCATGGCTCAACGATACTAAATTTTTGTCATCTGTCAAATCAATAATTGAGCATGAGGATTTCAAAGCGATTGTAGCAATGGGATTGCGAGCCGTTCCGTTTATCCTTGATGAGATAGACATGCGACCGTCCAATCTTGTATGGGCTTTGAATTTGATTTTTGAAAGGAAAATCACAGACAAAAATAATATAACGATTACGGCCGCATGTAAGTTATGGGTAAAAGCTCTGAGATAAAAGAACTGATAGTAAAGGGATTTCCGAAACTTCAATATGACGAGCATTTCGAAATTACCAGTCCGGAAGATTGCAATTATAATTGCATAGCTTGGGCTTATCAGATAAAAAATAGATGGATGTGGCCCCCTGCAGGAAATCCCCTTTATAAAGGAGGCTTGGACGCAGTTACATATTGGCCGAACGATGAAGCCCAGGAACCCGATGTTAAAGAATTTATCAAAGCCTTTGAACAAAAGGGATACAGAGTGTGTGATGATTCCGAATTTGAGAATGGCTATAGAAAAATCGCACTATATATCATACCAGGAACTACGGAATGTACACATGCAGCCCGACAGCTAAGTTCCGGATATTGGACAAGCAAATTAGGAGAATCTTATGACATTCAACACGGCACGCCATATACTCTTGAAGGACGGATTTACGGTTCCGTTTATTGCATAATGAAAAAGGAATTTAAATAGGCCTAAAAAATACACATACAGGGAAAAGTATAAAATGTACTGCAATTCCGATAATTTGTTGTCCCATTGTTGTCCTATACAAAAGCAACGAGCCACCCAAGCAAATGATTTTCAACACTATAACTCCTAAGCTCATATCGATTGCGGTTCTGAATGTCGTGGGTTCGAGTCCCACTATCCACCCTGAGAATATACAGGGAATACATTATTGACAATCAATACATTCCCTGTATTTTTTATTAGCATGAACATTATATTGTATTTGTGTATTTGGTTCACTTTTGACTATGATTTTCACTTGTAATGTTCTAAATTTCCGCAAAAATTCCGTAAAAATATGGCTACAATCACAATTGAAATTGGCAAGAAAGGGAAGAAGAAAGTACGACCTGTTTCTTTCCTTGTGTGTCATGGCAAAACTAAGAAACGAATACCAACAGAAATATTCGTGACAGATTCAGAAATTTCCTCAAATGGAAAGAAAATCAAAAACATCAACAAGGCAAAGCTCATTGAGGAAATGCGTAGGAAGTTGGAAGACCGGCTGTTTTCTCTTTCTCTTGAACTTGTCGGGCAAGATATAGATGCGTCTTTTATCGTTGAAAGGCTAATATCTCATAGTACAGGAGATATTGAGTTCTTCTCATTTGTTGAGGATTGGATGAAACATTCACAAATACGGGGACTGAAGAATTATTCCACTATGCTTAATTCCCTGGAATCGTATGTGGGTGGGCGCATTCTTCCATTTACCAACATCAATTATAAGTTCCTGAAAGGATATGAGGACTTCCTTCAAGGGAAAGCGCGTGCGCAGTCTCTTTATCTTGGACAGATAAGGCATTTATTTCGTGAAGCTATGAGGACGTACAACACCGACCATGAACAGATTATCAGTAATGACCCGTTCGTGCGGTACAAGGTTCCACGCCAGCAGTTAAAGAAAGGTGTTCGTGCATTGTCACTTGAAGATTTCCTGAAAGTGTACGACTATCAAGGGAAACCAGGAAGCAGAGCGCAGCTTGCACGTGATTGTTTCGTACTATCATTCTGCCTGATGGGGATGAACTCTGTTGATATGTACAATTGTACAGATTGTGTGGACGGAGTAATCAAATACAACAGGACGAAAACAAAGGGCAGAAGAAGCGACGGAGCCTATATTGAAGTGAAAATACATCCTTTTACAAAGGAACTTGTTGATAAGTACAAGGGAGATAACCATGTATTCAACTTCAATAAAAGATACTCAACCCCCGAAACATTCAACGCTAATCTTAATAAAGGGCTGAAAGTGGTTGGGAAGGCTGTTGGGATTGAGAACTTGGATTTTTACCAAGCGAGGCACACCTTTGCCACATTGTCCAGAAACCTTATGAGGTTCAGCAAAAGCGATGTGGACGAAGCGCTGAATCATGTCGGAACTCTTGATATTGCAGATGTGTATATAAAGAAAGATTTTTCTATTATCAATGAGAACAACTTTAAATTAATAGAAAAAGTTTTTGGCTTAGGGGAATAGCCACTAAATAATTTTCCTAAGAAGAATAAGAAGTAGTATTTCGTTTTAGAAACAGCTGTGGAGTGTACTTGTAAGATACACTCCACAGCATATAGTTTTTTATCAGAGAAAGCCCAAAATGCTATAAATGTCGATTTTAGTTAGTTCTTATTTTCAAACAATTTCACGCCGCCATCATCTGCTTTATCTCAAGCAAGTCCTCGGCGGTTATCCTTATCTGCCCCAGGTCGCCGAATATCATGTCAAGGAAAAGGTTGTGAGGTATGTTTATTGTCACCGCGCCTTTGCCGTACTCTATTTTGAACATCCCGACTTCCGCAAAGTTCATATCCATTTCCTTGAACATAGCCACGGAATCATCTATCAGCATATCGGTGTCAATATTACCGTCCTTGTCGGCTACAAAGAGCGTGATGCCGTCAACCATCGAGTTTATGCGCTTGTCCTCGCGTTCCATATAGTTGTTGATGCCTCGTTTGAGGTACACCGACGCGGCTTTCAGTTTCGGACGGTCGGCGGCGAGTTCGTCTATCTTACCATACGCCCATTTGCGCACAGCGTTCTTTAGGTCGCCTATGAGTTTGGCGGTTTCTTCTTTCAGATACATAGTCGTTTACTTTTTAACAGTTGCTTTCTTTTCTTTGGCTGTGCCGTTCTTCATCTGCAAAAACTCCGAATAGGTCATGTCGGAATAGTGCTGAGTATACTCGTTGAAAAGCTCCATGTTGCGGTCAGCTTCTTTTGTAGCTTTCTTTTTCAACTGCTTGATAAGCACAAGGTGGTTTTCAAGAGCAGCCTTGCCGTCCTGCACCCTCGACTATTGGGCGCATAAGTCGCATCTGTTCACGTTGGAGTATCGCCATTATCGCCTGCTGGCTTGCCTGAAACTCCTCATCACGGTTCACGATGTCAAATTCTCTGTCCGAAAGTTCTGCTGTAAGCTTCTCGATTTCATCCCAGACAGGGGACTGAGACTTCTGCGCCCCGTTGATTACCTGCGCCCTCTGCTGCTGTCTCTGCGCTTCAAGCCTCTGTTTAGCTTGTTCAAGTTCGGCTATGCGCTGGTCGTAGTCTATCGGTGTTACTGCAGAATTTCCTAACAATGGGTCTGCGCCGCCCAAAAATACATTTGTCTGCATAATATAGTGGTGTTTGGATTTCTATTAAAGTAGCGGTGAGTGCCCCCGAAAGGACACCACACCACTATTTTGATTTGCGCTTTTTGCGCTTGGGTTTCTTAGGCGGTCGTGCCACTACCACTCGAAGCGGCTGCACCTCGGCAGCAACAGTAGGAGGGAAAGCCCGTAGTTGTGACATTCGGGAGTACAACGGTTCCTTCGAGCATCTTGCAAGTGCGACGGTCAGTATGATTGATAGAAGCTGTGTAAGCCTTTTCAATCTCGCACTGGATTAGCTTGTCCTGATATGGACGGATAGCTGCACCAACAGCGACTTCTTTTTCGAGCTGACTGATTCGAGCGTTTAACGCGTCGAAGCCGTCACGCTGGTTCTTGTACAACCCGAAGTTTGCCGCATTCATCTTGTCGTTGGTGTTGTCGTAGAGGTCGCGGATGCTCTTGTAGAGAGCGAAATCTCCGTCTGCCTGTGACTTCCAAATGCTGAACTTCTCGGCGATGTCGGTCTGTCGATGGTCGTAATCAGCCTGCATAGAGCCGACTTTCAGACCCCACATGGCGTTGGTGAGGGCGATAGCGTCGTCACAACTCTTTTCCCATGCTTGAAAAGCAGTAGGAGCTGCCGCGCTGCCGTATGCACCTGTGCCACCTACGGCGTTGATGTTCACGTTTTCCGGCATAGAGACAGAGCCATTGCCGAAGCCGCCAAATAGCCCGCGGCCGTTACCCCACTGGCTCAAAAGAGCCGCACCGCCTGTAAGCACACCGGCGAGCCCCATGCCGTAACCATTGCGGGCTTTGCGCTCCACTCGGTCAAGGTCGTGGTCGTAACCGTCCTCATAGACTTTCTTCTCGATAATCTCTTTATTTACGGTTTCCATAATTATGAAATAATTTTGCGTTACGGTCAATATTAACCGTATTACAAAATTATTCAGCTCGTAACTACCTTAAAAACAATTGGTTCACACCAGCTTCAATGTTTGCTCAAAATTTGTTCGCAATTTCTGCAAAATTCTTTGGTAGCTGATTTTCAACGGTTTGTTACAAGACATGCGATTGTCGAAGTCTGTTCTCACGGAGTACACGCTTCTCAATGACACACCGAACACCGATGCTATCCGCGACATATATACGCCATACTCACACATCAGCATTATTGCCATGTGCCGTGCGTCCACTACTTCCTGCTGTCTGCAATGAGACAATATCTGTTCTTTGCTAATTTCTGTTTCTTCCGCCACTCTGTTCAGCACTTCGGCAATGATTTCTGATTTCGCCATTCGGATGATTTTTATTACCTTTGTCGTGCCAATCATACACGTTCACACAACAAAAGGTGGGTTCAAAATGTTCATAAAGGAATAAGGCATATTCCCTCTGGGCTTCTTGAATCCACCTAAGTGTGTATCAATAAAGTATGATTGGCGTCAACTTTGTAGTCCGGAGGGATTTTTTTTTTCTTTCTCTCTAATCATCTCAGCTTGCAGTTGCTCGGCGGTGAGGGGCTTTGTTGCCGCTGGACTCAATTTGATGTTAAATCCAAATTTCGACAGCATATTGCTTACCTCGTTCCAGCGTTTAAATTTATGTGTATGTTTCGTTCTCTCTTTCACTGCTTCATAGTCTTAATCATAGTAACCCTTATCCATAAGCATAAAAGTTACCCTATTCTCAGTGCATACAAGCCAGTAGCGCAGTCAGCTCCACTGATTGTAATTGCCGTATATATGTTATACATCGTCCCGGAAATGTCGTTTTGATTCAGTATATTTACGTTATCTTTGGCGTTTCCTTAGAAGCCATACAATAACGTACACAAGTACAAATGTTGTAGCCAATGTATACGGGAACCATTTGATGCATGTTTTTTCCCAACGGTTCAAAGTACGTTCTACAGGGACTTCTACGTATCTATTGACATACACAATGCTATCCTTTCGTTCAATCTCTTTGTCAACTTGCACGGGCATTTTCTGCGGCTTTGTTTTCAAACAATGAAAGAGTATTCCGTCGGCTTTGATTTCCGCTTCGGAAACGGCAAAGTCGTTTTCGAGGTGGCTTATGCTGTCCTGCGTAGTCCTTTCTGCAGTCTGCGCAGGTATCTCAATGTATGCTGTGTCATGCACAAACACTTTCTCATACCTTACTTCAACATTGCTGTTTGTAGTTTCTGCCGTTTCTTTCCTTTCCGCGTTTTTTGTCGTCAAGCACCCTGTGAAGATTGCTGGTGCGAGCAATAACATCAACAATCTTTTCATACAACGCATAGTCATGTCTTTCAATTTTCAAAATATCTGTCAGATTCCCATTGTCTGCGCGTTATCAGCCCGGGCAGGACTTTCCCCGCCGCGAACACCCAACGCGAGAACTCGCCTCGAATCTCCGCCTCTCCTGCTCCAGCTCGTATCTTCTTTAGCAGCGTCGAGCGGTGAAAATTTGCAGCACCGACGTTGAACACGAAATCGCACAATGCATCGAACTGTCCCTGCGTCATGTCTATACCGAGCGCCCCGACACACTTCTCTGCCGCGCGCATGTCATCGACGAGCCACATGTGCGCTTGTTCGCGTGTACATTTCTGATAGGTCAACACGCCGCTCGTATGCCCATAGCCTATCGTGAGTTTCCCCGCCGGGCACTTATATGCCGTGGCGCGGAAACCCTCAAAATCCTTTATTTTCTCAATCGCTATTTCTGAAACTCTCATAACTCTTTTATTTTCATACCGGCCTGTATTCGGGGAGCAGGAACTGGATGTTCTTCGCTGCTTCGTGCATTATCTCCTGCGCCTCTTCCTTTGGAATAGTTATCGGATGCATGAACTCGCAGAATATACTACCTATCCAATCATAACGATTATCATTGAGGCGTTTCACGATTGCAGCCTGGCAGCCGTAACTTGAAAGGATAGACTGAGCGCATTTATCCACGACTTCCTTATCTATGTCTGTTATGTACATGAACAGGTTTTTGACAAGGTCACTACTGAACTTCGCCACATCGGCAATAGGAAGATTATGCACGTGTAGTTTCATCCCCTCGATACCCTTTCTCTTGACCTCATAATATATCGACAGCAGGCTTTCGTTTCCGAGCGGATGAGGCTGCACTATATACACTCTGTCAGCGTTTAGCTCGTGCAGCACGTTCCACAGCTCACCATACACTATTGACGAGTTATCGGCACGCCGCGCGTTCTTGCGCTCCTCTTCGCTCTTGAACTTCTCTATTTTCAAATCGGTAAGTTTGTTTTTGGTATATTGGTTATATGCGAACCATGCCGCGATGATTGTGCCTATCGCGCTGATGATTGCAGGTAGATATTCCATACACGCAGTTTATTTGATATTGACAAAGTTCTCCGCCACAACACGGAGAAAGTCGCTTTTATCTATGCGGATACTTTCGCCGTCGGTGCGCACGAAATCCATTTTTCCGGAAACGCCCAGAGTGGCAACGAGCATGTCGTATTCTTCGAGCGAAAACGCTATGTTTCCGTCCATACTCACGCTTTCCTCGCTTTTCTTCTTCTGCGCATCGGCATATGCCGCATTGAGCTCTTCCATTTCCTTGTCGAAGTCCGCCTTTTCGACAAGGGCTTCCTTTTCTTTCCGCAATTCTTCTTCGGAGGGCATTTCAGGCTTCTCGCCAGTTCCGTTCCACGCCTCCGCCTTTTCGCGGCGCGCCCTTATGTCGGCGGCTTCATTCTGCACCTGTAAGCGTTTATCAAAGCCATCCCTTTTCATCTTCTCCAGAGCCTCGTGCATGAAGTCCTCGAACTCTTTTATCTTGCGACCCAACGCCACTTGCATAAGTATAATAGCAGTACACAATTTCGCGGAGAATTTCATTTCTGCGTTGGTAAATGGAATGTTGGCAAGGATTCTCTCTTTAAAGAACAAATCGTTGTAAGTAGTTTTCATATCGTTTTTGATTTTTGGGGTTTATTTTTTCTTATTAAAATTAAGCGGGACATAATCCGGATAATTCAAATTACGTCCAACGTTTTTTAAAAGTTCTGTGAGCAGAATCCCTCTTTCGCCACGTCGTCAGCGGCATCGATGAAATTCGTTATGCTCTCAAGGATTACGGCAGCCTGCGTACGATCATGGAACGTGACGTTCATTATGCCATTGTCGTAAGAGTTGAAGTCAGCAAGCAGACTGCCACTTTCTTTGTCCTTAACAACTCCGGCGCTGACGGAGTTAACCGAATCATTCTGCACTTTGACCTGCCCCGAGATGTCGTAGGCTCTTGATAAGTTTTCTTTGTTGTCGGCGGGAAATTCCGCATTTGTTACTTTCCCGAATTTGACTTTTTCCATAATGATAATTTTTGTGTTAGACTTGTTTTACAATATTGGTGACGGATTCGATGAATATATGCGGAAGAATGACACTATGGGCTTCGTCTTGCCATTGCTGTTCTTGTAGAAGAGCGTCGCGTCGACCTCGAAATCGTCCTTTGGCGAAAATTCCGAATCGTTGTGTATGGCGGAAAGCGATACATACCCGTCGAACACTTCCGCCGTCTCTCCCGCCGCGATGGTCTTGTTCGAAGCCGCCACAGCCGCGTTGTAATCCGCGCTTACATCCGAGGCACCGATATGGCGGTAGTTGTATTTCATACTCAAATTTGCCGCGGAAAAATAGTTGCTGTTCTCCGTTATGTTTTTGGCAGAAAACCGCAGCTTCAGATTGAACGTCCTTGCGCTTTCCTTTATGATACTTGCCTCGTTGATGATGAAGTTGAAGTAATCAACCGCCGCTGAAGTCCCCATGCTTACAATTATCGGGTCTACCGGCAATGGGAAGGCCACCGTTACAGAATCAGGACTGGATACGTAGCCTGTGCCGTCGGAATAGTAGTTCTGAGCGGACTTGTTCGTGACGAACGGTATTATCTTGTAATCTCCGTTAAATGGGAAAAACTTTTTTATGTGCGCCGCGTCTATCCTTATAGTAGGGTCGACAATGTCCGACGCAAGTACAGAAGAAAACTTATACGTATCTTTACCTTGACCCGTTATGCATATTGCCACGATACCAAGATGACCGCCTTGCAAACCGCCGAATATAGAAAGGTCTACGCCGCTCTGAAAAAACAGATACGCCGAAAATACGGAATCTTCCGTCAGGCTTCTCGAATTTATCTCAAGCGACATCAGGCCTACTTTCTCGTTATGGTCGTAACCGTCGAAATCGGTAGAGCGGTAGGGGGTCTGGTCTCCCCCTGTCGGAGGTTCCCACCACCACCCGTTACCAAAGCTGTACGTTCCTGTCGTGCTTGGCACTATCCAGTCGCTGGGCAGGCTTTCGTCTCCCCTATATACGCCTATAAGTATTTGCAGCCCCTTTTGCGCGGGGATGTGGTAGCCGTAATTAAGGCTTTTCCATTCGCTTTCCGTCAATTCGCCCATCTTATCTGCCCTTATAGGCTTTTTTAGACTTAGAGGGTTTATCTTCCCGTGCTCGTTGCGGCATAAATAGCCCACATCCGTACTCGATACGCCAAGCACAGAGGCCTCATCGCTCTCTATGTCTATAGGGGCCGTTATTTTTCCATTGCTGTTGCTCATTTGTATCGGATATTTGTTTTTGTGAATCTGGTATTTGTTTTTGCTTTTTTCTCCAATTCCTCTATACGCTTTTTCAACTGCGTTATCTCTTCGTCTATCTGCTGTACACCGCGCCACAGAACGGGCGTAAGGCGTTCGTATTGTATAGTCAGATAGTCTTTGAACACATCTGACGTAAGCTGCCTGTAACCACCTTTTATAAGGTCTTGTGCTATCAGGCCGAACTGCCAGGCGTCGGTATTGAAGACTTCCGAATTACGCTTTGCCACATCGTTCCATTTGTATTTTACAGAGCGGAACGACCTTATCATGTCCAATGCGTCATACTCGCAAAGGTCTTTTTTCAGCCGAATATCAGATGAAGAGGCTTTTGCGGTTACGGCTCCGGCCGCGTATATATTCTTACTTGCGAAAATGCTGCCTGTTGTAGAAAATGCCGCTGAGGAGCTTGCATAATCTGCTGTCGAAGCTACTTTAAGCGTGCTTGAAATATAAGCAGTTCCGGCAACATAGAATTTATATGAACTGCTTGTTGCATAGGCAAGTCCTATTCGAAGAGAGCCTGTGACTGTTAATTGTCCCGACACGCCCTCTATGATTCTGTTTGTATAATCGGACGTAGAACCGTCGTAATGAAAATCTATATATGCGTATTTGCCGCCTATAAGTTCAAGACATCCCTCGGATGACAACACACATCCCGAAACTCCGCTATTGGGAGAGGTAAGTCCGGCCGCTCCTACATACAGGTAGTTGCTGGCATATACCGAACTCCACCGACTTGCCGCTGTACCGCAAGAATACGTAGCGTTTGCCGCGGGCGTAATATTACCGACATTACTCAGCGCTCCCGATACATTTGCACTTCCGTTGAAGCTCTGTCCCCACAAAGTGCGTGAGGTCACAAGAGTATTTGCTTTGCTGACAGTCTGGCTTGCTATGTTTTCGCTTGTTATGAAATGGCTCCAATCTCCCGACACACGATTCGCGTCAATCGTTTTTCTGTAATATAAAGTAGACGCTGTCGAATAAGAAGTCTTTAATTGTAAAGCGGACGTTGACCCTGTATTTAGAGCAAAGTTTATGAACAATTCCGTTGATGAACTTTTTTGTATAGAATATGTTCCGGATGAATAATTTGCATAATTGGCATTTCCGGATGTGCTTGTTGTCAGGTCTACGAAAGCCGTAGGGATAGTTCCCCTGTTGGTAAGGAAAAATCTGCTTTCTTCCAGGCCATTGAGATAATTCGCATTAAGATTCGTATTCAGCGTTCCATTGCTTATCGGTACATTTCCGCTATTGTTTCCGAAAGAATAAGAGCAATTGGTTATTGTGCCGGCGTTTACATATACCGGTGTCGTTGCACTACCTATAGTGTTGGAGAACGCTGTAACAACTCCGGCGGAACTTACATATACAGGTTTCAACGAACTGCCGACAGCGACTGAATTTGCCGCACCTACGAGATACAAATTTCTGCCTGCTGCGTTATATGTACGATAAGACGTGTATCCGTTAGTCGTGTCATAAAGACGAATAGCGCCGTATTTATTTCCAGCAGTGCCGGAAGTGGTATTATTGCCAAGTAAAAGTTCCGCTACGCCTAAAGAACCTGTCGTTCCCTCAATAGTTTGATACCTTATGCCATTGTTGCCGTAAAGCGGGTAGTTAGTTCCGGAAGAAATACCGATTGTAAAGTGAAGATAATAAGCTGTCAAACTTGTCGGATTCAGTGTGGAGACACGCACATTGGAAGCGTATGTAGCGCTGGCGGCGTTACCGGTTATACTTACGCCCAATGATGTTCCGCATGCTGTCAGAGTTCCGGCGGACATATATACGGGCAACGAGGCCGAACCGACGGTAGATGAGCAGGCGGTAATTTCTCCCGCATTAAGATACACGGGCTTTGCTACTCCACCGACAGTAGACGAACAGGCCGTCAGAGTGCCTGCGCTGAGGAAAATAGGTTTTGCTGCGTGCCCTACATCTGCGGAAAGTCCGGTTGGTACACCGGCATTCAAATACATGGGTCTCGCTGTACCGCCAACAGTAGAACTGTATGCCGCTATGGCAGTCGTCGACGAATAATAGGTAAGTCTGCCGGAAGTCCCAGCATTTACGGTCGCAGCCAATGAATGTGTCATTGCTGTGGGAACTCCCGCATTGAGGTAAATGCCTTTTGACACAGAGCCTACATGCTGCGTTCCGATTTTCGTTACACTTCCGTCTGTCAGCTGAGAAGTCGTAGCATAACTGTTGTTATCCAAACTCCCGTCACCTTTAAGAAAATGTGAGGAAGTGCCGCCATTTACCATGAACTTACCGGCCTTTAGATTGAACCACCCCGCATTACTTTGCTTAAACTCGATGTATGTATTATATGCCAGCAGAGCCAGGCTCGCATTATTGAATTCCGCCGCGACATAGTTAGTTCCGTCTGTAAATGTCATCGCAGAGGATTTCAGAGCATAACGGGTATCTAAAGTATCAGTGTAGTTTCCGACATGAAGGACATCATTGTTTTTGTAGGTAAACCTATCAGAAGATATTGCGAGACAAAACGGAAGATTCCACGGTGTTGTTCCCCAGCCTGCGTAAATATATTGAAACACATTATTGCTTGCCAATGACCCAAAACTGCCTACCGCATTATCTTGATAATCATCAAAGACTATCATTTTTGCATTGCCGCCGGTTGAATAATCGGCATGCTTCAAATGAACCGATTGTGTAAACGTCTTCAACCCTGTTATTGTCTGCGCAGTTCCCAATAACACATACCGGCTGTCGAGTGTGGAAGCGTAATTAGTTGTATTGAGGAATTTTACCCAACTTGTCCATGTTCCTGTGGAATATGTGCCTCTGCGCAAATACAGATTCCCGTTGTCTGTAAGAGCAAGCTGCTTCATATTGCCGCCGGTATCTCCTGTCCATTGCGCAAAATGCAGTACGGAATGATAGCCACCGCCGTCTGCCAAAGAATCTGTGCTATTGGCGACAAACAAATATCTTAGCGACTTCGAATATGCTGCGGCGCTAACATTATCGCTTCTTACATCTTGCAGCGACAGATAGACATTTGATGTTGCTATCGTTACATTTGCCGAGCCGTTGAATGAGGCCGAGCCCGTTGCGGCTCCGGAAAGGGCTATTGTCCGCGCTGTCTGCAATGTCGTGGCGGTAGAGGCATTGCCGGTGAGAGAGGCCTTGATAGTGGCCGGAAGTTTAAGGTTGACATTTGCCGAGCCATTGACGCTCGTCGTTACCGCCGTACCCGTGCCGTCGGAGTTCACTATTCCTATATTCCTCGCCGTACCCCAATTTGCGGTGGTAATGCTCGCCGAACCATCGAACGATGTGCCGTTGATGGTGCGGGCCGTCTGTAACTTGGTAGCGGAGTTCACGTTGTCCGAAATCAATGCGCTATTACGAACAATTGCCGTAGGAGATGTCGTGACAGGGGATATAGACTGATTATTTGCCGTGTAAGTGGAAGTATATAACACCGGAGTTATCCAATGTGAGATATAGAAATTGTAGAACGCGCCGCCGCGCACCATGACGTATTCCTTACTGCTATTAGTCAACTGCCCTAAACCTGCAACGCAATTTGAACTTGATGCGCCTGCGCCAAGTTGAAAGAAATGAACGACACGGAGCGGAGCTACAAATCTCCACCCAGACCCCTGTACAGTGTAATCAAGGTACACAGCCATCTGCTTATCTGTACGACTGTTCCATGATGCGTTTGTCGTCGATAATCCTTCGACCCTGACCCTTGTCTGCTTCGATACAGGGACTGTGAATATTACAGGGTACCATACGTCGTTATCGAGCTCCGAAGCGTCTATCTGTGTGAATTTATATCCGTCAAAGCTTTCTTTGTGGTATCCGTCGAGCAAGTCCGCATTGAGATTGGTATTCAAGGTGCCGTTGTTCAGCGCGGCATTGCCGCTTGCGTTGCCGAAAGAGTAGCCGCACGCTGTCGGCACACCGTTAGAAAGATATATAGGCTTGACACTGCTGCCCACTGTTGCCATACCCACCTTAGTAACCGAACCGTCGGTTAGTTTGGTATTTATTTCGGTCTTGGTGTATGCGTTGGTTATACCATAACCCGATAACGTTGTAGGCTTTCCGCTTGTTATCTTGCTCCACGGTAAAGACGGAATGTCTGTTACAGCCAATGAAGAACCGCCTATAACACGGCCAAATGTGTCTACTGCTACTTTCGGATAGGTCTCGGCTGTTACGACATTCGCTTTCTGATTCAATACACCGTTTGCGTCAATCTCCAATGTCGGGCCGACTTTTACACCTCCGAGAGTAGAAGCCGAAGCCGTCGGAAGACTATATTCAGAAGCCAGGACAAGCAAACCTGTTTCATCCACGGCTAAACCGTTGCCGACGATAACCCCGCCAAGAGTACCGGTTGTTGCCGGTTTCAACGACAAAGTCCTATTGGACGACAAATCACCGCCGCCTGACAAACCCGTACCGGCGGAAATCTTAATAGTCTTGCCAGCTTTGTTGCTTAACGCTGTGTTCATGGCCGAGACGGTGGCGTAGTCCTTTGCGTTAACCCATGCCTCGGTGACATAACCCGTAAGGTCGGGAACAACAGATGACTGAGCCACGGCAACCCAATGCGTGCCGTCGTAGCTCAAAAGCGAACCCTTCGCAGCACCTTGCACACCTGTATTGTCGCTGTTAGGCAACACGTCCACAAGCTCATACAGTGCGTTTGCTCCGCCTGTACTACCAGTGGTATTGCTCACGCCGAGAGCGCTTACATAGGTCTTTGAGTAAAGACCTACATTCTCACCGTTATATTCGGCAGGGTATATACCTTTGTTCGTCAAGTCACGGACAAACCATTTCGCCATCTCAGTGGCAAAATAGGATGCGAAGTCCGCCTCGTTCAGCTTATTGTCAAGCTCGGCCTGCAATCCCGTGATTTTGCTAATGCTCAAAGCGGGAATGTCATTCATACTCAAAGTCGTTCCCGAGGTTACACGGCCGTAGGTGTCTACCGTAACTTTCGGATATATCCCAGCCGTCACGCCACTTGCCGCCAACGACAAAGTCCTGTTGGCGGACAAATCACCGCCGCCCGACAAGCCCGTACCCGCGGAAATCTTAATAGTCTTATCGGCTTTGTTGCTTAATAAGTTAGCCAGCGTGTCGGCCTCGGTGTACGTGTCGAGGAAAGCGACTACTTCTTCCCATTTATTTATAATCGTGTCGCTGTCCGTCCCCATGATACTGTCGAGCGACGATGAGGTTGTATTCCACTTGGTGCGCTCGGCGGCTGTTATATGAATCGTTGAATTGCCCGTATGACTGCTCAACGCAGAAGCGCTTGCAACGTCGCTTATGTCTATTGTTGCCGCTTTCGAGGCAGGAGAGTATGTGCCTACCGCCGTGCCGTTCTTCTGTATTGTCAGACTGTAGATAATCTGATGTGTAGTCAGCGCCCCCAAATCTGCGGCAGTCAGCGATACGGCAGCCGAACCATCATAAGTCTTGCTGCCAAAGGTAAGAGCATAGGGGTTGACACTTGTTGTAGGGAGATTGTCTATCTGCGTTTTAAGGTCATAACCGAGTTTAGCGGAAAGCACATATCCGGCCTTTGCTGCCGTGTAGTCACTCCAATTGTCAAGAC
>CAJKQZ010000003.1 GCA_905202115.1 uncultured Prevotellaceae bacterium | reverse complement strand
AGATATTTTAAAATATCTCAGACATATTTCAAATTATCTCAGAGATAATTTTTCTTACGTGCGGGAAGTTTGCAGGCCGCAACCGGAGCGGGATTCCGACGAGGGTATCGGCCTTGAAAAAATCAGTTGTTTATTGCAAGAGTGTTCGAAGTGTAGTTCACACGATAGCGGATGAGTTTTTTTCCTTTGTCGCCTGCTACAATTGTTCCTCCGTTGTTCATGTCGTAAGTGCGGTGGCAGCGGTCGCAAACGGCATGGCCGTTCTCCTCAATCCTCATGGCTTTCGAGATGTTGTCTTCGTGCCAGCAGTTGGGGCAGGCGCGGTCGTAGCATACGAGCGGATATTCGGCCGAGCCTATATCGTTGAGCGAAGAACGCCCCACGATGAATCCTCCTATGCAGATGTACGTGCGATAAGCCGAAAGAGCGGTTCGGTTGACCTGCGCCGAGCCTACAAGCGAGGAAAAATAATAATAGTTCGCGTCGGCCCAAATGGCGCAATACTCGCCGAGGCCGTTCAGCGCGCCGTGCAGCGGCGCAACCGACGTGACGGGCGAGAACGTGAACGAGGCGCGGTAGTTGGAAAACTTGCTTTCCACCGTATCGTCGTCGCACGCCGCCGCAAACATCAGCATAACTGCAAGTATAACGAACCCCGTGATTCTTTTCCGGAACATTTGCAACGCTTTTTCGGAGTTAATATTCATCATCTCAATATCGTGCAAATTAATTCGCCGCCTTATGCGTTCAACAGCTTTGCCTCGGCCTGCTCTGCGCGGTCGAAGCCGAACTGTTTCATTGTACTCGCCATAAGTTCGGCAATCCTGTCGTTGCAAAGGCAACCTATGCTTCCGGCGTGGGTGTGTTTTACGGTTTTGTCGGGAACGAACTCTCCGGCTTCTATCTCCAAACCCACCTGTTTGTATGCGTCGCGGAAAGATGTGCCGGCCAGTACGCGGCGGTTCACTTCCTCGACCGAAAACATCGCGTCGTAGCGCGAATCTTCGATAATGCTCTCGTTCACTTCGGTGCGCGACACTATGTATGCGGTCATCCGCAGGCAGTCGAGAAGCTCGTCGAACGCCGGCATGAACACCTCTTTTATCAATTGGAAGTCGCGCGAATATCCCGACGGCAGATTGTTCATTATAGCTACTATCTGGGCCGGCAAAGCCTGGAGCTTGTTGCTTTTTGCGCGTATCAGCTCGAAAACATCGGGGTTCTTCTTGTGCGGCATTATGCTTGAACCTGTGGTACACTCGGCGGGAAGATGAACGAAACCGAAGTTCTGCGAATTGAAGAGGCATGCGTCGAAGGCCAGCTTAGAGAGCGTGCCGGCGATTCCCGCCATAGCGAACGCGATGTTGCGTTCCGTCTTTCCGCGGCCCATTTGCGCATACACCACGTTGTAGTTCATCGTGTCGAAGCCCAGAAGGTCGGTTGTCATCTGCCTGTCGAGGGGGAACGACGAGCCATATCCGGCCGCCGAGCCGAGAGGATTGCGGTTGGTTATGCGGTATGCTGCAAGCAGCAACTGCATGTCGTCGGCCAGGCTCTCGGCGTATGCTCCGAACCAAAGGCCGAAACTGCTCGGCATAGCCACCTGCATGTGAGTATAGCCTGGCATGATGACGTCTTTATACTTTTCGCTCTGAATCTGAAGCTCGTCGAAGAGATTTTTCGAGGCTTCGGCAATGGCGCGCAGGCGGTCGCGGGCGTAAAGTTTGAGGTCGACAAGCACCTGGTCGTTGCGCGAACGCCCGCTGTGTATTTTCTTTCCCACGGTTCCGAGCGTGCGGGTGAGCATAAGCTCTACCTGCGAATGCACATCCTCTATGCCGTCCTCGATAACGAACTTGCCCTCGTCGGCCAGCTTATAAATGTTGCGTAACTCGGCGAGGAGCACTTTCAGCTCGTCGGCTGTGAGCAGACCAATGCTTTCGAGCATTGTTATGTGGGCCATAGAGCCGAGCACGTCGTACTTGGCAAGAAATACGTCGAGTTCGCGGTCGCGCCCCACTGTGAAACGCTCAATCTCCTTGTTGAGCTGTACGTTTTTTTCCCAGAGCTTTGTAGCCATGTGTGTCGTTTTTAAATTTTATCGTAAGGCAGCGAAGCGAGCACGGCAGCCATTCTTTCCACGGCCGTAGGTGCGTACTTGTCTGCCATTCCTTTTATGAAAAAGTTCAGACTTGCTCCCAGCGTAATCCTTATCTTGCAGGAATCCTCGCCCTGCGGCAGCAACTGTATCCACAGGCAGGCCGAAACAGGTGCCCCCTGCGATTCGAATTTCACGAGTTTGGGCTCCTCGCGTTCCACTACTTTCAAACCGACTCTGCCCATCATCGGAGCGTCAACGCTTACGCTGTCGGTATCGAACGTCATTTTGTTCAGCGTGTCCTCTATCTGTTGCAGCTTGTCGGCCGGAATCTGCCCGGCAATGCTTTCGCGCCGCTCGGGGTCGCTGAAAAACTTGCGTACTTTCGACATGTTGTTCATGTCGGCCAACTGCGAATAAACCACCCCGCAGCTATAGGGAATAGTCTTTACTGAACTTTCGTATTTGGTCAGACTCATCTTAAATTATCTCTGAGGTATTTTGAATTATGTCTGACATATTTTAAAATATCTCAGACATATTTTTGTCTACGTCCGGAAGCGTTCCGCTTTACTTGTTTTTATTTCTGTCCCCATTGCGAAGGATTACTGCGCCAAAGGTCGAGAAGCGGCTTGTCTTCGGGTTTGATATAATCCTGTTGCATTGCAACGCCTACAACTGCCTCGTAGTTCGTAAGAGTAGTGAGCTCCACGCCGGCTTCTGCAAAAGCTTTCTCGGCCACATCGAATCCGTAGGTGTAAGAAGCCACCATGCCGACAACTTCGCAGCCGGCGTGACGGATTGCCTCGACTGCTTTCAGGCTGCTCGAGCCGGTAGAAATTAGATCTTCTATCACTACTACTTTCATTCCTGGTTCCAAATCGCCTTCTATAAGGTTTGCAAGGCCGTGGTCCTTTGGTTTTGAACGCACATAGGCGAAGGGCAGCGAGAGTTCTTCGGCCACGAGAGCTCCCTGCGCTATGGCGCCGGTTGCAACGCCGGCAATGGCGTCGGCCTGCGGATATTTCTCGGCCACAATGCGTGCCAGCTCTATTTTAACGAACGTGCGCAGGTCGGGATAGGACAATGTTTTGCGGTTGTCGCAGTAAAACGGCGACTTCCAGCCCGAAGCCCATGTGAAAGGCTCGTTAGGTTGCAGTTTAATGGCTTTAATCTTCAGAAGTTTCTCGGCAAGAATGCGTTCCAACGTTTCCATAATAGTATTTACGTTTGTTTAAAGGTTTATATTTCGTTTTATGACTGTTGCACGGCTAAACATGCGTCCCGTTTCAGGAATGGTAGCCCCGCTTGCGGTGAAAGAGGGAGGTGTAATAGAGTTTGTAGGAAATGGCATACACCACAAAAGCCGTAGCAAAGCCCGCAATCGCGTCGATAAGGTAATGCGCCTGTATGTAGACGGTTGCGCAGCAGAGCAGCACGTAGAACGGCAGCAGCAGAACCACTGTTTTCTTACGCACCTTGTATGTAAGTATTAAAAGTATCGTACTTATTCCCACGTGCGAGCTCGGGAATGCCGCCGTTGGGCGTTCTCCTCCCTCCTGTGCCGCCTCGACCAGGCGGAAGAACAGGCCGCCGTCGTGCGCGGCGGGCAGCATGTCGGTGTTGTATCTGAAATAATTGCCCAGTTCGGGGAAAATTCCGTCGCGAATGCTGTCTATGCCCACAGCTTGGTAGTAGTATTGCGGTCCGGCCACGGGAAGAAAAAGGTAAATCAGGTAATAGATGAAAAACGAACAGATTATGATGAATGTAGTCCGCTCGAAATATTTGTAGTGCATGAGAAAAGTCCACACAACCACGAAGAAAATCATGGGATAATAGGAGAAATATCCCAAGTTGAAGATTTCCGACCAGAACATTCCGCTGAAACGTTCGCAGAAAAGCAGAGCCGGCTGACAGCCGAAGATAGTCTGTTCCGTTGCCGCGAACAGATAGTCGAGATTCGGGAAAAGCTGACAGAAAAGATAGGTATCGGGGTACCAGTAAGCCAGCAGTGCGAACTGATATGCTATTCTGAGAAAAAGAGTGAGCCTGCACGCGCGCAGCCTGTACAAGAAAATCATAGCCGCAAGTCCTGCCAATACGGCCGCACGGCCCACAAGCATTTCTGTAAAGCCTGTGATTTCCTTGCTGAACACTATTGCAAGCACTGTGGTGAACAAAGTGTACATCACACACAGCTTTTCTATTCCCAGCAGGCCAGGGCGCCGTTTGCGCCTCCTTGTAAAATCGCTCAGATCCATTGTTCCTTTATGTACCATGCCACCGTTTCGCCCACTCCGCGCAGGAGGTTGTACCGGGGACGGTAACCTAATTCGCTGACGGCCGCACTTATGTCGCACTGCCAGTTACGTTGTTTCATTATTCTGTATTTATCGAGATTGAGTGTGGGAATTCCGCCCGTAAACCGGCTCTTGAGCTGCGCCGCCGCGCACACCACGCGCAGCAGCCACAATGGGGCGGTGATGTGCAGCACCCGTTTCACGCCTATCGCGTTTTGCAGCAGTAGGCTGAAGGTTTTGCTCTTATACGTAAGGCCGTCGCTTATAAGGTAGGCCCTTTGCGTTATGCCCCGCTCTATCGCCGCAAAGATTGCGTCCACCAAATCCTTGACATATACGAACGTTATTTCCTGCCTTTTCATGCCGGCGGCAAAATCGACATGTTTTTTTATGCTTTCGGCCATAAGGAAATAATCGCGTTCGCGAGGTCCGTATACGCCCGTGGGACGGAATATCACCCAGGGAAAACCGTCGAGCGACCGCAGGAAGTTTTCGGCTGCCGCCTTGCTCATGCCGTATGCCGTATTGGGTTGCGGAACATCGCTCTCGCGTATGGGTTCATAAACGACTTCGGTAAGTTCGCCGCTCTCTCCATGCAGGCCGTATCGGTTGTCGGCCTTGTGCGGGGGCACCGCTTGCTCGCGTATGGCTCCGTAAATGCTGAGCGAGCTGAGATAGATGAACTGGCGCGGCACGGCCCCCGATTTTCTCAGGGCGTTCACAAAATGGCGCGTACCTTCGTAATTGATCACGAAAAAGTCGTGACGATAGCGGCTTTTCGTAAGTCCGGCCGCATGAATCACCACATCCCACGCTCCGAAGTCCTCCTTTGCACGGACAATTTGCCCTGCAAGAGCATTCTCGTCGTTGAAATCGAGTTCAACGAAGCGTATGCGGGAGTCCTGAAGGTATTTCCGGCTGCTCGAGCCGCGCACGCCCGCCCACACGTTCATTCCTGCGGCAAGAGCTTTCTCTACGAGAAAACTCCCGATGAATCCGCTGGCGCCGGTGATGAGAATGTTCATGTTCTTGATTCGGAAACGGTTTTGAGGATACAAAGTTATAAACTTTTTCTCAAATACGGCGGCAATCACACCGCCGCCGGCAGCGAAAGCCTCTGCCGCTGGTTGAATTTATTTCCGGAAATCCAAATCCGAATCTGCAGTCAGAGTTTTTTTGCTTTATAACATTGCATAATCATAGCCGATTTTACTGTGGCAAACCGGACAAAAAGCAAGCAAGTACTTCAGACGGCCTGTTACATGCACCAATAAAAAAATTGCCACCGAAAAAAGATATTTTTTTTCTTACACGGTAAAAAACTTCCCGCAGGAAATTGAAAATACATAGGAGATAATTCAAAATATGTCTGAGATATTTTAAAATATGTCAGACATATTTTTTGCTACGTATACACGTGCTGATTTTCAAGTGCTTGGCCGCTGACCGTTTTTGTCTGCAAAAAGGAAAGACAACACTCCGGCCCGCCGGATTGGGCCGAAACAGGTGATTTGCTGCGTAATGCATTGAAAAATAAAGTGCAACATTTCTTTTTGAAATATAAAATATGTGAAAGTACACCGTAATGCAACTGTGCTCCGCAATTATAACGTCTGCGATAACGAATCTGTCGCATTTTATTTATAACTTTACAAACTAAAATCCCAATACGGGGCACACACCTCACAACACGGGATTGTTCCCACTTCAGGCGGCACGTTTTTTTCAGCCGCAAGCCCCGCAACCGATAAGAAAAAAGAAAATGACAATATATAATGAACTACAAATGGAAATACACGCCTCCCTCGGCAGAGGAAAAAGCAGCGGCGAAAGCACTGGCAGGGGAACTGGGAATCCATCCTATCCTCGGGAAGTTCCTGATTGACCGCTGCATAACCACGGCGGCAGAGGCAAAGAAGTTTTTCCGTCCGCAACTGTCCGACCTGCACGACCCTTTCCTGATGAACGACATGCGCGAAGCCGTAAATGCAGTGAACAAGGCAATCGGGAAAAAAGAAAGGATTCTCGTGTTCGGCGATTACGACGTGGACGGCTGTACGGCAGTTACTGTGGTGTACAAGTTTCTCAGCGAGTATTGCTCGAATATAGACTATTACATTCCCGACCGCTACGACGAAGGCTACGGCGTGTCGAAACGCTGTATCGACTACGCCTGCGAGACGGGAGTAAAGCTGATGATAGTGCTCGACTGCGGAATAAAGGCTGTCAAGGAAGTGGCCTATGCGCGCTCGCTGGGGATTGATGTCATCATCTGCGACCACCACGTGCCCGACGAAGAGCTGCCCGACGCTATAGCCATTCTAAACCCCAAACGGAAGGATTCCACCTATCCCTACGCCCACCTGTCGGGCTGCGGCGTGGGATTCAAACTCATGCAGGCGTTTGCCCAAAACAACGGAATAGAGTTCAACAAGCTGCTTCCTCTGCTCGATCTCTGCGCCGTAAGCATTGCCAGCGACATAGTGCCGATAATGGGCGAGAATCGCATTCTCGCCTATCACGGTCTGCGGAGGCTCAACAGCAATCCCTCGACAGGGCTCGAGGCAATCATAGAAATATGCGGGCTTGCCGACAAGGAAATAACCATGAACGACATCGTGTTCAAACTCGGGCCACGGCTCAACGCTTCGGGGCGAATGCAGAACGGCAAAGAGGCTGTGGCACTGCTCGTGGAGCGGAAACACGAAAAAGCTGTCGAAATGGCCAACCGCATAAACCTTTATAACGAGGCGCGCAAAGATCTCGACAAACAGATGACCGAAGAGGCTAACAAAATAGTGGACAGCCTCGACAATCTCACCGACCTGCGCTCGCTCGTTGTCTACAACTCGTCATGGCACAAGGGAGTGATAGGAATCGTGGCCTCGCGCCTTACCGAAATATACTACCGGCCGGCTGTGGTTCTCACACTTAGCGACAATCTGGCAACAGGCTCGGCGCGCTCGGTGGCAGGTTTCGACATTTACAAGGCAATCGAAAGTTGTCGCGACCTTCTTGACAATTTCGGCGGGCACACTTATGCCGCCGGCATGTCTATGAAACCCGAAATAGTGCCCGAATTCAAACGCCGTTTCGAAGAATACGTGGAGCAACACATAAGCGACGAGCAAACCGAGGCAAGTCTCGATATTTCTGCGGTAATCGACTTCAAGGACATTACCCGCAAATTCCAGAACGACCTGAAAAAGTTCAATCCCTTCGGGCCGGGGAATCCCAAACCCCTGTTCTGTACCCACCGTGTATACGACTATGGCACGAGCAAGGTGGTTGGTCGCGATCAGGAGCACATAAAACTTGAGCTTGTCGATAACAAATCGAACAATATCGTAAACGGAATCGCTTTCGGACAGAGTTCGCAGGCACGATATATCAAGACGAAGCGCTCGTTCGACATCTGTTACACGATAGAAGAGAACACGCACCGGCATGGCGAGCTGCAATTACAGATAGAAGACATCCGTCCGACGGAAGAACAGACATAGCGCCGCCCGTCTGCAACGTGCGCCCGTTCCGAATGGAAAAACGCTTCACCGACATACTCAAAACCTACTGGGGCTACGACAGCTTTCGCGGCATTCAGCAGCAGATAATCGAAAGCATAGCCGCCGGCCGCGACACATTGGGCCTAATGCCCACCGGCGGGGGAAAATCGGTTACATTCCAGGTTCCTACGCTTGCTTCCGAGGGGTTGTGTCTTGTCATTACGCCGCTCGTGGCTTTGATGAAGGACCAGGTGGCGAATCTCCGCGTCAAAGGTATAAAAGCCGCGGCCGTATATAGCGGTATGTCGCGTGCTGAAATCATTACAAGCCTCGAAAACTGCATTTTCGGCGACTATAAGTTCCTTTACGTTTCTCCCGAACGGCTTTCGTCGGAACTTTTTCTCGCCAAAGCCGCCAAGATTCCGATTAAGTTGATTACCGTCGACGAAGCTCACTGCATATCCCAATGGGGATACGACTTCCGTCCCTCTTATTTAAAGATAGCCGAAATACGCCGCCGCTTTCCCGATGCGCCCGTGCTCGCCCTTACGGCAACGGCCACGAAAGAAGTGACCGACGACATTCAGAACAAATTAGAGTTTCGGGCCCGCAATGTTTTCCGCATGAGTTTCGAGCGCAACAACCTTACATACGTCGTGAGGCGCACGGAAAACAAGATAGAAGAGCTGCTGCACATTCTGCGCAGCCTGCCTGGAACGGCTATTGTCTACACGCGCAACCGCAAGGACACTTTCGACATTGCCAGAATACTCAAAAACGAAGGAATAGTGGCGATGAACTATCACGCCGGCCTTACCGCAATCGACAAAGACCTGCGACAGCGCAGCTGGTCGGAAGGCGAAACGCGCGTGATAGTCGCAACCAACGCTTTCGGCATGGGAATAGACAAAGCCGACGTGAGACTCGTAGTGCACATGGAGACGCCCGATTCGCCCGAGGCTTATTTTCAGGAAGCCGGCCGTGCCGGACGCGACGGAAAGCAGGCATACGCCGTGCTGCTCTACAATAAAGGCGACAGAACGAAGCTGTTGCGACGGGTGTCGGAAAACTTTCCGCCAATAAAGACTATACTGCATATTTACGAGTGTCTTGCATATTTTTTCCAGCTCGCAATGGGCGACGGGCTTAACGCAAGATACGATTTCGACCTCCAAAAATTTTCAATACGCTACCATTTCTTTCCCGAAACCGTGGCGAGCGCCCTCAGGATACTCACCCGCGCCGGCTACATAGACTTCTCCGAAGAGGAAGAAAACAAATCGCGCGTGCTTTTCATGATAGAGCGCGACGAGTTGTACCGCCTCGGAAATACCACGCCCCGCGGAGAACAGATAATACAGACTTTACTGCGCAGCTACGGCGGAATATTTACCGATTACGTATATATAGAGGAACGCGCGCTTGCCGAGCGCACCGGCATGAGCGTTGACAATGTTCACGAAACACTGAAACAGCTTTCCCACCAACGCATTATACATTATATCCCACACAAGCTCACTCCCCGCATTGTTTACACCCAAAGACGCGAAGAGACGAGCCGCATGGTCATAGGGCCCGAGGTTTACGACCTGCGCAAGGAGGAATATCGCCGGCGAATACAGGCTATGATAGACTATGTCGAGAGCGATGTTTGCCATAGTCGTTTCCTGCTCGAATATTTCGACGAGCAGAACGCCTGCGACTGCGGCAAATGCGAGATCTGCTTGCATCGACGGCGGAATTCTCCTACCGATAATGCACACGACGAAGCGCGCAATTATATTCTGCAAGTACTTTGCGACGAAAAGCCGCACTATGCCGCCGAACTTCACGCCCCGCGCATAGACACCGGAATTATTTCGGCGGTACTCAAAGAATTGATAGAAGCCGGTGAAGTCTCCATGCTCAACGGCAGATACCGTCTTGCAAAATGAAAAACAGTCATCGGACAACAACATAATTCCCGTTTGTATGTATAATTTCAAGTCTTTTTCGGATGTAAGGAAAAATAATTTATATTTGTCTTTGGTTATGCAATTTTCAGAATTTGTTGTTGTTTTATCGGTTGCTTCGCTTTTGTGTTTGGCTTTTCCGGAGAAGGCGTGCGCGCAGAGCACGGATTTTACGGAGAATCGCGACACTGTGTGTGCCTTTAACGAAAGCGAGGTTCCGCGCTACACCATGCGTTCCACAATGTTCGGCGTGGGAGGTGTGAACCGTCTGGAAACGTATCTTTCTCCGTTGGAATATACCGGCACCGAGGTGCGTTTCATGCGCGAGTCGATGAGGATGACGCGCATGTGGCATGGGCGCGTCTCCACGCAGCAGTTCTACGAAGGGAATTTCAGCTACGCACGGAATCCGACAAAGGATTCCGAATACTTGTCGGGCGACGTGGACTGGAGGATAGGGTGGCACTACAATTGGACGCCGTTGCCGCGCCTTAGGCTTATGGCAGGCTTGCAGACAGGTCTGAGCTGCGGTTTTGTTTACAACACGAGCAATGGCAACAATCCCGCGCAGGGAAAGTTGTCGACCAACATAGCGGCGTCGGGCATTGCCGTTTACAAGCTCGACGTGTTGCGCCGCACTGTAGGCTTGCGCTATCAGTTCGACATGCCGTTCGTGGGTCTTATGTTCTCGCCCAATTACGGACAGTCGTATTACGAGATATTCTCGCTCGGACATTACGATCATAATATTTGCTTTACCTGGCCGGGCAACGCACCTTGTTTCTCGCAATTGCTTTCGGCCGACATTCCTCTCGGCACCGGCACTTTGCGCGTGGCTTATCGCTGCGACATTCGCCAGAGCCATGTGAACTCTCTGAAGAGCCACACTTGGAGCAACCTTTTCATGATAGGCTTCGTGAAGCATTTCCGCTTGGTTAAACGCCGCGACGCCGACGCGCACAAACTTATTTTATGACATGAAACGACTGTTACTGTTTTTCCTGCCTTTCGTGTTTGCGGCGTGCATTACCGAGGACGTTCCCGACAACACATTTGCCGGCAACTTCGACGCCCTTTGGAAAACGCTCGACGAGCACTATTGTTTTTTCAACGAAAAAAATGAAGAGTACGGCCTCGACTGGGATTCGGTGTATGCGAAATACCGTCGCCGCGTTGCTTTCGTGAAAACTTATGAGCAACTGTTCGAAGTGTGCGACTCCATGCTTTACAATCTGCGCGACGGGCATGTGAACCTCATGGCGTCGCACAACGTGGCGCGTTACTGGAAGTGGTTCGAGGACTATCCCACGAATTACTCCGATTCTATAGAACGCATTTACCTCGGCACAGACTATCGCATTGCTTCCGGAATAAAATACCGCATTCTCGACGACCATATAGGCTATATGCGTGTGTCGACGTTCGACAATTCGTTCGGCAGCGGCAACCTGAGCGAGATTTTCCGCTACTTCGCCGCATGTAAGGCGGTGATTGTCGATGTCAGAAACAACTCGGGAGGGATGCTTACCTCGGCCGAGAAACTTACCGGCTGCTTTGTGGACAGCAAGACGCTTGTGGGATATATGAGTCACAAAACGGGAAAGGGGCATGGCGACTTCTCGGCGAAAGCCACTATCTATGTGTCGCCGGCCTCTGGATTGCGCTGGCAGAAACCGGTGGCCGTACTTACGAACCGTCAGACATACAGCGCGGCAAACTCGTTCGTGATGTATATGAAGTATCTTCCCGACGTGATAACCGTTGGCGACCGCACCGGCGGCGGGGCGGGAATGCCTTTCAGTTCGGAACTTCCCAACGGGTGGACTGTGCGATTCTCTGCCTGCCCCATGTACGACATAAACAAGCAGTGCACCGAAAGCGGAATAGACCCTGGTACGAAAGTCAACATCACTTCGGACGATTATCAGCGCGGCATAGACACCATAATAGAGCGCGCGCGCCAAATGCTCGGGGAAATGACGTCGGACGGGCTTTGAATCTCCGTTGCATACGTTTAAGCGGTTGCCTTAATGTCGGAACCTATATTGGACTTCTCAGAACATGACATTTTGTCAGGTTCCCGTATCTCCCATCGGCACGTGGAAAAATACTTCCCGCTTGTAGAAAAAATTATCTCAGACATATTTTGAATTATCTCTGAGATATTTTAAAATATGTCTGAGATAATTTTTCAGGCTCTTTTTTCCGGCATGAAAAAAACGACCTGACAAAATGTCAGATATATAAAAGAGAATTTGTTTATCTCTTACCGTATGTTTGTATGCCCGAAAAATGTTTGTTCGTACGATTGCAATAATAATATATACGCTGTTTTGATTTAATACAGGCTATCGGGAAGGAATAATGTGTATTTTTGTTAAATTTGCAAGGTTTGGAAACATAGAATTTTTTGATGATATGAAAATTATATGGAGAACGGCTGTTTTCGCCATGCTGTCGGTTTTGTGCATTGACGGTATGGCCGAGGATGTGCGCCCGCTTCGCGTGCTCAGAACCTCGGCGGATCGTGTTACGGTCGTTGACGGCAATAGGAAAAGTGCAATAAATTGGTTAATGAACCCAGCCATTCGTCCCGACGTGTATGAAACTTCGGCGCGAACTGTTACGTTTATGAGCGAAATCGATACGCTTTCGTTCAATGTCGAGAGAAACGGCGTTTACGACTTCGTGGTGGTGAAGAACAGCACCGACTCGGCTTTTACGCAGATAAGGTGGGTCTCCGACAATCCGCTGGAAGACCCTCCTGCCGATATGCTGCGTCTTTCGCCTTCGGGAAAGTTGACCCGCGGGCAGGCAGCGTTCGATATCGACGCGCTTTTCTATACTATAAGCGAGGTGCACCCCGCGATGTTTTCGGTGTGCTGTCACGACAGCCTAATGCGCGCTGTGAACGAGGTTAAAGGCAGTCTTCCCGATTCGATAACGCGCGCCGAGCTTTACATGCGTCTGGCTCCGTTGCTGGCGATGATAGGCGACGGGCATACGTACCTCGTTTTTCCGTTCAATGATGTTTTTACCGCTGACTTGCGGCGTCTCCCTGTGTCTTTCGTCATAAATACGAGCGATTATACCATGCGGGTTAAGTCGTGCATTGACGGTACGATTCCCGAGGGCGCGGAAGTGACGGCTATAAACGGGCTCGCCGTGCGGGAAATGCTCGAAAGGATGATGACGTTCGTGAGCGGAGAGCGTGATTTTTTCCGTCTTTCTATGGTGAATTATGATTTTTCCGCTCTGTTCGAAATGCTCTATGCGGCCGATGAATACGAAATAACCTACCGCGTGCCCGGGAGCCGGAAAACGAGTGCGGCGACGCTTGCCGCCGCCACGTGGGAGGAGATAAGCAGGCGGTTGCCCAAGAAAAAGGCGCGGTCCAGGTGGCAGGCATACTCTTTCGAGCTTATGAAAGACAAAAACGTTGCCGTTATGGATTTCCGCAGCTTTTATGATGAGAACAATATGAAGCATTTTGCCGATTCCATGTTTGCCGCGATTCGCGAAAACGGAATAACCAATCTTATAATCGACATCCGCGAAAACGGCGGAGGCGTTTCACTTGTGGGCGATGAGTTGCTGAAATACATCTCGCCCGTGCCTTTCACGCAGTTCGAAAAAGAATTTGTCAGGGTAACTCCCACCACGCTCAGGTTGTGCGAAGATATAGGTACGCCCCGCATAGAGATGTATTATATGGAAGAGAAAGATATGGTAAAGCCGCTCACGCAGGCCGAAGGCCGTTTCGACGGGCACGTTTACCTGCTCATAAGTCATAATTCCTTTTCTTCGGCCGCTTCGTTTGCCTGGGCGTTCAAGCAGTTCGGAATGGGCACCGTGATAGGCGAGGAAACGGGCGGTATGGGCGTTTCCTACGGCGATTGCGTTAACTACCGGCTGCCCGTGTCGGGATTGTCGTGCCTGATTTCCTTCAAACGTTTCTGGCATTACGGTGCCGACGAACGCGACATACACGGCGTGCTGCCCGATTATGAGGTGCCGCAGGCTGAGGCGCTCGACAAGGCGCTGAAGCTGGCGAGAAAAAACAGGAAATAGTCAGTAACGGTCGCCGAAATGCTGTGATATGCAACCGTTGTGCTTTGTCGGAATGCTTATCCGGCACTTCTGTGGGAGCATATGAATGGCGGCGGGTGAAATTTTCCTTGTGGAATAGTTTGACTAATCGGCAAAAGAATATACCTTTGCATTTGCTTTTGCGCCTGTGGCGGAATTGGTAGACGCGCCAGACTTAGGATCTGGTGTTTCGCGACGTGCAGGTTCGAGTCCTGTCAGGCGCACAAATTGACTGAAGAGGAATTTTCGAAAGGATTTTCCTCTTTTTCTCTGTTTATAAGCCTCATTAATTTTGCGTATTACCACAGGTTCTGCAATTCGTTGAAGGTTCGATATCCTTCAATTACTATTTTGTGAATTATCATAATTGTCTTGTGTTATTTATGTAATATCGTTATATTTGTAATATGAAGTACAAAACTCCACATATTGTCCAATATCAAGGATCTAAACGGAAATTAGCACCTCAGATTCTTCCGCTATTACCACGAAATTTTAAGCGCTTGATTGAACCATTCTCAGGAATGGCTGCTATGACAATTGCCACAGCTAAAGAAAGGCGTTGCGATGAGTTTTGGATTAACGATATTAATGAACCTTTAGTTGGTGTATTAAGGGAAGCTGTTGACAATCCCGAATCCTTAGTACGCAATTATAAAGATATATGGAATGAGCAATTCTCCTATAGTGAAGGAACTGAGGCTCATTATTATTATATCAGGGAGGTTTTTAATAACGGAAATCACACTCCTTCAGTGATGCTTTATTTACTTGCCCGCTGTGTGAAAGGCGCGGTTCGATATGGTTCTAATGGAAACTTTAACCAATCTCCTGATAAACGACGGAACGGAACAAATCCTACAACACTTGCTGAGAATGTTAATTCAATATCTAAATTATTAAAAGGTAAGTGCGTATTTTCGTCTATAGACTACAAACAAGTTTTTGAAAGAGCTGAAGTTAGTGACATTCTATATCTGGATCCTCCCTATCAAGGTGTTTGCACAGGTCGAGATAACAGATATTTTTCAGGAATTGACTTTGGGGAATTCATAGATTCTTTGCAATCGCTTGTTGATAGAGGCATTATGTTTATCCTTAGTTATGATGGGTTTTGCGGAGAGAAAGAATATGGAGAAGAACTCCCTGTTGAACTTGGGTTACATAAACTTCTTCTTGATGCAGGAATTTCGACACAATCGCTCTTTAATGGGGACAAATTAAAAACCATGGAAGCACTCTATATAAGTCCTTCTCTTATTAATAAGGGAGAACCTATATGTCCTCAGCTAAATCTTTTTGAATAATGGCACAACTTCCCAAAGACTTTCTCAATAGGCTAAAAAGTGTTAAAGCCAAGCGTCCTGCAACTATAATTGCACATATCCTAAAGCATGGTAGTATAAATTCCGAAGAAATTAAAGAAATTTATGGTTATAATCATCCTCCAAGAGCAATAAGAGATGTTAGAGAGCAAGGCATTCCTATTGAAACATTCCGTGTCAAAGGGAAAGACGGACGGAATATTGCTGCATATAGATTCGGGGATCCGTATAGAAAAGAGGATAATATTGCAAAAATCTCAGGCCGAACAGCTCTATCCAAGGCATTAAAGAAATCGCTTATTGATATATATGGCTCAAAATGCTTCATATATCAGCAAGATATTGATGAACGGTTACTTCAAATTGACCATCGCATTCCATATGAAATTGGAGGAGAAAATAGCAAGGACATCGATGCGTATATGTTACTTAGCCCATCTGCAAATCGAGCTAAATCATGGTCATGCGAGCATTGCTTAAACTGGGAAAAGAAAGATTTAGGTGTTTGTAAGCATTGTTTTTGGGCTTATCCTGAAAACTACACTCATATAGCTGGAAATCAAGAACGCAAAATCGTAATAACGTTTACAGGGAATGAAATTGACGATTATAACAAGCTAATTGATGCACTTGGCTTAGAAGGCGCTGAAAAATTTATCAAGGAAATAATTCATGATAACTTACCAAAATAAATGTCCGTGTTCATTTCTGAAATGAAGTTAACAAGTTTATTGAAATTGCTAATGAAGTTTCGATAATCTGACACAATTGCGCACAACGACGACCGTTCTTTTTACGGCCGTCGTTTTTGTTTATATCCGCATTAGCTTTTCCAGCTAACGTCTGTGAAAAGTTTTTGCTGTTTTGTTTGACTTGGAAAAAATCCTCCCGCTTGTAGAAAAAATTATCTCAGAGATAATTTGAAATATGTCAGAGATATTTTAAAATACCTCAGACATATTTTTTCAGGGGTTTGGGAGAGCGTTTGCCGGCATTGTGTGTTTGTGTATCGGAAAGGCCGGCGAGGGATTAATTTTCAAGAATGCGGCAGAGGCTGTGGGAGACGTATGAAAAAATCATCGCTCAGCCGGTGAAAGTTGTCCGGAAGAGCGATGACGTATTTTATGTATGTTACGCCGTTCGGGTATTTGCCGGTCGGGCGGGGCGTTTGTGTCAGAGTATTTCGGCCAGTTTGTAGAGTTTGTTGCTGTTGCTGCCTTTTATTAGTATCGTGCGGTGTACGGGCGGAGTTTCTTTCAGTGCGGTTTCCACTTCGCTTTCGTTGTTGAACGTGCGGAACAGCGGTGCGAGCTTTTTGAAATTTTCTCCAACGAGCCATACTTCGTCGAAGTTGGCGCGCGACAGGAATTCAATGATTCTGCCGTGTTCTTCGTCGCTTTCTTTGCCCAGTTCGCCCATTTGACCGAGAATTACCATTTTGCCCGCAGCGTGGAGGTCGGCAAAGTTTTTTAACGCGGCCGTCATGCTTACGGGATTTGCATTGTAGGCGTCGATGATAAGCGTGTTGTTCTCGGTTTGCTTTAGCTGCGAGCGGTTGTTGGAGGGTATGTAGTTTGCGAGCGCGCTGTTGATGTCGCCTGCGGCTATGTCGAACTGCAGTCCTGCGGTTACTGCGGCAAGGAGGTTCGAAAGGTTATAATCGCCTATAAGCTTTGTGGCAACGTAGTTCCATTCCTTTCCTTTTTGGCGCCAGCGGAACGAGAGATATGGTGTGCAGTCTACGGTTTCTCCTTCTACTGCGAGGTTGTCGGCGGGAGACGAGCCGTAGCGTACGGTGTTCAGGTCTTCGGCCATTCGGCACAGTATGTCGGAGTCGTTGTTAAGAAAAACCGTTGTGCCTTTTTTGCGGCGCAGGTAGTCGTAGAGTTCGCATTTCGTGCGCACCACTCCTTCGAACGAGCCGAATCCTTCGAGGTGGGCGCGTCCCACGTTGGTTATTATTCCGTAGTCGGGGTCGACAATCTTTGTGAGCAGGGCTATTTCGCCGGGGTGGTTGGCTCCGGTTTCGATTACTGCTATCTGGTGCTTGCGGGTGAGGCGCAGAAGGGTTTTGGGCGCACCGATATGGTTGTTGAAGTTTCCTTCGGTGTGGAGTACGTTGAATTTTTTTGCAAGTACTGCCGATATGAGTTCCTTTGTGGTGGTTTTTCCGTTGGTGCCGGTTATCTGTATTACGGGAAGTCCGAGGGTTACGCGGTGAAGGTGCGCGAGTTGCTGCATTGTTTCCAGCGCGTTGTTTACCGTTATATATCGTGGGTCGCCTTTGGCGGCGTATTGCTTTTCATCGACAACGGCGTAGGCGCAACCTTCGTCTAAGGCTTTGGAGGCATATGCGTTTCCGTTGAAGTTCTCGCCTTTGAGGGCGAAGAATATCGAGTTTTCGGGGCACTCGCGGCTGTCGGTGGTTATTACAGGATGTTTAAGATAAAGTTCGTAGATTTCAGACAGTTCCATTGTCGTTCTTTTTTTTCGATATGTTGCAAAAGTACCGCTTTTTCATTGCAGTGCAAAGCATGTGCGGCCGTAATTGCCGTTGATGCCGGTGCCGATGTGCGGGTATGTATTCTGCATGTGCCGGAATACATCTGTCGCTCGGGCGTGGAAAGGATTTTTCCGGAAATGCGGCGTATTTTTCTACAAGAAAAAAATATTTTTTTTGCACGGTAAAAAAAAGTTCCCGCAGGAAATTGAAAATACAAGGGAGATAATCGAAAATATGTCTGAGATAATTCAAAATATCTCAGACATATTTTTTGCTACATATACACATGCTGATTTTCAAGTGCTTGGCGGGTGACCGTATTTGTCTGCAAAACCTTCCGGCGAGGTATTGGGATTTTTACGGCGGGCAATAGTTTTTGGTGGTTCGAAGATATTAAGGTTGAAAATCGGACTTGGATATGATTTTCTTATTCTCGCTTATTTTTGTAGGGAATGTTTTGTCTTAAAGAGCGAATGCGTAGGTCGTGAATCCTTTGTCGTACTCGTTTATTTTAATGGAAACGGAGTCGCGGCCCCTTTGCATTGCGTTTATGAAAGATTTGAGCGAGCAGGAAAGGTAGACAGTGCGCGAAAAGTATTCGGTGTCTTTTCCGCTGTTGTTGTAGAGTGCGAGCTGAAGCGTTTCCGCCCCGTTTTCGGCGGTTGTGCTGCCGAGATAGGCAAAACCGAATGCGTGAGATGAGCCGTTGGTGCGCACCGAGAGCCGAAGATTCAGATAGTTTCCGCCTGTCCATGCCGAAACGACGTCGACGGGGTCTGCGTAGACAACGTGGTACATCGTCGGAGGCAGTGTGATGATTTGTCCTATAGACGTTACGTTGACAGTGTTCGGACGGGTTTCGCTTACAGGCCGGAACACGGCAAGACATCGGCATACGGTGTCGCTCGCAAAGCCGCCGGCAGGATGCAAAAGGCTGAGGGTGTCGCCGTTGTCGAGCACCATTTGTGTGGCAACGCCGTTCTCGTTGCTTATGAATTCAACGAGGTCGAGTCTTTGGGTCGGTATATGGGAATCGTCGTTGTCGCATGCCGCAAAAAGCATTGTCAGTGCAACGGCAAGTGTCGGAATTATTGCGAAACGGCGTTTTTTCATAAAAATGAGGTTGATTGTGCGGTATTATTCCGCTGTGAGCGCGCGTTCCTGGTTGAGGGCGGGATTTGCATACATTGCAAGGAGTTTCTCGCGGAGAAAGCTCTCGTCCTTGTGGGGAAGGTCGATCATTTCAATGCGTTGCGCAATGTATTTTTCGAACGTATCCAGTTCTGTGTCGGAATACCTGTCTGCAAAGTGCTTCTCTCCGAGCAGCATGTCGGCCGCTGCATAGTTTCCGGGATATATGCGGTAGTTTTTGTGAATCTCGCAGTCGATGTGTTTGGCTATTCTGTCGAATAATTCGCTTTTGTGCATTCCTGCGTCGAGCGAGGCAAGCCATTCGTCGAGGCACGGAGCCGGATGATAGTGAACGCGGCCTTTATATCCGAATATGCCTGTGCGCATGTTCTGCAGGTCGTCTTCGCTGGTCTTGACGTAGTCGGGATTGTCGCGTTTCAGTTGGAATTCTTTGGCTTTCAGGAAATCGCAGGGGTCGTATTCGTATGAAATGCTCAGCGGTACGATGTGCAGGTCGGTTAGACTTTCTATTGTATTTCCTTTCCCGCCCATTGCCATCATTTTCAGAATAGAATCCTGGGTGCGGTCGTCGGAATCTTTTGCGCGTCCTTCTCGCTGCGCTATCCAGATGTTCTCTTTCTTGACGTTGATAGCGTAGTGCATGTAGCGGCTCATGCGTGCGGAGCTTATGAGCATTTCGCGCAACTGGAGCGAGCGCTGCACGATGAACTATTTGTTAATGCGCACCACGCGGCGTATCCACGGATATATAAGAAGGTTGTCGCCTATGGCTATCTCGACTGTGCAGGGAAAGTGATTGCGCACGAGTTCGCGCGACAGGAATGCCGAATCGAGCACTATGTCACGGTGGTTCGAAACGAAAGTGTATCGCATGTCGGAAGCGATGTTCGAAACATCCATATCAACACCGTGGGTGTATTTTTTCTCGATGTCGTTGAGCAAACCGTAGGCGAATTTTTCCTGCACTTCCTGATTGCTGCGGCATTTGCGCAGTTCTTGGGCAAAGACACTGAACAGCATGTCGGGGAATATGAGCGATATGACCTCGCGGAATTGAGGATCGTCGATAAGTTTTTCGAACATTTGCGGAAGTTCTTCCGGTGTGTAGGGGCGTATCTCGTCAAATTCGGTGGGAACGTTCATAACGTTTGTTTCTTTCTGTGTGCTGTCGGATGATGAGGTGAGTATTGACTATATATAAAAAGGTAACTGAGGAAAAATTTTTTGCAAACCCTTTTTTCGCATGGATTATTGCTTAGCAAAAACTGTCTTCTATGATGTCACTCAGAACTTCGGCCATGCTTAAACCTGCGGCTTTTACCTGCTGGGGAATGAAACTTGTGGCCGTCATTCCCGGAGTGGTATTTATCTCAAGCATGTTTATCTTTTCCTTGTCTTTCTCGCCTGTAAGGATGTAGTCAATGCGGATGATTCCGCGGCAACCGAGAATGTCGTATATTTTCGAGGTCTCGGCCTGGACGCGCTCGGTTGTTTCGGGCGTCAGGCGGGCAGGGGTTATTTCTTTTACCTGTCCGTTGTATTTTGCGTTGTAGTCGAAAAATTCGTTCGAGGTAACTACTTCGGTTATAGGGAACACAACGCTCGATTTCTTGGTTTTGTAGCAGCCGCAAGTGATTTCCGTTCCTTGCATGAAGCTTTCTATTATTACTTCGGGGCTTTCGCTCATGGCTTTTTCAATGGCGGTTTCGAGAACTTCCTTGCTTTTTACTTTTGTTACTCCGAAACTGCTGCCGCCGGCGTTAGGCTTTACGAAACATGGCAGACCTACTTTCTCCAATATCTGCTCGTCGGTAGGACGTTGTGCCTGACCTTTTCTCAGAAGAACGCTTTTGGCTATGTTTACTCCTGATTCGCGTAGATATTGATTGAGAACGAATTTATTGAAAGTCATGGCTTCGACAAGAACATCGCTTGTGGAGTAGGGGAGTCTTATCAAATCGAAATAACCTTCGAGAATGCCGTTCTCGCCAGGCGTACCGTGAATCGTAATATAGGCGTAATCGGGCTTTACACGCTTGCCGTTGTCCTCGAATGAGAAGTCGTTGCGGTCTACTGCCGAAAGTTTTCCGTTGCTTGCGTGGGCATTCCATTCGGTTCCCTTTATTTCTATGATATATGTTATATATTCTGTTTCTTCGAGGGAAGATTTTATGTTTTGTGCGCTGCGCAACGAAACATCGTGCTCCGAAGAATCTCCTCCTGCTACTATTGCTATTATGCGTTTCATCTTTTATGACTTTTCGCCGTTGTTTTTTCCGGCAAATACGTTTTTTCGTTTTTTGTTTGCCCTGTGTTGCCTGTTTGGGGCGTTGTGATTTAATTTACGGGCTATATATAATAATGTGTATGTTTTGCGGCCGACGTTTTTTGCCGGCTTTTTATCTTTCCACCGCGCTTGCGGAGAATTTTTTCCATTTCTCTATGAGCCCGGTCATATCTTTTGGCAGCGGTGCCTCGAAATCCATTTCTTTTTTCGTTTCCGGATGAATGAATCCGAGGGTTCTTGCGTGCAGTGCCTGCCTCGGGCATATTTTCAGGCAGTTCATGATGAATTGCCTGTAGCTGTTAGACGTTTTTCCACGCAGTATTTCGTCTCCGCCATAGCGTGCGTCGCCGAATACAGGGTGCCCAATGTGGCGCATGTGGGCTCTTATCTGATGCGTCCGCCCTGTTTCGAGGCGGCACTCGAGAAAGCTTGTGTATCCGAAGCGTTCTATTACCTTGAAGTGCGTTACAGCTGTCTTTCCTATTCCCGAGTCAGGTGGGAATACGCTCATTTGTAACCGGTCTTTGGGATTACGTGCGATATTTCCCTCTACGGTTCCTTCGCTTTCGGCAAAATCGCCCCACACGAGCGTTTCGTAGCGCCGCCGCGTGGTTTTGTTGAAGAACTGCACGCCGAGGTTTGTTTTTGCTTCCGGAGTCTTTGCTATTACGAGCAGTCCGGATGTGTCCTTGTCTATTCTGTGCACTAATCCCACGGCCGGATCGTTAGGGTCGTAAGAAGGATTGTTGCGCATGTGCCAGGCAATGGCGTTTACGAGTGTGCCAGTGTAGTTTCCGTGTCCAGGATGCACCACTAAGCCTGCCGGTTTGTTGACTACCATTAGGCTGTCGTCTTCGTAAACTATGTCGAGGGGGATGTCTTCGGCTTCGATAGTGGTTTCGTAACGCGGACGGTCGAGCATGAGTGTCACTACGTCGAACGGCTTTACGCGGTAATTGCTTTTTACCGGTTTGTCGTTTACGTGCACAAAGCCTACTTCGGCCGCTTTCTGAATGCGGTTACGCGATGTTCCTGGAAGATGATCGAAAAGAAACTTGTCTATTCTCAGCAGTTGTTGCCCTTTTTCGGCCGTTGCTCGGAAATGCTCGTACAGCTGCGCATTTTCGTCATCTATTACGGTTTCTTCGTCGTTCTCGAATAGGTTTTCGGCAGACAATCCGCAGTTGCGGATTTCATTACTCGGCAATTCCATATTCTTCGATGTGGTCAAAGTTTATTTCTTCGCCGTAGTCATTGACTCCGCCGAGCGAGTCTTCTCCATAGAGGAGTTCTTCTTCGGTGAGGCCGTTTCCTGCAACGAGTGTTATTTTCGAAGTTATCGAGACTTTCGTTCCTGCTGTTATTGCTTTGCCGTCGCATTTCACTTCATATACCCAGTCTTTTTCTCCGTTTATATATTCTGTGGGGGTGAGTGAAAGCCCTATTGCCGTAAGCCTCGACTGGGCTTCTCTCAGCGAACTGTTGTCGGCCAGGTCGGGCATTGTTATCGTGGGCGGCATGGAAGCGTTAACCGTGATGTTCACCGTGCGTCCTTCCTTTACTTTGCTTCCCTGCTTTACCGACTGGTCGAGCACCGAGTTTGCCGGCAGGCGGGGCATATAGCCCGAGTCGGACACGTTGCATTTGAGGCCGAGGCTTTCAAGGGTTATTCTGGCCCTTTCTTCCGACATTCCTTTCAGGCTCGGCACGGTAATGCTTTCGCCGTGCTGGGTGTATATGTCCAGCCCCTTGAAGGTAAGGAATATCAGCAGAGCCACAACAAGTATCATTGCCAATAGGTTGCCCCACAGATACATGCTTGTGAGCTTAGAGTGTATTTCCTTTATTTTCATGTGCGGAATGTTTGTTCGGACGGGATTTTCTGCAAATATAGCAAAAGGCGAGTGCAGAGCAAAACGAGCTCACTCGTTTTCTTTGCCGAGCCGCCCATATATATTGGAGCTTCAGCTCAAATATAGACAAAGGCGAGTGCATGCAAAATCAACTTGTTCATTTTTTATGCAGGGCCGCAATCTATAGTTGCCGCTTCGGTTCAGATACAGCAGCAAAATACAAAAGAAGTAAAGGCTTATCGGTTCAAACCTCTACTTCTTTTTATTTGCTTAATGCTTTACAAGCGGTTTTCAGCGTTTTCCGTGAACTTCGTCGGAAACAGTGAGCTTCTTGCGGCCTTTTGCGCGGCGCGAAGCCAATACTCTGCGGCCGTTAGCCGTCTGCATGCGCTGACGGAAACCGTGCTTGTTATGTCTTTTGCGGTTGTGGGGTTGAAATGTACGTTTCATTTTTCTATGTTTTATTTATTTTTATCGCTGTGAATGGTTTTTAAGAATGCAGCCCCGCTGTTTTTAGCGGATTTTTGCACTTTCGGGCTGCAAAGTTAGATATTATTTCCGATATGTGCAAGTTGAAAAGCTCTTTGTTGGGCCTTTAAGTCCAACTTTTTCATAGTGCTAAAGGTCTAATCCGAAAGAAAATAATATCTTTGCAGCGTTTTTACGACAAAACGTGCATGTTTTTCGGTTTGTCGTGGCATGGAAATAATTTATACTTATTAATATGATTAAATCACAAGACATTAAAAAAGGTACTTGCATTCGTTTGGACGGCAAGCTCTATTTTTGTATCGACTTTCTGCATGTAAAGCCCGGAAAAGGAAACACAATCATGCGCACAACGCTCAAGGATGTTGTGTCGGGCCGTGTTCTTGAGCGCCGTTTCAACATCGGCGAGGCTCTCGAGGATGTGCGCGTTGAGCGCCGCCCCTATCAGTTCCTTTACAAGGAGGGCGAGGAATACATCTTCATGAATCAGGAAACCTACGAGCAGATTCCCATTGCGCACGACCTTGTTACTGGCGTCGACTTCATGAAAGAAGGCGATGTTGTGGATGTTGTGAGCGACGCTTCGACCGAAACCGTGCTCTACGCCGAAATGCCCGTCAAGACGGTTCTCAAAATCGTTTATACCGAGCCCGGACTCAAAGGCGATACCGCTACGAACGCCACCAAGCCCGCAAAACTCGAAACGGGCGCCGAAGTTCGCGTGCCTCTCTTTATCAACGAAGGAGAGACGGTGGAAATCGACACGCGCGACGGCTCTTACGTAAACCGTGTAAAGTAATCTGAACCGTACGATAGCCTAATAAATAAGCCCGCCGGACAATCCGGCGGGCTTATTGCTTTTTTTCGTGCGGGCATTCGGGATGTATGCTGTTTGGACGTTCGGTTTTTATTATAAAACGCCGAATGCGGACAAGCGGCAAAATATCCCTGAAAAAATATGTCTGAGATATTTTGAATTATCTCAGACATATTTCAAATTATCTCTGAGATAATTTTTTTCTGCTGCGGGAGGAGAATTCTGATTTTTGCCTTATCGGGTATGACGGGCGGAGAATGCCAGGTTTTATGAACCGTTTTCCGGCGGTTTTGCCATAACGAGGCCGTAGTCCAGCAGGCGTTCCGTTTTTATATCCACACAGCGGCAAATATCGTCTTTTCCTGCATTGGCGCCAAAGCATGCGGCGATATTTTCTTTAAGCTGCGCGTAGGTTGACGGCAGCGACAAGGTGGAAAGGATGTTGTAAGCCAGATTGTTGAGTGGATATTCCCTGTATCCTTGTTCGTCGGTCGAAGGAACGACGGCTATATCGGAAACTTTTTCTTTGTCGTTAGCGTTGAGACGTTTTTTCAATATATTTTTTTCCCCGCAGGGAACATTGTAAAGAGCAATCAAAGGATTGCGGCTCATAATGAACCCGTCACGCCGACCGGCGGAGGCGTTGATAAAGGTGTGCCTTTCGGCAATATCCTTTTCGAGCGCTGACAGCTCACCGGCGGCAACGCTGTTCCATGCGGCGTTTTCCGTATTAAGGAATGCGGCGTAGTTTTCGGGCGTTGTCTCCCCGCGTACGGCTGTGCATATAGGCAGCGCATAAAGCCTTTTGTGCCTTTCGGGAAATAATGCCGTCACTTTTTCGTAGTATTCAGGGTGTTTCCGTAACAATGTGCTTTCTACCATACGACATATTTCGGGCGTGCGCTTGTGTCCGCCGAGAATGTGGATGAACTGTCTTTGCTCGTAACGGCCGAGATCGCAGAAGTCGGCTGTCGTGTATCCGTTGTCGCGCACGGTGTCAGGGTATACGGGGGCTATGTCTGCATTTTCGTTGTGCGCCATTATGGAGAAGAACATCTGTTCGTAAACCACGTTTGCGCTTATGTCGCTATTCCGGAAGCGTTCGCCGTTGAAGTCGTTGTTGCGGAAAAATCTGTATACCTCATCGCAGAAACGACTGAAAAATCCGAGGTCGTTGCCGCCGCAGAGTCCGAGGTTGTACGACGGCACATCGTCTCCGCGAAGCGCGCGGGAGAATGTAGGGGACAGCTTTAATCCTTCTACCGAAAGGAAACGGTTTATCATATCCTTGTAATAGTCTGAGCAGTATTCTTTGTTCTGTACGATAAGGCTGCCGCGCAGAACGTCGTCGGGCAGCGGGCGCGGCAGGTATATGTCGCCGTCTATGTGGAGGAATGGTTCCGTTTGCAGCGAATATGTTCTCACTTTTGCGAGCGCCCAGTGGCAGGTAAGGCAGTCGAACCCGTCGTAGTTCACCACGACTTCGGTGTATGGCAGTTTCAGCTTGTCTACAAGCATTTTCGCGCCCTCGCTGTCGGTATATAATGTCACTTCTCCGAACTGCTCCCTTAAGCTCATGCAGCTCAGCGCCCACGACATGAGATTGTATTCGGGGTGCAGCCACCAGAACGGAGATTCCGTCAGTTTCCTGTCGCCGCACCATAATGTCTGTATAGCTTTCATAGTAATGTAAATGTCTTTTTGGTGGTTTGTTGAAACATTCCGCGCGGGCCTTTTGTATAGCCCGCGCGGAAAAATCTTTTTAATCTTCTTTCAAATCGATAATTTCGAAACGGCTGCCTTTTTTCTTTTTCCTTATTTTTATGAGAACCGTTTTCTGTTCTCCTGCTTCGTGGTTGAAATACGTGGCCTCGTAGCAGCAGTTGCTCTTTGGCGATACCATTACGGTTTTTACGTCGGGCAGCGAGCATTTCCGCGCCTTGAGCAGCGGATCATAGTCGAGTTCCCGTTGCTTTAGCTTGAAATTTTCCAAAGCCTTGCGTGTAAGGGCTTCCTTGAGCAATGCGTCGCGTAATCCCTCGCGTGAGATTTCGCTGTTCTTTTCGTTTGTTATGAGCATCTTCATGTAACTTATGTAAAAGCCGCATACGAACAGAAGTTCTTGTCTTTCCTCTTCCGGCACATCGGCGGGAATGTGCCCGCGCGACCACGATTGGGCGCGCACGCTGCCGGAGACCGACAACAGAACGGCGAGCAGTAGTGCGGCAAACAATTTTATGTGTTTCATAGTCCTTGCATTTTAGTCTGTTGCGGGGCGCCATTCTATAGATTCGTTCAGATAGAAATCTATGGTGCCTGTTTTTATGTCGGCTATGCGGTATTCGTGTTGGCCTTTCTTCTTTATTCTCACGTGAATGTAACAGCGGTCGTAAGTGTATGGCGGCTGGAACGACACTTCGTACCAGCCGTCGCTCACGGGTTCCACCTTTATGGTTTCGATTTCCCAAACAGGGCAGTCTTGGCCTTTTATTATAGGGTCGCTCCAGCTTTGTTTGGCAACGCGGTTCATCTTTCTCAACGCCTTGCGGGTGAAAGCCGCCTTGCAAATCGATTTGCCCAGCTGCTCGGCGTAAATCACGGAATGCATATAGGCCATATAAAAGCCGTAAAGGAAATACGCTCCGTCTTCCTCCTCATCCGTGAGGCTTTCTGGCACATGTCCTGGAGCTGTGCGCTGCGCATGCAACCTTTCTGCACCTGAAACCGAAAGTACGAGTACTGCCGACAACAGAAGTAGTGCTTTTCGTATCATTATTTCAAGAATTAAAACAGGTGGTGTATGTATGTTTTCATTTTTTTCGTTCTGACTGCAAACCGCGAAGGTCGCCTGTGAAAAATATGTTTGAGATATTTTGAATTACCTCAAACATATTTCGAATTATCTCAAATGTAAGTTTCATTTCGTGCGGGAGGATTTCAGCGTAATTCTACGCTCGTGCCGCAAGGCGGGAAATCATTTGTCCTTATAGTAGAACAAGCAGGAAACCGACAGCTGTTTTGTGTATAGAAAATCCTTTATTACTTTCCCTTTCACCTCTGCCCGGAATTTCCACCAGGTTTCTTTCCCTTTCGAGTGAAGGGGATATGACAACATAGGAAAAACCGTATCAAACCGGCTGCACTTTTCCATTATTATGCCCTTTTCCGGGCTGTCCGACATGAAATACTCAAATCTTCCGCCGCCGAGATAGGGATTCAGATTAGAAAAAGACGTGGAAGAATGCAAGATTCTGTCGCCGTCAAAATCATTCAGGGTTACGCTCAGGCTTCCCAACAAGCCTTTACGGCATTTCGACAAACCGCGCCCTGACAAATCCGTACAATGCGGCTCTCTGCCCGTCCTTACGGAAACAAGCATTGTCGTTGTATGCTCCTCCGCACCTGTCAGAGATTCGCTGTCCTTGTCGATAAACTTGTGATATCCCATGTCGTGCATATCGACCTCCGTAATATTGTTGTAACGCAACTCACCTTCGGGAATCTGCATTGTCAAATCCGGTTTTTTCCATTCAGTTTTCACAAGACGGTACGCAATCCTATTGAGCAGTGGATTTTCGGAATTGAAAACGGCCTTGTATTTCACGGTTATCTCTGAATCATCATTATGGCTTTCATTGCAGAAAGCACGGGCATACATGTTTGCCTTTCCTTTAAAGGTATGCTTGTTTTCCGCCTTCAAGCCGAAGTTTTTAACCACCGTGGCCCGCTTGGCATATTTGCTTATCGAATCCTTGAGATAAGCGGGAATCCCCTCCGTATCAAGAGGCATGAAACTCATGGTAAGAACATGTATGTCACATTTTTTATCGGGGCCAACGACCTCACGGGCTATGCTTGCGCGAGCCTTTATTTTCAATCCATTATAATCCAGCAGCTGTTCGGGATATTCAAATACGGTTTCGTATTTTACCACGCCATACGGCTCAGATTTCCCGTTGTCCCACAAGAAACACAGACTCCTGTCCACGCGCTGCGCCTGCACCTGCAACGACGCCGCCAACGCAACGAGCAACATGACAATTCTTGTAACCATTGACTATTATCTTATGCTTAAAAAACCACTTAAACTTCCAGAAAGAGTAGGTTCAACGCCATTGGGGTAAGCCATTAAAGATATGGATGCAGAAACATCTATATACGCAGTACTTGGTTTATTTTCCTCAACAGGCGAAATCGTCCCCAACTTTGTCGAGCCAGAAATCGTAACGCTACCATCCGATGGAGTATCCATTGAAAGTCGTATACTCCCTGTGGGAACTGAATATGTGATTTCTCCTACTTTTGTAGATTTTCCTTGACATAGAACAGAGCCTACAACCCATAAAATTTTAGACGATATCACCTCTAGCATCTTTTTATCTTTATATTTTATAGAATATCCCACTGTAGCCCATCCCGACAATTCCGCCGAATAACAGCCAAATGAAGATGCTGCTACTTTTACAAAATCTACATTCTTCCTGCCGGTTTGCGTATAAGGTTCATCGTCATTTCCACATCCGCAGCCGCACCCGCAGCCGCTTCCAGACCCAGAACCACTTCCTGAGCCACACCCGCAACCACTTCCGGATCCTGAACCGCAACCACTGTCTGAACCCGAACCGTTTCCGCAGCCGTAACTATTTGTTGATATACCCGATTCTTCATTGAGAATACTTTCCATTTCTTCGTTGCTTACGGGGCGAAGATCCCCATTCAAAAAATCTTTCATTGTAAATCAGATGTTTTTCATAGTCTGGATCACAGACTTTAATTGTGTTGTTTGAATAAAATAGTAAGATTTCTCGCTTCAAGGTTTTTGAATAAATCCTTTACGGCTTGAAATTTTCGTGAGATAAAGGAATACCGGTTTTTGTTTGCTTCCATGTATTCCCGATAGGGTCATTCCGGTTTTGCCGGAAACATCATTTATTTAACAGCGCTGTAGCCTTACGTTTTTCATGGCAGACCTTATAACATCCTTTCTGTATTCCAGTCTGTGCGTATGGTTTTTGATATCTTTCGCAAATAAAAGGAAAAATAATGGAAAGACAAAATAAAATCATAAATATTTTCAAAAAAGTTTGTGATTTAAAATTTGCGGTTTTTGTCTTCATGTTTTCGTTCCGGATTACGGAATGCGGAAGCCCCTTTGAGAGGCCCGAAAAAATATGTCTGAGATATTTTAAATTATCTCAGACATATTTCAAATTATCTCAGACATATTTCAAATTATCTCAGAGATAATTTTTTTCTGCTGCGGGAAAGTTGTAAGAAACGGGGACAGGATTTTCCTGCCCCCGTTTTAAAGTTGTGTAGCGTTTTAAGATGCGGGTTATTTTACAACCACTTTATATGCCTTTCCGGCTGCGCGTACAATGTACAATCCGGCAGGTAGGTTTATGCTGCGTGCGGCTCCGGTTGCCACTACTGCGCCGTCGGTTGCGTACACGCTGAAATGTTCTGTTCCGCTTACGGCTATCGCGCCTTTCCCTGCGGTGATGTTTATGCCGTCGGCGGTATTCTTTGCAATGCCGTTGATAACCGACAGAGAGATTGTACCGTTTTTAAGGTCGACGTCGATGTTGTATATATTGCCCGATTTTACGTTCATGGCGAATGTTTTGTTTCCTTCTTCTACGACGGTCGTGGTTTTGTCATTGAGCGTTTCGCCGTCTTCGGAGGAACCGTATGTGCGGTCTCCGTCGTTGTCGCCTTCGGAAAGGACGAAGTTTATCGTTCCGCTTTCGTCAAAGGTTATCGAGCCGCTGTATTCTCCTTCGTTGTCGGTGGGCGAGAGCAGGTAGCGGTCGTTGGCGGTCAGGTTGCTGAAGGAGCCTTTCAGGTACAGTTTTTCGGGATAGGTTACGGGTATTTCCTTTGCCACGAACATTACGGTTTTCTCGACAAGGTTTACGGTTACGGTGTAGACGCCTTGCGGAACGAGATACATCGAGCCGTTCTTTACGATGTCGTTCGGTTCGTCTGTCGCAATGGGAGTCTGCGCGGTTTCCGCACCATAGGTGGTGGCTCCGTTTGAAGGAGCGTCGGTGAATACGAGCATTCCGCCTTCGGTAGCGAACTCAAGTTCGGCTTCGTAGATTCCCTCGCCTGTGCTTTCGAGCGGATTGCTTCCGCCGTCCCAGTCGAATGAGTTGAGTGTGCCCACTGCGTAGAGTCTTTCGGGATAGACTATTTTCGTGTCGGCAAAGACTATTGTAGAGTTTTTCAGGTCTACGGTTACATCATATGTGCCTTTTGCTATGCTGAACATCGCGCCGCCGGTGTGCAATGCTGTGTTTTCGTCGGGCGTTATTTCGTCGCCGGCGTTTTGTGCGCCGTAGGTTGTTGCCATGTTTGTAAGTGCGTCGGCAAACAGTATCATGTTTTTCTCGGCCGTGAATTCGAGAGTTGCCTTATAAACGCCCTCTTCCGTGCTTTCGAGCGGGTTACTTCCGCCGTCCCAGTCGAACGAGTTTAGAGTTCCTACTGCGTATAGCCTTTCGGGATAAACCACCGGCTCCGGCTCGGCTTCAAAAAGCACTGTATTGTTCTTTAGGTCTACTGTAATGTCATAGGTTCCCTTTGCCACGCTGAACATTGCGCCGTCTTTGTAGAGAGTATTGCTTTCTCCGACAATAATTCCGTCTCCGGCCTGTTCTGCGCCGTATTTTGTGGCGTCTATTCCCAATGCTGCGGTGAATACAATCATGTTGTTTTCGGCGGTTAGCTCGAGGTGTGTTTTGTAAATGCCCTCTTCCGTGCTTTCAAGCGGGTTGCTTCCGCTGTCCCAGCCGAAAGAATTGTGCGTTCCCACCGCGTAAAGTTTCTCGGGGAATGTTACCGGCATTTCCTTTTCTATAAACAAAAGCGTTCCTTCTGCGATGTTCACCGTTACGGTGTATGTTCCTTTCGGTGCGAGATACATCGAGCCTCCCTCGGTAATTTTTACGGGTGTTCCCGCTGTTATCGGCGTGCGTAATGTTTCCGCACCGTAATTGTTCCCATTGTTTCCGAGCGCGTCGGTGAATATCAGCATTCCTTCCTCGGCGGTAAATTCGAGTTCGGCTTCATAAACGCCCTCGCCTGTGCTTTCGAGCGGATTGCTTCCGCCGTCCCAGTCGAACGAGTTGAGAGTTCCTACTGCATATAGTTTTTCGGGATATGCAACCGCCTTTACGGCCGTGAGGGTTATGGTGTTTTTAATTACATCGACAGCAATCTTGAAGTTGCCCGCCGGAGCCTGGTATGACACTCCTTCGGCTGCCTCTCCGTCGGTCAGTGCGTCGCCGAAATTGCTGCCGCCGAGCCTCGATTCGAGCGACTTTGCGAGAGTTATCTGCAGAAGGCTCTTTCCGTTCTGCCATTCGGGCAGATTGTATTCGCCTTCATACACACCGTCGCCGTCGGGGTCGGTCAAAGGACAGCCGCCCGATGTGTAGTCGTTGCCGTTGAGCGTTCCCACGGCGTAGATTGCGTCGGCGGGAACGAGGCGCAGCGTTTTGTTCGTGAAGTCTGCCTGTACGCGGTATCGGCCTATGGGAACGGTGTAGTAGCCTTCGCCGTCGGTGAGGGCGATGTTCACACCCGCGGAAGCGTTGTCTGTAGTTTCGGCTCCGTAAACGTTTTCTCCGTCGTAAACCTTGACGAGGCAGTTGCCGTTGAACTGTTCGGGCAGCGTGTATATGCCTTCATAAAGGCCGTCGGCCGACGTGGCCTCGAGCGGGTAGTCGGTGGCCGTAGTGTTGAAGCCCGTGAGCGAGCCTGTAAGGTAAAGTTTTTCCGGATTTCCGGTTTGCGCTTTCGCCGCATTCTGTGCAATAAAACACAGCAACAGCGTAAACAGCAGTTGTAGATGTTTTTTCATAAGCAATAAATTAATATAAAAATATATGTCCCCTAAATGAGCTGTAAAATTACATTTTTTCGTGCTTTTAACATGAAAATGATGTGTAAAATACCCGTATGGAAGATTATAAATACCCTTTTGGAGGTATACGAAAGCATTTGTCCGGTTGCGTGGCGCAAATTATGGTGCGGTATCGGGCTTAGGTAGTACAGTTGTTAAAATACATTAAAAATATATGCCTTGTAAAAAGCTGTTTTTTTCGTCTTCGGAAAGTTCCGTGGGGACGCGGAAAAAATATGTCTGAGATATTTTGAATTATCTCAGACATATTTCAAAATATCTCAGAGATAATTTTTTTCTGCTGCGGGAAGAGTAAAAACACCGGTAGAAAAAATCGTAAAAACAGGTATTCCGTTTTTACGATTTTTAACGTTGTCGGCCGCTTTCGCCGCGAATGTTTGTCAGATTGCCGGCTCCTGTCCGTCGTTTCCGGCAGGGGCTGCCACAAGTCCGTCGGCCATGTGGATTGTTCGGTCGGTTTGCGCGGCAAGTGTCTCGTCGTGTGTCACTATTACGAACGTCTGTCCGTAGTGTTCGCGCAGGTCGAAGAAAAGCTTGTGCAGCTCCTGTTTGTTTTTGCTGTCGAGACTTCCCGATGGCTCGTCGGCAAAAATAATCGTGGGATTGTTTATCAGTGCCCGCGCCACAGCCACGCGCTGTTGCTCTCCTCCCGACATTTCGAGGGGCTTGTGGCCGCTGCGCTGCGACAGGCCAACGAATTCGAGCAGTTCTTCGGCGCGCCGGCGCGTCTCGCTGCTGTCGGCCTTTGATATGTAGGCCGGAATCATGATGTTTTCCAGCGCGGTGAACTCGTTGAGCAACTGGTGCGACTGGAAAACGAAGCCGATGTTCCTGTTGCGGAAACGCGAAAGCTCGCGGCTTCCGAGTTTTCCCACGTCAATGCCGTCGAGTTCCACTGTTCCGGCGTCGGCGCGGTCGAGTGTGCCCATTATCTGGAGCAGGGTGGTTTTTCCCGCTCCGCTCGGACCTACAATGCTTACTATCTCGCCTTTTCCGACGTGCAGGTCTATGCCGCGGAGCACTTCGAGGTTGCCGAAACTTTTTCTTATCCCTTTTAAGTAGATCATCGTATTTTTACTTTGTATGTTTCATTTCATAACACCGGTAGCCGCGGCTGCGGCATGGCCGGCTGGCTATTTTCTGCCCGACAGGCGCGTGAGCACGTACTGGGCCATGAAGCAGCCGAACGTGGCGGGCATGTAACTTATCGTGCCGGCGGTGGTTTTCTTGTTGCGCTCGCCTTCGGTAAAGGCAATGGCGTTCATGTCGGGCGCTTCGGTGCTGAACACTACGGGAACCTTTCGCCGCGCGAAGCCGCGCTTTTTCAGTGCCTGCCTTACCGCACGGCTCAGTCCGCAATTGTACGTCTCCCACAGGTCGGCAAATCGTATCTTGCTTATGTCGGTCTTGGCTCCCGCGCCCATAGATGAGATTATGGGCGTCTTGCGTTCGAGTGCCTCGCATATCAGGCTCACTTTGGGGCTTATGGTGTCTATAGCGTCTACGATGAAGTCGAACGGGCCGCTGTCGAGCAGCTGCGCCACGTTGCTTTCGTCCACATACTGCGCGAGGCAGCGCAGCCTGAGCGCGGGGTTGATGTCGGCAAACCGCTTGCCGAGCACTTCGACTTTGGCCTTGCCTATGGTGCTCGTGAGCGCGGACAACTGGCGGTTTATGTTCGATGGCGCAACGCAGTCGGCGTCGACAATGGTAAGGCTGCCCACTCCCGCACGGCATATCATCTCGGCGGCATAGGCTCCCACGCCGCCTGCGCCTACAACCAATACGTTTGCCTGCCGCAGGCGCTCCACGCTCTCGCTGCCGAGAAGCAACATTGTGCGTTCCGAAAACGGATTATTGTACATTGTCATGCAGAACGAGCATAAACGGTTAAATTTTAATGCAAAGAAACGAAAAACTTTACACTCTTTCCGATAAGTGCCTGAAAAAAGTATAATTTTGCACAATTGGCGGCGTAGGTTTTGCCTTGTCCGGCCTATGAATGTGTGAATAATACAAATTATATATTATGAAAGTTGCTATAGTAGGCGCAAGCGGCGCCGTGGGTCAGGAATTCCTGCGCGTGCTCGAGCAGCGCGAATTTCCTATTGATGAACTTCTGCTGTTCGGTTCTTCGCGCAGCGTTGGAAAAAAGTATAAATTCCGCGGACAGGACGTGGAAGTAAAACTTCTTCAGCACAACGACGACTTCAAGGGCGTTGACATCGCCTTTACGTCGGCCGGAGCGGGAGTCTCGCGCGAGTTCGCGCCCGACATCACTAAGTTCGGCGCCGTTATGATTGACAATTCGAGTGCGTTCCGCATGGACGACGATGTGCCTTTGGTTGTGCCGGAGTGCAACCCCGAGGACGCCCTGAACCGCCCGCGCGGAATAATTGCAAATCCCAACTGCACCACTATAATAATGGTTGTTGCGCTGAAAGTGCTCGAAAATATAAGTCACATACGCCGCATTCATGTTGCCACATACCAGGCTGCGAGCGGTGCGGGCGCGGCGGCAATGGCCGAGCTCGACGAGCAGTATCGCCAGGTGCTTGCCGGCGAGGAGGTCAAGGTGGAGAAATTCGCCTATCAGCTTGCTTACAATGTGATTCCTCAGATCGACGTGTTCCAGGACAACGGATACACCAAAGAGGAGATGAAGATGTTCAACGAGACCCGCAAGATAATGCACAGCGACGTGGTTACGAGTTCGATGTGCGTGCGTGTGCCGTCGCTCCGCTCGCATAGCGAGAGCGTGTGGATTGAAACGGAGTGCCCCATATCGGTAGAAGAGGCGCGCGCGGCTATCGAAGCAGGCGAAGGGCTTACGCTCGTTGACGATCCCGCAAATAAGAAATACCCCATGCCGCTGTTTCTTGCCGGAACGGACGATGTGTATGTGGGTCGCATAAGAAAAGACCTGGCAAACCCCAACGGACTGACTTTCTGGCTCGTCGGCGACCAGATTCGCAAGGGTGCCGCTCTCAACGCGGTTCAGATAGGCGAGTATCTCGTTAAGGTAGGTAACGTCAAGTAATATCGCCTGTCGGTGTGCCATTGCGCTGCTGCCGGCCGGCGAATGCAATAGTTTATCCCGCACGCTGTAATATTGTCGTGCGGGATATTTTGTTTCTTTGCACAAGAAAAACGGGGCTCTTCGCGCCAAAGGAATAAGGCTCCGGCTGAAAACCGGCGAGGAGAGGTTCATAAAAAAACGGTCTCGCGAAAAAATATTTTATTTTTTTACACTGTAAAAAAGTTCCCGCAGATAATTGAAAATACAAGGGAGATAATCGAAAATATGTCTGAGATAATTCAAAATATCTCAGACATATTTTTTGCTATATATACACTTGCTGATTTTCAAGTACTTGCCGGCTGACCGTTTTTGTCTGTAAAACCTTCCGGAAAAGCACTGCTGATTTTGCAGTGGGCAAAGTCTGTTTTCTAAATCCTGAAGCGTGGCTTTCAAAGCCGGAGAATACGATAAAAAAACTCAGCCCGTGTTTCCGCATGGACTGAGTCTGTATTTTTTGTTGTATCTGCAGGCTTTTCTGCCGGTTGCCGCAACTGTTGCGGATGTTGGCCGCTGTTTTTACTGCCAGTCGCCCGGAATAGTGCCGAAACGGTAGAATCCCACAAGCTCCACTTCGAATATTATGACGGAGTTTTTCGGGATTGCCGCGCCGCCCTGTTCTCCGTAGGCGAGTTCAGGCGGAATTGTAATCCTCCAGCGGTCGCCGGTGTGCATGTGAAGCAGTGCGGTGCCTACGCCTCTCACCAATGCGCTTACTCTGAATTTGGTGGGCGACATTGTGGCCCTGTCGAATACCTTGTTGTAGTCGGTGGAAATACCTGTGTGGTCGACGACGAGGCCCGTGGGGTGTTCGGAAGTGGGCATGAGTATCGTGCGGTAGGCTATTCTCACCGAATCGGTGGTGAACGGGCTTTCCGTTCCGGTGCCGCGTTTAAGTATCTCCACGGCTATCGAGTCGGTCTGCGGGTGCTCCGAACCGTTGTCGCGAGAGTAGCACAGGTATTGCCTTCTGTTGCAATACTGCTCCCAGCTGCTGCCGTATACGGCGCGTGCCTCGGCTATGGAGTCGCCGGTAATGCGCATGATGTGTGCAAAGTATGCGCTGTTGCGGTTTTTCCAGTCGGAATACTCGTTTTCGGTCTCTTCGCTTTCGCTGCACGATGTTAAGGCTGGAACAGCCGCACATGCGAGGAGGGCCGTGATGAATGCCATACGCAGTTTTTTCAGCATAGCTATTGTTGTGTGCGTGTTGATGTGGTTTCGTGTGAATTAATTGTCGGCTATTTTCTTGAGCAGTGAGGTTATGCTTACGCGGTCCTCGAGAGTGTCTCGCAGAGCGGCGATTTTAATGCGCTCCTGCTGCATGGTGTCGCGGTTTCGGAGCGTAACGCTCTCGTCGTTGAGCGAGTCGTGGTCGATTGTTATGCAGTAGGGCGTTCCTATGGCGTCCTGACGGCGGTAGCGCTTGCCAATGGAATCCTTGTCCTCGTATTTGCAGTTGAAATGGTAGCGCAGGTCTTTCGCTATCTTGTCGGCGAGTTCGGGCAGACCGTCCTTGCGCACGAGCGGCAGCACGGCGAGTTTTACCGGCGCGAGCTGCTGCGGCAGATGAAGCACGGTGCGGGTTTCGCCGTTCTCCAATTTCTCTTCTTCGAAGGAGTGGCATAAAACCGAAAGGAACATTCTGTCTACGCCTATCGAGGTCTCGATGTCGTAAGGGGTGTAGCTTTCGCCGCTTTCGGGGTCGAAGTATTTTATCTGGCGGCCGCTGTATTTTTCGTGCTGCGAAAGGTCGAAGTCGGTGCGCGAGTGTATGCCTTCAACCTCTTTGAAGCCGAACGGCATGTGAAATTCTATGTCGGTGGCGGCGTTTGCGTAGTGCGCCAGCTTTTCGTGATCGTGGAAGCGGTAGTTCTCGGCTCCGAAACCTAATGCCTGGTGCCATTTCATGCGGGTGTTCTTCCAGAAGTCGAACCATTCCATTTCGGTGCCAGGCTTTACGAAGAACTGCATTTCCATTTGCTCGAATTCTCGCATGCGGAAAATGAACTGGCGGGCTACTATCTCGTTGCGGAACGCTTTGCCTATCTGTGCTATGCCGAACGGAATTTTCATTCGGCCTGTTTTCTGCACGTTAAGGTAGTTTACGAATATTCCCTGGGCGGTTTCGGGGCGCAGGTAGATTGTCGAGGAGCCTTCGGCCGTAGAGCCGACTTCGGTCTTGAACATGAGGTTGAACTGGCGCACGTCGGTCCAGTTGCGCGTGCCGCTTATGGGGCATACGATCTCCTCGTCGATTATTATCTGCTTCAGTTCGGCAAGGTCGGAGTCGTTCATTGCTTTTTTGAAGCGCTCGTGCAAAGCGTCGCGCTTTTTCTGTGTTTCGGCCACGCGGGGACTTGTGGCGCGGTACTGCGCTTCGTCGAAAGAGTCGCCGAAACGTTTTGCGGCTTTGGCCACTTCCTTGTTTATCTTATCGTCGTATTTTGCTATCTGGTCTTCTATGAGAACATCGGCGCGGTAGCGTTTTTTCGAGTCGCGGTTGTCGATGAGAGGATCGTTGAACGCGTCTACGTGTCCGGAAGCTTTCCAGATTGTAGGGTGCATGAAAATCGCGCTGTCGAGCCCCACGATGTTCTGGTGGAGCAGCACCATGCTCTGCCACCAATACTGTTTTATATTGTTCTTTAGCTCTACGCCGTTCTGGCCGTAGTCGTAAACGGCACCTAAGCCGTCGTAAATATCACTTGAAGGGAAAACGAATCCGTATTCTTTGCAATGCGACACTATTTTCTTGAAAACGTCTTCTTGCGCCATGATTCTTAATGTATTTGGGGTTATTCCGCGCAAAGGTAATGATTTTTCGTTTGTCTGCGTGGTTTGTGTGTAAAAAACGCCGTGTGCTTGCAAAGCACACGGCGTTTTTTAAGGTTTTTAATGTGTTTCTTTATTTGTTGAGCGGAACATAATAAGTCGTAGTTGTAGGATTATATATGCCTAAAGTAATGAAATTCAAAAGTCCGTCGACAAAGGTATGCTGCTTTTTTACTTTATAATCCTGGTTGTCCTTAATGTAATCTTTGTCTTTGATATTTGTTTTCCCGCCATTGATTAAACCGAACAAGAAGTGGTGATTCATAACTTTGTTTACTTCTACGACAGGGTCTTCGGGCGATATGTTCCCGACACATGTGGTTGTGGAGTAACATGATGTCAGTTGCAGTACCAACATTGCTGCGAAGATAGCCGATAGTGGCTTCTTTGCAATAAGAAATAACTTTTTCATTTTTCTTTTGGGTTTTAGTTAAACGATATGTTTGCACCGATGTGCCTTTTTTATTAAAATGACAACCGTCTAACTATAAAAGAAAACGTGGGTACAGCCTACTCACGGAAGGTACGACCAAGCACCTATACGAACATAAGCACTACCCACGCTATACAGCGAGGGCATTCATTGCGCTTATTGCTTGTTCGTAGTTGTAAAGTTTGGTCGTTTTACCGTGAACGCAATAGCCTAAATGCCATCTTTTCAGAGATTATCTGTTCGGTAACTCTGTGCAAATATAATAAAAATGCAGATAGGAAATATTGATATAAAACTTTATATATGGTCCTGATAGATTGCTTTGTAAAATTTTCGTGTGTTTGTTTAATGGATTTCTAAAAAGCTCCCGTATGGAAAAATAAATATTCTTGAGGCTTTTTAATGTGGGTGTGGTGTCGGCCGAGACGGGAATGTAGAAAATCGGCTGGGGAGAGGTTTGTGAAAAAACGGTCTCGCGAAAAAATATTTTATTTTTTGTGTGGTAAAAAACTTCCCGCAGTAAATTGAAAATACAAGGGAGATAAT
>CAJKQZ010000002.1 GCA_905202115.1 uncultured Prevotellaceae bacterium | reverse complement strand
AAAATATCTCAGACATATTTTTTGCTATATATACATCTGCTGATTTTCAAGTACTTGCTGGCTGACCGTTTTTGTCTGCAAATTCTGTCGGAAAAGCACCTCCGAGTTCCTGCTGAAATTGTTTTATTGCAGATAATTTAGTATCCATATATAACTCCTTATTATATTGTAACGTATGTGATTCATTATTGCTTTTTACACAATGTATTTGTATGGAAATACCATTCTCTTTTACAAATACAAATACCTTTGGCAGGTAATTATAAATTCGTATTTTTGCTTACAAAACAAACATATTAAAAGATGTATACCGAAAAGGAATTAGTTGACAAACTTATTGATTTGGCTTTTGCCGAAGATATAGGCGACGGAGATCATACTACATTATGTTGTATTCCGGCCGACGCACAAGGCAGCTCGAGGATGATTGTAAAAGAAAAGGGCATTCTGGCAGGAATAGAAATATCAAAAGAAGTGTTCAGACGTTTCGACCCCTCGTTGAAAATCGACGTTTTGATAAACGACGGAGCCGAAGTAAAGCCCGGCGATATAGCTTTAGTTGCGACAGGCAGTATAAGAAGTCTTCTGCAAACCGAAAGACTTATGTTGAATATCGTTCAACGCATGAGCGGAATAGCCACAACCACTCACCGATATATGGAGTGCCTGAAAGGTACGAATACAAAGGTGCTCGATACCCGCAAAACAACTCCGGGAATGAGAATTCTTGAAAAAATGGCTGTTAAGATAGGCGGCGGAACGAATCATCGCATAGGATTGTTCGACATGATACTACTCAAAGATAATCATGTCGACTTTGCCGGTGGAATATCAAACGCAATAGATCGTTGTCACGAATACCTGAAGTCTCTTAACAAAGAGCTGAAGATAGAAATAGAAGTACGTTCGTTCGACGAACTTAAACAAGTGCTTGAACATGGAGGCGTAAACCGCATAATGCTTGATAATTTCTCTGTTGAAGACACACGCAAGGCCGTTGAGCTTATCGGCGGAAAGTATGAAACAGAATCGAGTGGCGGAATAACTTTCGATACATTGCGCGACTATGCAGAATGCGGCGTAGATTATATATCGGTAGGCGCGCTTACACATTCGGTGAAAAGTCTGGACATTTCTTTTAAAGCATGTTGAACCAAATATATCATAATAAAAAAATGAACATGCAATTAAAGTTGAAACACCTGTTGGTGTCGGCAGTTGCATTGCTTCTGGCTGAATCATCGTTCGGTTGTACCAATTTTTTGGTTGGAAAAGACGCTTCGGCTGACGGTTCGGTAATGATAACATATGCTGCCGACGATTATGGCATGTATGGTTCGCTTTGGCATTTCGCTGCAGGCAAACATTCCTCAAACGAAATGAGAGAAGTGCGTTGCTGGGACACGAACGAATATTTGGGCAAGATACCCGAAGCACCGGTTACTTATAACGTAGTTGGAAATATAAATGAGAATCAGGTTGCGATAGGCGAGACTACATTCGGCGGGCGGGAAGAGCTTGCCGATAAGGACGGTCTGATTGATTATGGTAGTTTGATTTACATAGCTTTGCAACGTTCCCGTACGGCCCGCGAAGCTATCGATGTAATGACGCAACTTGTAGAAAAATACGGCTATTGTAGCGAAGGCGAAAGCTTTTCCATTGCCGATAAAGACGAAGCCTGGATACTCGAAATGGTAGGCAAGGGCGGCGATGAAAAAGGTGCTGTTTGGGTTGCCGTTCGTGTTCCCGACGATTGCATAAGCGCACATGCAAATCAAAGCCGTATACATAAATTCGACCTCAAAGACAAGAAGAATGTCCTGTATTCGAACGATGTAATCAAATTTGCGCGTAAGAAAGGTTATTTCAACGGTAAAGACGAGGACTTTGATTTCGCAAATGCATATTGTCCTGCCGATTTCGGCGCTCTGCGCTTCTGCGAAGCACGTGTGTGGAGTTTTTTCAATCGTTGGTGCGACGGAATGAACAACTATCTCGACTATGCTTCGGGCAAAAATCCGAACGCAGAGCCTATGCCATTATTCATCAAACCTAAACAAAAACTATCAGTACACGATTTAATGATGTGTATGCGTGACCATTATGAAGGAACTCCTTTCGATATAACAAAAGATCTCGGAGCCGGAGTTTATGAAGCACCATACCGTCCGACACCTCTTACATGGGAATACGAAGGCAAGCAGTATTTTAACGAACGTCCTATCTCTACGCAACAAAGTGCTTTTGTTTTTGTGGCTCAAATGCGTTCGTGGTTGCCCGACGCCGTTGGCGGCATTCTTTGGTTCGGAAATGACGATGCCAATATGGTGCCTTTTACTCCAATGTATTGTTGTACTACGAAATCTCCTGATTGCTTTGCCCGCGAAACAGCTAACGCCGTTACGTTTTCCTGGAAATCAGCCTTTTGGGTCTGCAACTGGGTTTCGAATATGGTGTACCCGCGGTATTCTATGATGTTCGGTGATTTGGAGAAACTCCGCGATAAATTAGATTCAACATATATTGCACAACAAAAAGGTGTTGAAGAGAAAGCAAAGGCTTTATACGAGGATAATCCCGCAAAGGCAGTGGAATATCTCACAAAATATTCTTCTGATGTATCAGAAAATATGCTGGAAGAATGGAAAAATCTTGGAATATTCCTTGTGGTTAAATATAACGACCAGGCAAAGAAACCCGAAGAGAACGGTATTTTTGCAAAAAAGCCCGACGGCTTGGGTAAGAAAGTAGAACGTACAGGCTTTCCGAAAAACTATCGCAAATATATAATAGAACAAACAAAAGACAAGTATCTTGTTCCTAAACAATAACTATTCGAAAACAAAAAGCAAATATAAATTATTATGGAAAACCAGAAAGAACTTATTAAGCAATGCGAGTTGAAAGCGCAGCAATGGTTGGATTCACCGGTTTACGATGAAAAAACAAAAAATGCTGTTCGTGCAATGTTGAACAAGGAAGATAAAACGGAACTTATAGATTCTTTTTATCAGAATTTGGCTTTCGGAACAGGCGGTTTGCGTGGAATAATGGGCCCCGGCAGCAACAGAATGAACATATACACCGTTGGAGCAGCAACACAAGGCCTTGCAAACTATTTAAAAAAGAATTTTACCGACAAAAAAGATATTTCTGTTGTTGTAGGTCATGATTGCCGGAACAATAGTCGCTTGTTTGCCGAAACGTCTGCCAATATATTCAGCGCAAACGGTATAAAAGTTTATCTCTTCGACGACATGCGTCCCACGCCAGAGGTTTCTTTCGCAATCCGTCACCTCGGTTGCCAAAGCGGAATAATAATAACTGCGTCGCACAACCCTAAAGAGTATAACGGATATAAGGCTTATTGGGATGACGGTGCACAAGTACTTTTCCCGCACGACCAGGGAATAATCGACGAAGTAAACAAAGTTCTTCCCGAAGATATTAAATTCAAAGGCAACAACGAATTAATCCAAATAATAGGAGAGGAAGTAGATTCCGAGTATCTCCGTCAGATAAAAACCCTTTCTATCGATCCGCAGGTTATAGAGCGTCAGAAAGACCTTAAGATTGTTTACACTCCTATCCACGGAACCGGAATGACCTTGATTCCCCGTTCACTCAAGCTGTGGGGATTTGAAAACGTTCATTGTGTTCCCGAACAAATGATTAAGGACGGAAATTTCCCGACGGTTGTAAGTCCGAATCCTGAGAACGCCGAGGCGCTTACTCTGGCTCTCGAACTTGCCAAGAGTATCGATGCCGACATAGTAATGGCGAGTGATCCAGATGCCGACCGCGTGGGAATGGCCTGCAAAAACAGTAAAGGCGAATGGGTGCTTGTAGACGGCAACCAGACTTGCATGATTTTCCTTTACTATATCATTAGTAATCGCATTGCCCAAAATAAAATGAAAGGCAATGAGTTCATCGTAAAAACCATTGTAACCACCGAGCTCATAAGCGAAATAGCCCGCAAGAATAATATCGAGATGCTTGACGTTTACACCGGTTTCAAATGGATTGCCCGTGAAATACGTTTGGCCGAAGGCAAGAAAAAATACATCGGAGGCGGCGAGGAAAGCTATGGCTTCTTAGCCGAAGATTTCGTTCGCGATAAAGATGCCGTTTCCGCTTGCTCGTTGCTTGCAGAGATATGCGCATGGGCCAAAGACCGCGGAAAAACACTGTTCGACGTGCTTATGGACATATACGTTGAGTATGGATTCAAACTCAACAAGACAGTAAATGTAGTCAAGCCCGGCAAATCGGGTGCCGACGAGATAAAGAGCATGATGGATAACTTCCGTTCTAATCCGCCGCGCGAGATAGCAGGTTCGAAGGTTACGAAAACTAAAGATTTCAAGTCTCTTAAAGAAACAGACGGCGAAGGAAACGTTACCGACATTCAAATGCCCGAGCCGAGCAATGTATTGCAATGGTACACAGCCGACGGAACAAAAGTGAGTGTCCGTCCGTCGGGAACAGAACCTAAGATAAAATTCTATATCGAGGTAGGAGGGACAATGGGCTGCTCCAAATGCTTCGACGGTGCAAAGGAAGAGGCAAACGAGAAGTTTGTTGCCGTGCAGAAGTCTCTCGGAATATAAATCTTTCCGGCGTAAATCATAAACGCAAAGCAGAAAGATGTAGATAGCATTCATGCTTTTAATTTCTATGTCTTTCTGCTTTTTTGTATGTAATTGAGTTGCAATTATCTTAAACAAATAAGAATTATGAGCGGAGCCGTTCTTGCCCCTTATATATGGATTGTTTTTCGCGATAAGGATATTTTGTTGAAAACAGGAGGAAAATATGCTTATTCGCTTCCGGAAGGAGAAAATCCGCCTGTACAACCGGAAATTTCAGAATATATCCATGCGCACTGTTTGCCCGACGGAACTTCCGTGAAAGCTTTCTCCGTAAGCAAGGATGTTATAGCGCCACCGGATATGTGTTTCATTTCACTTCGCACGAGTTTTGAATTTCTTCCTCGAACCTTGTATGAAACGGCAGGTAAAATGGAAGAACTTATTTACTGGGATAAGCGTAATAACTTCTGCGGCGTATGCGGCGCACCGATGAAATATGATACCGACATAAGCAAACAGTGCACATGCTGCGGGCATATTGTATGGCCGCAGCTGCAGACGGCTATCATAGTGCTTGTGAAACGCGGTGACGAGATACTTATGGTTCAGTCGAAATGCTTCCGTGCCGACTATATGGGCCTTGTGGCCGGATTCGTCGAAACAGGCGAAACACTTGAAGGTTGCGTAAAGCGCGAAGTTATGGAAGAAACAGGCATAAATATAAAAAACATACGTTATTTCTGCAGCCAGGCGTGGCCATACCCTTGCGGACTTATGGTGGGCTTTGTTGCCGATTATTCTGACGGAAACTTGAAAATACAGTATTCCGAGCTGAACAAAGGCGGTTGGTTCAACCGAAACGATATGCCGGCAATACCTGGAAAAGTAAGTCTTGCCCGCCGGCTCATAGACGCCTGGCTCTCCGGCGAAATATGAAAAATTCCGTCGCTATCTTCTATAAAGTATGTGTCCGCATAGTAAGGAACAGAATACGGGGGAAAAGCATGAAACGAGTGTCTTTTTCAGAAAACCGGTGTTTATTTACGGTTTTTCGTCAATAAGACAGTAAATTTTTCGGGTGCGGCTTTTTTGCTTGACAGACAAAAACGGTCACTTATCAAGTATTTGAAAATCAGTACATATATATGTAGCAAAAAATATGTCTGAGATAATTTAAAATATCTCAGACATATTTCAAATTATCTCCCTTGTATTTTCAATTATCTGCGGGAACTTTTTTACACGTACAAAAAAAGAAAAATTATTTTCGGCGAAAATAATTTCTACTTGTGGGGAAATCGGCGGATAAACGCATTCCACCATTAAATAGTAACGGGTCCGCCTATTTAAAAAGCAGACCCGTTGTTATCATAAAAGGGCGTATTTATCATTCTCCTTCGTCCTCGTATATTATGCGGCGTACTTTTTTTGTTCTTTTACCGCCGGCTGCAACATTCGACTGACTGAACAATTCGTCTTTGCGGTCGATTGTGAAAGTGCGGAACTTGCCGCTCAAACGTGATAACTTCGTTCCATTTTTAACCAACGCCACATCGTCTGTAATCCATGTCTCGGCATCGTACTGAAAACCTCCGTTTATATCGCGCTCTTCTTCATAAAGATAATGGATGTTGCGCATTGTTACGGTAAAGCCTCCGTCTCTTACCTGATAGAGAAGTTGATAATAGAAACGGGTGCGATCGGTTACCCATGCTTTTTTCTTGAAATACATCCATTCCTCCATGTTTACAACAAGCAGGTTGTTCGTCTTGTCGTTTGTGAAAATACGGCTTTGCGGTAATGCGTTTTCACTTTTCGTAAGTGCTTCTGCATAGGCAAGCAGGGAATCGTATATTTGTTCGCTTGTCTTGTTATTTACTGTATAGTCTTTTGAAAATACTACCGACCCGTCTACCACAGGAACTGTTCCGGCTGCATATTTTTTTGGTATATCGGTTTTTTGCGCCGAAACGGCAATGGGTAAAAGGAATGCTAATGTCAGAATTATCTTTTTCATCGTTTTTTGAGTTTTCGGAATCTTATTTGCAGCAAATATAGCGAGAAAATATGATAACCATGCTTGCCGTAGTTTAAAAATGATAGCCATTGTTAGGATACTGAAAAAGATTTGTAGGAGTTTTACCGATTATAAGGCCGGTTGTCGGCATGGAAATGAGCAACGGACAGTTTTTTCTATATCGTATGGCGCGAAAGATATTCCTGAAGGACAGGGCGGTAGAGCTTTGAAATAGGAATATGCTTATTGGCAACGATTACGCTGTCGCTTTCGAGTAAACTTATTCTTGAAAGTGGAATGATGTACGACCTGTGTACGCGCATAAACATACCTGCCGGCAGATTCTTTTCGATTGAAGCCATACTCGAAAGGGTATATATAGGCTTTGCCATTCCTTGCACGTAAATAAGCACATAATCTTTCAGCGATTCGAAATACAATATGTCGGACAACTTAATTCCCACGAGGCGGTGCTCACTTTTGACAAAGATTTTATCGTCTTCCGTTGATTGTGGCCCGTTTGTAGTTGCGGTTTCCTTGCTTTCTTTGCACGCCAATTCGAACCATTGCAAGGCTTTGTTGGCCGAATTAAGGAATTCAGCATAACTAATAGGTTTCATCAGGTAATCGAGAGCATTTACTTTGAACCCGTCGAGCGCGTACTGCTCAAATGCTGTCGTGAATACTATGCGGGTATGCGGATCGACCATCCGAGAAAATTCCATGCCGCTAAGTCCGGGCATCTGAATGTCGAGAAACATCAAATCGACTTTATTCGATTTCGTTTTTTCCATAGCCTCGATTGCACTCGAGTATTTACCGTTAAGTTCGAGGAAAGGCGTGCGGTTTACGTAATCTTCGAGCAAGTCGAGAGCGAGAGGTTCGTCGTCTATAATGGCACAGGAAATATTCATAGTTTTATATTTTGATAATCAAATGTGAAGTGTAGACAGTATTATCTTCATTAACGCCCTTTTCCCAACTGTATTTGCCTTGATATATGAGTTGCAAGCGTGAATCTACACCTTTAAGTCCCACACCGTTGCCGCTAAGGTCGCTACTATTCTTGGGATAATTGGAGTTGGAGCATAGAAAGTCTATGATTCTGTCTTCGGTATTGACTTTTAGCGAAATATTGATAAAACTGTTCTCCGTAGGGCTTATTCCGTGCTTGAAAGCGTTCTCTACTAAGGAAATGAAAATCAGCGAGGCTATTTGTTCCTGACTTTCGGCAGCTTCGTCCAAGTCAACACAAAGCTCCACATTCCGTGGTATACGTATTCGCATTAAATTAATGTAAGATTTCAGGAAATCGGTTTCTTTGGAAAGAGTGGTAAACTCACTTTGGCTTTCATATAGCACATAACGCAACAGACGAGATAGTTCCTGAATGGTGGATTGTGCTCGTTCCGCATTGAATGCCGTCAAAGCATAAATATTGTTGAGTGTGTTTAGTAGAAAATGGGGATTGATTTGGTTACGCAGGTTTTTAAGTTCCGCTTCTCGCCGCCCGAGTTCGGCTTCCTTGCGTGCAGCTTCAGCTTTATGCCACTGGTTGCTCAAACGAATGGCAAACCCGAAACCGGCAGCGAGAGCCATTATCGCAATATCGCGTACTATAAATAGCCAGCGTGGAGGTATATAGAAATTATCCTTGTGTATGTGTTTGTTTATATGAGGAAAAAAATTCTGAATTTCTTGCATGAAAACCGTTGCAGCAACTATAAGTAATATTTCAGCAATAAAGAATCCACGCTTTTCACCTTTCATGAACATTCGGGGAACGAAAAGAAAATAGTTGGCGTAGAAAATAATGAACAGCATCATAGGGAATACTGATCCCCTTAAATATGCCACTATATCGATACCTCCCTGACCGTGGTTGAAGAACAGCGGAGACGTAAACACAAATAACCATGCTAATATGTGTATGGTTATTTCAACGATACCGGACGGTGATATTTTCTTCATTGTATTCGATTGTTGCTAAAGTATACTTTTTTCTTGAAAAGAATAAATGCTTATAACAAATAATAACCGGTTGCCGACACGCTTTCCGGCAGATATACCCGCTGCGTTTAAGCAGCTGTAACACGAGAAACGGTCCTGGACTTTTCAGAACATGACATTTTTGTCAGGTTCCCGCACTTCCCTCCAGCACGAGGAAAAACTTCTCCCGCGTGTAGAAAAAATTATCTCAGACATATTTTGAATTATCTCTGAGATATTTTAAAATATGTCTGAGATAATTTTCCTGACGCTTTTTGCCGGCATGGAAAAAACCGCATGACATTTTGTCAGGTGGGCAAAGAAACGTCGGTTTCCGCCCTGTATGGATGATCTATATATTTCATGTTTTAAAAAGGTGATTTGTGTTTTATATTATTAGATGTCGTTTGAATTTAAAGTATGCACAAGTAGTTGTCTTTAACAAAAAGTTATTCATATCTTATAGCTTCGATAGGATCGAGACTTGCCGCTTTTTTTGCGGGATACCAGCCGAAGAAAATTCCCGTTGCCGTACATACGAGGAAACTTACGAAGACGCTCCACGGTTGTATGAACACAGGCCATTTCGCAAATATGTTCACTCCTATCGAAGCGCCTATACCGAATATAATGCCGATAACACCACCGGTAACGCTCAACAATATGGCTTCTATAAGAAACTGGTTCAATATGTCTATTCCGCGGGCTCCTACCGACATTCGAAGGCCTATTTCGCGAGTGCGTTCGGTTACTGACACATACATGATGTTCATAATTCCGATACCTCCAACTATCAATGAAATGCAGGCTACGACAAGGAGTAGGGTAGTCATGAGATCGGATGTGGAATTCATCATTTCCGACATTTCCTTTTGGCTGCGGATTGTGAAGTTGTCCTCGTAATATCCGCTTTCATCCGGCTTAATCTTATGGTTCTCACGCAGAATGTTCGTTATGTCTTCGATAGCCTTGTCGGTAATATCTTCGGTTATGGCCGAAGCGTTTATTCCCTGTAGATAGGTTACGGCAAGCACACGTTTCATAACCGTAGTATAGGGAGCCAAAACAACATCGTCCTGGTCCATACCGAACGAGTTGTAGCCTTTGGATTTAAGCACTCCTACTATTTTTAGCGGAATAGTGTTGAATCGTATTACCTTTCCCACAGGATCTTCGCCGTTGGTGAACAAATTGTCTTGAACGGTCTTTCCTATAAGGCAAACTTTAGCGCTCGTTTTTATGTCTTCGTCCGAAAATTCCTCTCCTTCTTCAATTTTAAGCTGGCGTATGGTGAGATAGTCGTTGCTTATGCCGTATAATGTTGACGGGGTATTGTTGTTTCCGTTTATGAACTGCCCCGAACTGTTTACGCTCGGACTTATTGCCGCAAGGTATTTGGCATTGTCGACGAGCGTCTGATAATCTTTCAGCTTGAGCGATTGCATTTCGCTTGCGTCCTGGCGCGCTCCTCCAGGCCCTCTGTCCTGACCGGGCCGTATCATAATCATATTGGAGCCCATTTCGGAAATCTGCTTCTGAATGCTCTTTTTTGAGCCCTGTCCGATAGCAAGCATTGTAATTACCGAAGCTACACCGATTATTATTCCGAGCATTGTGAGGAATGAACGCAGCTTGTTTGCGGCAATGGCGCGGAATGCTATTTGAAATAAATTCTGAATGTTCATAATAATGTTGTTTAATCGTCAACAGGAACGGGTATTTTACTCAGGGCCTCTTTTGCCGACAGGACGTTCTCATTTATCGTGTCGGATTTGATCTGACCGTCCCTCAGTGTTATGTTCCGGCTGCTGTATTGCGCTATCTCCGGATTGTGAGTTACGAAAATAATCGTGCGTCCTTGAGCATGAAGTTCCTGGAACAGCACAAGAATCTCGAAAGATGTGCGTGTGTCAAGGTTTCCAGTCGCTTCGTCTGCCAGCAAAACGGCGGGATTGTTCACTAAAGCGCGTGCAATGGCTACGCGTTGCATCTGACCGCCCGACATCTGGTTTGATTTATGATACAGACGTTCGCCCAGACCTACTGTCCGTAGTGCTTCGACAGAGCGCTCGTGCCGCTCTTTTGCACTTATGCTTGAATTATACATCAAAGGCAGCTCAACGTTCTCAACGGCTGTGGTTTTTGGCAGCAGATTGTAACTTTGGAAAACGAATCCGATTTTACGGTTGCGCAACACGGCACGTTCACGACGGCTCATTTTTCTCACCGAAACGCCGTCGAGCAAATATTCACCGCTTGTAGGAGTATCGAGACATCCCAACTGATTAAGCAACGTAGATTTGCCAGATCCGGATGTACCCATTATAGTTACAAACTCACCTTCGTGTATTTTGAACGACACGCCGCGTAAGGCATGAACCTTTTCGTTTCCTACAATAAACTCCCTTCTGACGTTCTGAAGTTCTATAACGACTTTCTTATTAGAGTAATCCATTTGCTTTTTAGGACTTTATCGTTGATGTTCTGTTTTATAAGAATTATATTCGCCTAAAGCCAGATGAAAAACGGCGGCGGCAAACAAAGAATAGAAGAGTAATTTATTTTTTGTTCTTGTTTCTGTTACGGTTAGGAGGACCAGGGGAGAAAGGACTGCGTTCGGAATCACTTTGTTCTGCAACCTCTTCCTCTGCTTCATCACTCTTTGCTTTTGCATTGACTATGACGGTAGCTCCTTCTTTTACACCGCTTAAAATCTGAGTGCGTATACCGTTTGTAATGCCTGTTTTTACAGAGTATGCCTGTAGAATATTGTTTTCCTTTACCCAAATCTTGTTTGTTCCGTTACAATCTTTTATTTTCTCACCAGGATTTATCATTTCTTTGGAAGGTTCAAACCGCAAAGCCCTTGCGGGAACGCTGAGTACATCCTTAATTTCTTCTGTGTAAATATTTACATTTGCCGTAAGTTGCGGTTTGAGTTTCAAATCATCGTTCGGAGCAGATATAACCACTTCAAACGTAACTACATTGCTTTCTTCCTCGCCTTGCTGACGCACTTGTGTCACTTTTCCCTCGAAAGTGTCGTTTGGATAGGCATCGACCGTAAACGTTACCCTTTGGCCTTCGCGTACTTCTCCTATGTCGGCTTCATCGACATTTGCAATAACCTGCATGTCGGTCAAGTCGCGCGCTATGGTGAACAGAGTAGGGGTGCTGAAGCTTGCAGCCACAGTCTGTCCTTCTTCCACGTCTTTTGAAAGTACAACTCCGTCGATAGGCGAGGTGATTGTTGCATAGCCGAGGTTTGTCTGCGCTTTCTGTACGGTTTGTAACTGTCCGTTGTAGCTTTCTTTTGCTTTCTTATAGCTTAAGTTCGCATTGTCGAAGTCGTCATCGCTTATCAATCCTTTTTCGTGAAGAGTTTTCATGCGATTGTAATTGGTCGTCTGGTATTCCAATTCACTTTTGGCACTTGCCAGATTTGCTTTCGCGCTTGCCAATTCACTCTCGAGGTTTATTTTATCTAATTCGGCAATTATCTGCCCTTTCTTGACTATGCTATTGTAGTCTACATAGATTTTGCTTATAATTCCACTTACCTGCGTGCCGACCTCCACCTTGTTTACCGGTTCTATGGTTCCTGTTGCGGTAACGCTGTTGTCAATCGTGGCGCGTTCAACCTTTGCCGTTTCATAAGTGATAGTCAATGCCGGTCCTTCTTTCGACATAATGACGAATGCTGTTGCGGCTGCAATGACAACAACCGCTGCTATACCGATTATCAGCTTTTTCTTTTTAGTCATCTCGATATGATTTTTGGTTATTTCTTATGTTTATAATTTAATTTCTTCGCCAGAGTAAAATTTGAGCAGTTGTATGTTGAGCAATGCGGTATATTTGCTTTCAAGCATATCTTGCATTGCCTGGAGCAAACTACTGCGTCCTGTCGTTAGCTCTACAATATTTTTCAATCCCAGTCTGAATTGCTCGCTTATCAAGTCGTAGCTATCGCGGCGACTGTCAACATTGCTTTTAGCTGCTATATATCGCTGCTGATTATTGGTTGCATTAAGCCAATAGGTTTCTATGGTGCTGTAGAGCTCTTTTTGTTTTTCTGACAAATCGAGAGAAGCTGTAGCTCTGTTGTATTGTGCTTTTTCTACAGCACTTTTGTTCTGACGGTTGTCCAGGATGGGAATGCTTAAAGTCAGACCTACGCTTCCGGAAAGGTTATATTTCATCTGACTTCCGAAATTCTCGTTTGTTCCGGTCATATGATTGTCGCCTATTCCGCCGGTAAGACTTATCTGAGGCATATATCCGGCTTTAGCTATCTTGAGTTGAAGTTCCGAGGCTTCGATGTTGTATTTGCTGCTCAGAATTTCCGGCCGCGACGACAGCGCCTCGTAGTACACGGACATCTTGTCGGGAACGGGCAAAGCTATTACATCGCCGGTAGAGTTGAGAGGAGAAATTTCCATATCTTCTCCGGGTTGAAGCTCAAGCAGCTGTTTTAGCTGGAGTTTATAGTTATTTACTTGTGTCTGGGCATTTACCACGGTGTAACGCGATTCGTTCACAGCAGCTTCCAACAATTTGACATCGCTACGGCTCATTTTGCCGACATTAAGCATTTCCAAACCGCGCGTATAGGCAAGAGAATCTTTTTTCAATATTTCTTTGTCTACATTCACGGCATCGACCGAATATAATATCTGAATATAAAGTTGTGTGATTTGTTCCTGAATGGTGTTTGCCTGTTCCAAACTTGCGAGACGGGCTATTTCTACACCTTTCTGCTTGCTTTTTACCGTATTGGTGTTGATTCCGCCATTCCATACCGTCCAACTTGCGTTGATTCCGTAATTTCCGCTTTGTGTCGTCTTATTGCTTGTACTTGAAGTCATGGAACCGTTTACGAAGTTGTTCGCGCTCTTTTGAAATGGGCGGTAGTTCAGACTTTGTGTCATGTTTCCAGTCACTCCGGGAAGAAGAGCTGCTTTGGCCTGCTTCAATTCTGTTTCAGCCACATCTTCGCTTATTTTGTTTTTCTGTAGCTGGATATTGTTTTTCAAAGCGTAATCAATGCAATCATACAGACTCCATTTTTTTACTTCCTGTGCGTTAGTGTCAACTACCGTCAGAGCGGTTATGGCAAACGTTAATATCAGCGCCGTCTTTTTCATTGTTGATATGATATTTGATAATTATTCTGCTCGCAAAAATATAATTTTGGAGTAGCAATATGCAAATGAAGAACTTTGTTTTTTGCTAAAAATCGACGAACGTAACTTTTTCATCTACTAAAATCATTATTTTTGTTTCGTTTCAAATCGTTTAATAATTAAAAATCGAAAACATGTTTTCCGGAATAGTAGAATCTATGGCACGACTTGTCGCTGTAGTTAAAGAGAAAGAGAATTACGACTTTACTTTTACATGCCCTTTTACCGACGAGCTTAAGATAGACCAAAGCGTTGCACATAACGGTGTGTGTCTTACAGTGGTGGCAATCAACGGAAACGAATATACCGTTACTGCAATGAAGGAAACAATGCTTCGTACAAATCTTGGCGACGTAAAAATAGGCGATGAAGTAAACGTGGAAAGGTCTATGATGATGAACGGACGGCTTGACGGACACATCGTGCAAGGACATGTGGACGAAACGGCCGAATGCATGGAAATAGAAGATGCCGAAGGGAGCACGATTTATACGTTTCGCTACAAAAAGGACCCTGAAGCTGCCAAACGGGGATACATAACGGTCGACAAAGGTTCTGTTACCGTTAACGGAGTAAGCCTTACGGCTTTCGATACGACAGACGATTCATTTCGTGTATCCATTATTCCTTACACTTACGAAAACACCAATTTTCACGCCATAAAGGTAGGCACGCGAGTAAATATAGAGTTTGACATTTTAGGCAAGTATATAGCCCGAATGCTTAAACTCTGAATCGGAAAAGACAAATATTGAGAATGCAGAAAACCTGCGGGCAAAAATTTTAGTTAGACTCCGATTTTCACCATTGAATACTTTAGTCGAAAAAGATGCTGTTTCCTGTAAAATGGGCGGTGCTTCGCCAGAGGAGTTTGCAGACAAAAACGGTCACCGGCCAAGCAATTGAAAATCAGCACGTGTATATGTAGCAAAAAATATGTCTGAGATATTTTAAAATATCTCAGACATATTTTGAATTATCTCCCTTGTATTTTCATTTATCTGCGGGAACTTTTTTACCGTGTAAAAAAATAAAATGTTTTTCTGCGAGGTGGTTTCGAAATAAACTTATTCCCTGTTGATTTTTTGTAGAGCCTATATTCCTTGATAGTAATTTATTTTTTGCTGCTTCTGAAAAGATCTTTCAGCTTCGTGAAGTTACGTTTGAAAACAATACCACCGCCTTGTGTTGTCAGCGTAGATTTGGTAAAATATCGGTCATTGCTCTCGCTATATGCCTTTAACTGTATGGTTCCCCGTTTGTTGAGAAGATATAATACTGAAAAATCGCCCACAAAATTAGAATTGTATGCCGTTCGGTCGCGATAGCCGAGGTTTCCGTTCAATATAAGTCTGTTATTAAGCAAATGCCCCGTAAAAAGTCCTTCCACATCCATATCGTTCCAACCCTCGTTTCCCGTAGCAACATTGGTACCGAATGTCCATTTGCTTTCTTCAAGAACATTCGAAAGCAACGAATTCAGATTTGACGAAAGCGTGTTCGACAAGAACGAGTTCATAGCCAAAGACGACTGACTTTGCGATGTCGATACCGTTTGCGAAGCGTAATTGTAGGTATAGAATCTGCCAAAAGAGAGAAGATAGACAATTTGCATGTTCATATCCTCGGGCGTAGCTATGAGCGAGCGTACCATTTGCTGTTCGTCAGAGCTTACCGACGGTATGTCGAGGTCGAATTTTACAATCGGTTGTCCTACACTTCCAGAAAAGTTCATTATGCAATCCACCTTGACCGAATTGTCTCGCAGATTGCCGTCGGCCATAAGGTCGCTCAACGAAACGGAGGGTACTGTATACACGGCCTGAAGATTAAGATCGCCGGCAAAGGGATCTCCGTTGAAAGTAATGTTTCCGCCGCTTTTAAAATAGAAATCCTTATGAATGAGATCCTGCAGATTCATTTTGTATGTACCCCTAAGAATATCATAGTTGCCGAACATTTCGAAACTGCCTTTGTTGTAATACATAGCGTGAATGTTGCCGGTTCCGCGAATCGAAATAACGTTTCCCGCCTCTTCGTTCATTATCACCCGAATCTCAGAGGCAGGGGTAAGGTCGAACGTGAAATTCAAACGAATGTCAGTTCCTTTTTCTTCTTTTTTTATTACGGTATTAAAATCCTGCTTCTTAGAATCGTCTGTCGTGTACCTGGCATCTGCATTGCGGTATGTCAGCATCTGCGTGTGCTCTGGGTCGTCTGGACGCGCCGCATTGTATGTGAAAACAGTGTTCTCTGCCGGTTGTACGGAGGCTTCGGTATAAAATTGTCCTGGAAATCCGTAAATATGGATATTACCGTTTGCGTATGCAGTGCCCCAAAAAGAATACTCGGAACTTCTGGGACAATCGTACGCTAAAAACTTATTGGCAGCAATATTGAAGTCGTAACTGAAATGGTGAAGGGCTTTGTGATTTACCTGTCCCTGCATTTTTGCGTGGTTTCCGTAGCGGTCGACAATGTCGAGCCCTTTAAATTCAATTACATCGGTACGGAAATTTATAGTGTCACCGTCTATTACATACCTTGTACATAGCGGTTCAATGTCTGCAATTATGTTTGAAATTACCTGCGTACCTTCAAGATTCATAGCGTTAAGTTTTCCGTGCAATCTGAGCTTGCCTGTTGTGCGCCCCTGTTCAAACTGCACGGCGTCGGGCATGAACTTGTTAAGGAACATCGCGTTTGTGTTGTTGGCATCGAACCGCAAGTCAATAGTATTTTGTCCGGTGTTGACAAAACCTGTAATATCTGTGGTTCCCTGACTTTCTTCGATGAAAGCTTTCAAGTCGATTTGCTTCATCTCATTATTCCACATTCCTATGAGATTCATATTTCCCATAGGTGCGTTGTTGAATTCGAAATTCTCTACATTCAGAGCAGCATTTACAGCAGGAGTTCCGAAAACATCCGAAACATTCACATTGCCTGTTGCTATTCCGCCGAACTCAACATCGTCAAATGCAACCATGTCTAAAATATCGTTTATTCTAATGCCAGAAAGTTTTAGCTGCAATGAGTCGGATTTTAGTTTTGATACGGTTCCGTTCAGACTTAATTGTTTGCTACCGTGCTTTAAATTGAAATCATTTATTTGCAAACTGCCTTTTGAATATGAAAGAAGGGCAGGAGGTATCGTCCAAAGCGTATCTTCTATGATAATATGAGACGGAGTTATGTTGAAATTAATTATACTTGCGTCGTCGTTGGGAAAAGTTATGTTTTGTGAGATATTTCCTGAATAATTATGCTCACCGCCTCCTTTCCATATAATATTACAATTGATAGCACGTTCCTCTCGGCGCGATTCAACCTCGACATTTGCTTTCCCACTTTTTAAATCTTTGGAAAAATGTATATTCGAACGCAAAATGCTGTCGTTTCCTTTACAGTAAAGACTAAGATCTGATAAAGACTGTTCTCCCCATTGCAACTTCGGCAACCGTCCTTCAACAAGCAGATTATTTTTATGGGAATCTATATAACCACTAAGGTAATTATTTCCGCTAACCTTTACTTTAACTCCTAAAAGTTGATTAAGCAATTCAAGGTCGCCTATATTTGCATGGAAACTGAAATTGTTGCCATTGTATAAATGCGAAGTTTTTCCGGAGTTCTTGATCTTCGGTTGTTCTGTATAATGAGGTTTTTCATTGTCACTTGCTTTGGGACGAATTATATTCATTAAATCCGGAAATAACGTATTGAAATTAAAAACTCCCGATATTTCAGCTTTGCCAAAATCGCCGTTAACGGCAACACGCCGCCCTTTGTTTAACGGCGTAGCTTCAAGATTTACTTCTTTTAATGTAAAGATACTGTCGGGATGAATAAAATCAACATTCTTGATAGAGATATTTCCTATCGCGTCGTCAATGTTGCTTGCCAACAGGTCTGCATTTGCTTGCAGACTTATTTTTGTGTCGGGATATTTCGACGTGAGCCCAATCAAATACGGACTGATATTTTCTATGTCACTATTTATAATAATCTGTTTCTTGGCTGCTACAGAAACAACTTTTCCTGTTAAATTTAATTTTGCATTAGGATCATTTGCGTTTAAAATGAACGAATTTAAATTCTTATCGGATGTAAGACTTAGATTTATATTTTTATAATTGTACTTATTTATTTCTATTTGCCGAATTGCGGAATTTAATACGAACTTGTTTTTTGCAGTTCCCTTGCATTCTGCTTGAAAAGCAACGCTTCCTAATAAATTTTGCTTTGACAATAAATTACCCAAAAGGATATTATCGCTTGATGTAAAAGCCTCGAAAGAACCGTTTTCTAAAATTTTACCGGAATATTTAAGACTTCCGACCTGTGTATTAAGACTCCCGTGAACATTTAGCTTACCTCTGTTATTTTTTATTAGAGCTTCTAAACTAAGGTCGCCTGTTTTTTCTATGTATTTACTTAAAGTGGTGTCTTTGGTGAAAATTTGGGATAAAGAAGTCGTTTCTTTTTCTGATAAATTCATTTTTTTGATTTGTACCGTGAAGTTTTTTGGGTTTTTGTATAAGGCATATACAGAAATATCTGCCTCTTTACCACGATTTATACTTATATCACGTGAAGTAACAATACCTTCGTTTATAGTAAAACCGGAATTTAGCGTATAAGTCCTGTCTGGAAATTGTTGCTTCTGAAAAAAGGGATTCAAATCGCACAAGTTTATATTTGTATTTTCTATGACACCTTTTCCTTTCTGGATATTTTTATCACAGAAAGCAAGCTCTATGCTATGTGCATTGATTTTACTTTTTCCTGTTTCTATTTGAAGTATAGGTATGTTACACTTATTTTTACTTATGTCGGATAATATATAGCTTTTTTGAAGGTTCAAACCGCTTTTCTCTTTCAGAGCTAAGTTTCTTATACGGATATTAAAATTATCACCTTTTGTAATCTGTATTCCGATACTTGCATCCATATCTTTAATGCTTATATGATTAACATCGAATCCTTTTTGCATGGCTGCATACCGAATGTTGTGCTCTACAGCGGATTTGCTTATAATAATGGACTTTATCCGTAAATCCAAAGGTGAATTGCTCTTTCCATCTTTTGTGGAAAGAGAATCCAATATAAATTTAAAATTGTATTCGTCGTTTTTATTTTCCTTATACAGGTTTATATTGGCGTTATAAAATTCGAGCGTACGAATTGTAAAAGGAGATTTTACAATAGAACGCATCTTTATTTTTGCAGATAAACGCCTTGCATTCAGCAAATCTTCTCCTTTTTTATCCTTGACCTTTACATTGTGAAGAATAACGCGGTTGAATAATCCCAAATCGATTTTTTCAATAGTTACATCTGTCCCGAATTTGTCAGATAGTATTTTCGATGTCGTGTTAGACAATTTCTTTTGGAGATATGGAATTTCTGTAAGCAATAATAATGCAGTATAGCCACCTATAAAGGCGGCTAAGAATACATATACTATTTTTTTTAACCGTTTAATGAGATTGTCGATTATTTGAGTGAGGTTAAATACGGATTGTTCCTTTTTTCAAAGCCTATCGAGGTGTCACGTCCATGCCCTGGATGAACTATTACATTGTCGGGAAGTACAATAATATTACTTTTCAGTTTTTCAATCAATAAATCTTCGTCTCCATAAGGAAAATCCGTTCGACCTATGCAGCAATAAAACAAACTGTCTCCACTGAAAAGGATGTTTTCTGCCGCACAATAGAAAGATACTCCTCCTGGAGTATGTCCGGGAGTCGGAATTACGGTAAATGTATGAGTTCCAAACTTAATTTCTGAGGTTTCATCGATAATTTTTCCTATATCAGGAAGCTGAAAATCCATTACACTTCTGACAAATTGTAGCATTTGCTTATCACACGAATTATATAGTGAATAATCTTCTGCTGTTAGTTCAGGTCTCACCCCGTATGTGTCGAAAACAAATTTACTCCCCATTACATGGTCAAAATGTCCATGCGTACATATATGATGTTTGACAGTCAGTCCGCTTTTCTCTATGTAGGTTTTTATTTGTAACTTATCATTATCAAAAAGCGCCCCACAATCTATGATTATCGCTTCTTTTGTTTCATCGGAAACCACATAGCAGTTTTCCTGAATCATATTGACGACAAATCTTTCTATTGTAATCATAACTTTTCTGTTATTTTATACAGGTAAATGTACGATTAATTTCTCTTCAAAGTATTTTTCTGTAAAGAAATCGTTTATTTTCCATGCTTTGACTTTATCAAAAAGGATATTCGCCTTCTTATTTCCGTTTTCTGTTTTCGCTTTTTTACAGCTTTCCAATTCTTGCTCTATGTCACCGCCTTTCAATACCAACAATCCGTTGTGCAAAGTATTGTTATTGTCTCTGGAAATGTTCTTGTAGGTAATTTTCAATAAATCGGCAGCATTCATTACGGCACGACTTACGATGAAATCGTATTTTCCTTTCTCCTCGATAGCATTGCGATGTGTAAAACGGGCATTCTCCAGTTTTATGGAATCTGCTATTTCTTTAGCTACGATTATTTTCTTTCCGATACTGTCAATAAGATGAAATTCTACTTGAGGAAAGAGTATTGCAAGAGGAATTCCTGGAAATCCACCGCCGGTACCTACATCCAGAACAGTTGTTCCTTGTTTGAAATTTATGACTTTCGCTATAGCCAACGAATGAAGCACATGATGTAACATTACATTCTCTATGTCGCGACGGGAAATCACGTTTATTTTTGCGTTCCATTCGGCATACAACTCGGGCAAACTTCCAAACTGTGCACGTTGCACCTCTGATAGTCCGGGAAAATATTTTTCAATGATTTCTATCATTTGTGTTCGTCGGATTAGTTGACTTTTAACAGCGGTAAAACGGTTTTCAATATGTGCGCTCGCCGAAAATCTGTGTGCCTATCCGTATGATATTCGCACCTTCGTTTATGGCTATTTTATAATCATGAGTCATGCCCCATGAACGGTAACGAAATGATTCACAGTTGCAGAAATACAATTCCTTAAACTCTTTATATAAATTATATGCCGTTCTGAAATCGTTTTTTATTCTTTCTTCGTCTGCCGTATAGGAAGCCATGCACATTATGCCGGAAATCTGTACGTTTTTCATTGATTTCCATTCGCCGGCTTCAAGAAAAGCTCTGCATTCATCGGGCGTGAATCCTGATTTCGTCTCTTCTTTTGCCACATGTATTTCTAAAAGACATGGAATAACACGATTAAAAGCATAGGCCTGCTTGTTAATTTCTTGCAACAGCTTTGCTGTATCAACAGATTCTATCATAGAAACATACGGCGCAATCATCTTTACTTTATTTGTTTGAAGATGACCTATCATGTGCCATTTTATGTCTTTAGGCAGCGCTTCGCTTTTAGCCGTCATTTCTTGTGGTCGGTTTTCACCAAAAACGCGTTGTCCTGTAGAATACGCTTCAAGGATAGCTTCTGCCGGATGAAATTTGGATACGGCAACAAGTTCTACGTCGTTCGGAATCTCGGAACGTATCTCTTTTATTGCATCAATTATTTTTGTCATTTTCCTCATTTACTTTGGTATATCCTTCCGGAGCCTGCTCCTGATAATGGTATACGCCCATGAGTTTTGTTTCGCTTACATTTGTTATAGAATAATCGATGAGAGAAGATTGCATTCCCTCGTCGAGCCGTTTTACCGCTTCGCGAAGTCCTGCAGCCTGAACGAGTACTGTTTGAGAAGTTCGTTTCTCGGCGCCGCTCTTCTCGTCGAGAGTAATAAAAGCCAGTTTGCACTGAAACCATTTATCGGCGCTTTCCTGGTCGGTTTCGAACAATTCGGCAAACTTTGCGCGTTTTATGTCTGAAACCTGGAATTCCCCACTCATAAACGGCTTCATTTCTGAGATTATCCGGCGTTCGGCTTCTGTAAAGCTCATTGCGTCTACCAAATAAGGTTCAATTACTTTTTTTACTTTGCCGTCGCCAAGCTCTTTTTCATATCTTACTTTGCATTCAAACCAATCGTACATTGTTTTCTCGTTTTATAGTTATGTTGCAAAGTTACGTTTTTCCGAGGAATATTTCGATTCGAAGACTTTTATATTGTTTTATTACGATTTATTAGATATCTGTTGAAATGGAAATAGGATACTGGTATCATAGATTTCAAGCTATCAGATTTTGATGAGGCGGACAAATTCTGTCGTGTCCGGAAACAGTTTTTTTCACCTATCTGACATTTTTGTCAGGTGTCTTTTTCATGCCGGCAAAAAGCGCCCGAAAAATTATCTCAGACATATTTTAAAATATCTCAGAGATAATTCAAAATATGTCTGAGATAATTTTTTCTACAAGCGGGAAGTGTTTTATCCCAATACCGGCAGGAAGTTCGAGGTAGATAACAAAATGTCATATTCTGAAAGATTCATATCGATTTTGTGTTACTGCGATTACTACGTGGTATGTGTCATCACAGCATAGGCGGCAGCGTTGCAATAAAAAAGAATACACAGAACTTTTTTGGGAGTTTATTGAAGTAAATCGAATTTTCGCCGACTTGAATTTACAGTCTCCCTTATTTTCTATTACCGCATATTTTGTATACTCTGACCTGATAAAAAATTGATTGGTTTTAACAGAGAGAGATGTCGCAATATATCGTTTTTCACAAATAAAGATTGCATTTGAAAAGCGAAAATCGTATTTTTGTCGAAATATAATTAGTGTGATTATAAAATGCCTTCCATTTCAGAACGCGGTGAACGTATGCCGCAATCGCCTATACGTAAGTTGGCGCCTTTGGCAAATGCTGCGAAAAAGCGTGGCATAAACGTATATCATTTAAACATCGGTCAGCCCGATTTGCCTACTCCACAAGTCGCTCTCGATGCCATAAAGAATATCGACCGAAAAATTTTAGAATACAGCCCGAGTCAGGGATTTCTGAGCTATCGTGAGAAATTGGTGACATATTATGCAAAATACAATATAAATGTCAGCACAGATGATATAATAGTTACAAGTGGAGGTTCTGAAGCGGTTTTGTTCGCATTTTTGTCGTGTCTTAATCCAGGTGATGAAATCATTGTTCCGGAGCCGGCCTATGCAAACTATATGGCTTTTGCGGTATCGGCCGGCGCTGTAATCAGAACTATAGCAACCACCATAGAAGAAGGATTCTCTCTTCCTAAAGTCGAGAAATTCGAAGAACTTATAAACGACAGAACACGCGCAATATTGATATGCAATCCTAATAACCCCACAGGGTATTTGTATACGCGCAGGGAAATGAATCAGATTCGCGATCTTGTTAAAAAATACGATTTGTATTTGTTCAGCGATGAAGTATACAGGGAATTTATTTATACAGGGTCTCCGTATATATCGGCTTGTCATCTTGAAGGAATAGAACAGAATGTAATATTAATCGATTCCGTTTCTAAACGGTATAGTGAATGCGGAGTTCGTGTGGGTGCATTGATTACAAAAAATGCAGAAGTGCGTAACGCTGTCATGAAATTCTGTCAGGCTCGCCTTAGCCCTCCTTTGCTCGGACAAATAGTTGCAGAAGCCTCGATTGATGCAGATGAAGATTACAGCCGCGATGTTTACGACGAATATGTTGAGCGCAGAAAATGCCTGATCGACGGATTAAATCGTATTCCGGGGGTATATTCTCCTGTGCCGATGGGTGCTTTTTATACTACCGTACAACTACCTGTTGACGATGCCGAAAAGTTTTGTGCCTGGTGCCTTACCGATTTTTCCTATGAAAACGAAACTGTCATGATGGCTCCTGCCGCCGGTTTCTATACAACTCCAGGAGCAGGAAAAGACCAGGTTAGAATTGCTTATGTTTTAAAAAAAGAAAACCTTGTAAGAGCTTTATTCTTATTACGTAAAGCCCTTGAAGCATACCCTGGAAAAACATTGTCGAGATGAATTTGTCTCTTTTCTTAGCACGTAGATTATATTACTATAAAGGAGAAGGAAAAAAACGTGCATCTCTGCCGGCCATAAGGATTGCGACCTTAGGAGTGGCCGTGGGACTTGCTGTAATGATTCTTTCTGTTGCCATTGTATTGGGATTTAAAAATGAAATAACTTCAAAAGTAACAGGCTTCGGATCGCACATTGTTTTGTACAATACAGGAATGTCTGATAGCGGAGAAGGCAATCCTGTTACGTTGGATAAAATTTTGGTAAACGATTTAAAAGCACTTCCAAATGTAGATCATGTCCAACAATTCTCGATTAAATCGGGGATTTTGAAAACGAATGAACAGTTTGCCGGTATAACATTAAAAAGCATAGCTAAAGATTACGACACAAGATTTATCTCGTCGCATATCATTGAAGGCAAATTGCCGGATTATAAAAATAATGAAACGGAAAAGGATATTGTTATCAGTAAAAGTATTGCCAACGATCTGAAAGTCAAGGTTGGTGATAAATTGTTTGCTTATTTTTTTGACGGTGGCCTTAGAGCCCGTCGTTTTAATGTAGCAGCCATATACCGTACTGATATGTCGCAGTTCGATAAAATCTTGGTTTTTGCTCACGATAAAACCGTAAAAAATCTATGTAAATGGAATGAGAATAAAGCTACCGGAATAGAAATAAATCTTAAGGATTTCAATCTTCTGAATGAAACAAGTTTCAAAGTAGCTAAGTTTGTTTCGAGATACAATATAGATAACGACACATCATATATGTCGTTTAATGTAAAAGAATTGTATCCGCAAATTTTTGATTGGCTTAATCTTTTGAATGTAAATATATGGGTGATACTTGTTCTTATGCTGGCAGTGGCAGGTGTCACTATTATTAGCGGATTGCTCATAATTATATTGGAGAGAACAAGTACAATAGCGTTGCTCAAGACACTCGGAGCAACAAACACTTTAATTCGTAAGGTATTCATAAACTTAGCGGTAATAATATTACTTAAAGGAATGGTTTTAGGTAATATTTTAGGATTTTCGTTGGCTTTGTTGCAGAAATACTTTAAGATAATACACCTCAATCCAGAATCGTATTATATAGATAGCGTACCTGTAGAATTTGACATAACCGCGATAGTGCTTATTAATGTCGCAACTTTTATGGTTTCAACTTTAGCACTTGTACTTCCAAGCTATATTGTAGCCCGAATAAAGCCGTCGAAAGTTTTACGCTTTGAATGATTACGAAGTACAATAAAAAATAATCACAGCAGCAAATCGTCACATATCTATTATTGTCTTGTGGGATTTTTTGTTTAAATTTGCATTCAAATTTACGGGGTGTAGCGCAGTCCGGTTAGCGCACCTGCTTTGGGAGCAGGGGGTCGAAGGTTCGAATCCTTTCACCCCGACAAATTTCAAGCCACTAATAATTAGAAAATTGTTTCTAATTATTAGTGGCTTTTTATTATTTTAGAGTAAAATAATCCGTATAAAAAAGAAAGTGTTTGTTTACCTACTTACAAACTTCAAGTGTCTTGCTGGCAAAAAAGCTCAAAAAATTATCTCAGACATATTTTAAAATATCTCAGAGATAATTCAAAATATGTCTGAGATAATTTTTTTCGTAAGCGGGAGGCGTTTTTCCCAATGCGGGCGGCAGGTTTGACAATCTGACAAAATGTCAGGTTCCGAAAGATTCGGCGTCGGTTTCGGCGTTATGGAAACTGCGGCCTGGCATGTGTCGTTGGAATAGAGCGGTGTGGATACGACAAAGAGATAATATAAAAGCATCGCCGGCTTTGTATTTCTCTATACAAAGCCGGCGATGTAATATATCTGTATGTTTTTATCCGATGATTTCCATCCCTTTTTGTATTGCTTGCTCATTGAGCGGAATAAGTTTGTGGTGACGCTCGGGAAGTGTCTTTTTCAGAGCCGCGATGACGTTGTCAATGGTTACTATCGGATGTTTCTTGAGGAAAGATCCTAATACCACCATGTTGAACGCTTTCATCATTTTCAGTTCGGCTGCTGCGTCCATTGCGTGAATGCAATAAACGTTTATGTCGGTGCGTGTGGGAGGTATGCTCACCCCGAAAGCATCATAAATGAGCGTTCCGCCAGGTTTTATCTTGCTTTCGAATTTTTCGAGCGAGGGCTGGTTCAAAAGAATGGCCGTGTCGAAAGTGCTGAGTATGGGCGACGATATTTTCTCGTCGCTTACGATTACTGTGACATTTGCCGTTCCGCCGCGCTGCTCCGGTCCGTAGGCCGGCATCCACGTTACTTCTTTTCCTTCCATAAGTCCTGCATACGCAAGAATCTTTCCCATCGACAGGACTCCTTGTCCTCCGAATCCGGAGATTATAATTTCATTTGTCATGGCTGTACGTCTTTTATATCGCCTATGGGATAATAGGGGAACATGTTTTCTTCCATCCATTTGTTTGCCGCGTCGGGTGTCATTTTCCAGCCCGACGAGCAGGTAGATACTATCTCAATGAGATTTGAACCTATTCCGTTCATAGAGTTCTCGAAAGCATGGCGTATTGCTTTCTTTGCCTTGCGTATTGCGGCTACAGTCTCAACGCTTTGGCGCGTTACGTAGGCAGTTCCTTCGAGTTGTGCCGCGATTTCCGTGATTTTAAGAGGATAACCGTGCAGTTTGACATCGCGGCCGTAGGGACAGGTAGATGTTTTCATTCCCACGAGCGTTGTCGGGGCCATTTGGCCGCCCGTCATTCCGTAAATGGCGTTGTTTATGAAAATAATGGTTATCTTTTCGCCGCGGTTGAGAGCGTGAATGGTTTCGGCCGTACCTATGCAGGCCAGGTCGCCGTCGCCCTGATACGTGAAGACCAGACGGTCGGGCCATAAGCGCTTGCAGGCGGTGGCTACGGCGGGCGCACGTCCGTGAGCCGCTTCTTGCCAGTCTATGTCGAGGTAGCGGTATGCAAAGACCGCACATCCCACAGGGCACACCCCTATGGTTTTCTCTGCAAGATTCATTTCGTCGATTACCTCGGCTACAAGTTTGTGCACCACTCCGTGGGTACATCCAGGGCAATAGTGCATGTGAACGTCGTTTACGAGCGGAGATTTGCCGTAAACGAGATTTTGTGGTTGTATTATTTCTTCTCTTGTCATGGTTCGTTGTTTTTTCGTAAGCTGCTACTTCTGCAAAGTGGCTCTTTTTGTGTACGAACGCCTTTATAAAATCCGATTTTTATTTGGGGAGAAAGCGTATAACCATTTCAGCTATTTTTATCGCTACGGTAAACATTGCGAATACTATATAGCCGCTGGTTTGCTGAATGCCCGGACGAACGAAGTAAAGTACAATAAGAACAATTACCGCGATAATGAAAAAAAGGTTCATTATGTTGCGTAGCAGCAGGCGTGAAGCGCTTTCTTTGCCGGAGCGCGTGTGGCGATGTCGGGGAATCCGATTGTCGTTATCTGTTGTCATGTCGCTTTTATGATTGTCTTTTTGTCCGTGGGCCGGTTGTTTGCCTGTTTTGTCAGAATGCGTTTCTCTATTTCCTGTTGATTAGTTTCTCTTTGAACGCCTTGAATATTTCGTCGGGGGCGGGAACTATTCCGCCCTGGCGTCCGAAGTGTTCAACCGGCACATCCTTTCCTGCGGCAAGGCGTACGTCGTAAATCATTTGCCCGCCGTTTATCTCGGCTACGAGGAAACCTTTCGTTTTTGCCGAAAGTTTTTCAATTGCTTCGAAGGGGAACGGCCACAGGGTGATAGGACGGAAAAGGCCGAGCTTTATACCTTCGCTGCGTGCCATTTCAATTGCTTTCTGTGAGATTCTTGCCGCTGAGCCGAAGGCAACTATTATATAGTCTGCGTCTTCGCACTGAATGGTTTCGTAACGTACTTCGTTCTTGCGTATCTCGTCGTATTTTTGTTGCAGATGAATGTTGCGCTGTTCCATTACGGCAGGGTCGAGCTCGAGCGACGTAAGAATGTTCGGCCCGCGTTTTTTAAGTCCGTGTCCGTTTGTTGCCCAGGGATACTTTTCTGCGATTTCATCCTCGGTAAGGCGTGGTTTTATGGGAGGAAGAACCACTTTTTCCATCATCTGGCCGATTACTCCGTCCGAAAGAATCATTACAGGGTTGCGGTATTTAAAGGCTATCTCGAATGCAAGGTCTACGAAATCGGCCATTTCCTGTACCGAAGCGGGAGCCAACACAACTACGTTGTAGTCTCCATTGCCGCCTCCGCGTGTGGCCTGGTTGTAGTCGCTCTGACTCGGCTGAATGGTTCCGAGACCGGGGCCTCCGCGCTGTACGTTTACAATAAGTCCGGGTATTTCGGCGCCTGCCATATAGCTTATTCCTTCCTGCATGAGTGCAACGCCGGGGCTGGACGATGAAGTGAATGCTCTTTTGCCTGAACCGCCGGCTCCGTAGAGCATATTTATGGAAGATACCTCGCTTTCGGCCTGAAGCACTACCATTCCTGTGGTTTCCCAGGGTTTCAGTTCGGCCAGTGTTTCAAGAACTTCAGACTGGGGTGTGATAGGATAGCCGAAAAATGCGTCGGCTCCGCACCTGATTGCGGCATGCGCTATGGCTTCGTTGCCTTTTAACAATACTATTTTAGAATCTTCCATTTCAGACCTCCTCTTTTTTCCGGTATACGGATATGCAGCTGTCGGGGCATACTATCGCGCACGAAGCGCAGCCGGTGCATTTCTCTTCATCAATGACGCTTATGTAAGGATAACCTCTGCGGTTTACTTTTTTGGGAGCTAATTCCAGAATTTTCATCGGACAGGCAACCGCACAAAGGCTGCAGCCTTTGCACTTGTCGGTGTCGATGACGATAGCTCCTCTCATTCTGCTCATTTACGACTATATTTATTGATTATACATGTCTTTGTTGTAGAATTCCAGAATATCCAGAAGCATGTCTTTGGCTTCGGCTGCGGGGTTGTCGGGATTTATTTCCACGGCCTCGAGATAGCTATTGATTGCCATTTGCCAATTTTCCTGCTTCCGGTAAGCGTTGCCCATAAGGTAATACAATTTGTCGTCGCCCGGATTTTCTTTTATAAGTTCTCCGAGTTGTTCTATGGCAACATCTATTTTGTTCTGGTCGATATTTGTTTGTATCTTGCTCAAATCAGCCATTGCAATGGTTTCTGAGTTTTCATGAGCAAAATTACGCCTTATGAATTTTTATCTTTCAGGTTATTAGATTTTAACTATTAATTCACTTAAACTTTACAAAAGTTAAGATTTGTATTTCGTTTAATAATCTGAAATACAGAGTTAAATCGAAACAAGGGCAATAGTTTCATTTGAAACCTTATTTCTTCGTTTGTTTTAACAAAATACGTTTCTTTTGCACGTCTTAAATGTTGTTTGTGCAAATGAATTTTCGTGTTTGCAATGCGTCTGTTAAATGAAAAAACGCTGTTTAGTCAGAATTTGTCGTATATGTTTTTCGCTGTTATGTAATACAGGAAAATTCAGACATCCGATTCGGGTTTAAGGAAAATGTTACCGGCCATAAAATCGTCGGCTTCCTTTCGTAGGGTTTTGCAGACAAAAACGGTCATCCGCCAAGCGCTTGAAAATCAGCAGGTGTATATGTAGCAAAAAATATGTCTGAGATATTTTAAAATATCTCAGACATATTTTGAATTATCTCCTATGTATTTTGAATTATCTGCGGGAACTTTTTTATCGTGCAAAAAAATTTTTTCTTTATTTTTTGCACAGATTTTTTATCGGGCCGGTAATTTTTCTTTGCAATAGAGGAGAAGCCGAAAGAAGGCCTGCCTGTGAGAAAATAGCGCGGTATTCAGTCGGCGTTGTCGGCGGAGCCGATGTTTTCCAGACTTTCTATGCGGCGTTGTTCCTTGCCGAGCATTTTCTTTATTCTGAAAATATTGATGAATTCCGAGATACCGTATACCATGCTGCTTATTCCGAGTACAAAGAACGGGAGAGAGGCTGTCTCGATAGGGTTGAGGAATATGAATATTCCGGCCAGTATAATCAGCACTGATACAGCGTAAATCCAGACAGGCGTTATTATTATATCGGAGTAGGAGCGGTAGCCTATTATTTGGTAGATTCCTGCTATTACGAGTGTTGCGCCGAGAATGTACATCACGGCTGTTATGAAAACCATAGGAATTATGACCATAACCAGGCCGAGAATGCTGCTTCCTATTCCGAGAATGGGGAATGCTTTTCTGTGTTCTTTTATGAACTCTTCATCCACAGGTTTTTTTGTACGAATGAACGTAGAGACTATTGATATTAGCCCCGGAACGAGGAACAGTAGTCCTATTGCTATAACCATGAGTTTTGTTGTGTAGTCGGGATAGGCTACAAGTAATACTCCTGTTGTGATAGCGAGCAATGCTCTTGCAATTGATACTTTATTATTGTTCATAATCAGATAATTTTTTGTTTGCTAATATACAAACAAATTATTCAGGCCCTTGTAATTTCTACAATTATTAATTTTGCATACGAAATTTTATATGCTGTATTGATATGTTGACAATATATTTGGTAAGGCATGGCGAAACCGTTGAGAACAGGGCTGGTATTCTTCAGGGCTGCACGCACGGTCATCTTAATGAGGTGGGAAAGGAACAGGTAGAGGGGTTGCGCCGCAAATTGGACGGCTTGCAGTTCGATGCAATAGTGTCGAGCGATTTGAAACGAGCAATGGATTCGGCCCGGATTTTGAATAAGTCTTTTAATCTGCCGGTCGAAGAGTGCGTTCTCCTGCGTGAAAGAGATTGGGGAACGCTTACCGGTGTGTTGTGTGAGGAAGCGAAAAAACTGGAACGCTTTCCCGACAGCGTTGAAACCCTTGAGCAAGGAATGAACAGGGCTGTGGAGTTTCTTAACGCCATGTTCGAGAAATACGACGGCAAGAAAATATTGGCGGTAGGGCACGGCTTTATCAACCGTTGCATATTGGCGGCAGCAAGCGGGGTGGCAAGAAACGAAATACCGAGAATAGCCAACGCCGAATGCCGTATAATCAGGATTGAGAATAGAATATCATACCTTTTTAAGGAAGAAGGCAAGGATGAAGCGTCGGCAAACTGACATTAAGGCCTTTAAGGCGTTTTACTTCCGTTTTGTATTATTTCATCCAGAACGCTCGTTGCGCTTGCAACCGATTTGATATTCTGAATGAGCATTCTGCGTTTCGATTTTATTTCCTCGAGTTTGCAGGTGTGTATGTGGCGCATGGCATAGCCTATTACTTTCTCAAAAGTGGAGCTTTTGTAGTAAACGCTTTCATTGTCGGATACGAAATAAAGCAGCATAAGGCCGTTCTTGAGTATTATTCTTTCAATGCCGAGCTTGTGTCCTTTTTGGCGGAGGGAAACCACGTTCATTAACTCTTCGGCCTGAGGCGGCAAAGCACCGAAACGGTCTTCCAGACGTTTGCGGTAGGCCGAAAGTTCCTCGTCGCTTTCTATGGAATCGAGCTCCCTATATAAAGATATACGTTCGCTTGAGCCGGGAACGAACTGTTCGGGGAAAAACATCGCGAGGTCGCTCTCTATCACGCATTCTTCGACGAAATAGTCGCCGTGGTCGTTATTAGAATCCTTCATATCTTCTTCGTAAAGACTTGAGAATTCCTTTGCTTTGAGTTCCGATACCGCTTCGTTCAGAATCTTCTGATAAGTTTCGTATCCCAAATCGGCAATGAAACCGCTTTGTTCCGCGCCTAAAAGGTTTCCCGCGCCGCGGATGTCGAGGTCTTGCATTGCAATGTTGATACCGCTGCCAAGATCGCTGAAGTTTTCTATGGCTTCGAGGCGGCGGCGCGAATCGTTGGGCAGCGACGAAAGCGGAGGAGCCAGCAAATAACAGTAAGCCTTCTTGTTTGACCGCCCCACACGGCCGCGCATTTGATGTAAATCGCTTAAACCGAAATTTTGTGCCCCGTCGATTATAATGGTATTGACATTGGGTATGTCCACTCCGTTCTCAACGATTGTTGTAGACAGAAGAATGTCGTAATCGTAGTTTATGAAATCTATAATTGTGTTTTCAAGCTGTTCGGGAGGCATTTGCCCGTGTCCTATCGCTATGCGGGCTTCGGGAATAATACGGTGGATAAAATTTTCGATGTCGGGCAGACGCGAAATTCTGTTGCAAACGAAAAAAACCTGTCCGCTGCGCCTCATTTCGAAGTTAATGGCGTCGGCAATGGTATTCTCGCTGAAAGTACATACCTGTGTCTCTATCGGGTAACGGTTGGGAGGAGGCGTCTGTATCACCGACAAATCGCGGGCTCCCATGAAAGAGAACTGAAGAGTGCGAGGAATGGGAGTGGCTGTGAGTGTGAGCGTATCGACATTCACTTTCATCTGGCGGAGTTTCTCCTTTACGGCAACGCCGAACTTCTGTTCTTCGTCTATTATGAGCAGACCGAGATCTTTGAACTTCACGTTGCGGCCAACAAGTTTATGCGTGCCGATGATAATGTCTATTTTTCCGTCAGAAAGGTCTTTTAAAACTTGTTTCGTTTGTGCCGCAGAACGGGAGCGGGAAAGATAATCCACGCGGACGGGGAAATTCTTTAACCTTTCGCTGAACGTTTTGAAATGCTGGAACGCCAGGAGGGTCGTCGGCACCATAACGGCAGTTTGCTTTCCGTCGCAGGCTGCCTTGAACGCCGCGCGGATTGCGATTTCTGTTTTCCCGAATCCTACGTCGCCGCAAATCAATCTGTCCATAGGGCGAGCCTTTTCCATGTCAGCTTTCACGGCCAGCGTTGCCTTTAGCTGGTCAGGGGTGTCCTCGTAAATAAATGACGCCTCGAGTTCGTGTTGTAAATAGTTGTCGGCACTGAATTGGAATCCTTCCTTCTGCAGGCGCTCCGAATAAAGTTTTATCAGGTCGCGTGCAATGTCTTTGATTTTTTTCTTTGTCCGGTCTTTCAGCCTTTGCCATGCGCCTGTTCCGAGGTGATTCAAACGGGGAGCCTCGCCTTCTTTTCCTCTGTATTTGCTGAGTTTGTGAAGAGAGTTTATGGAAACGAGAACAACATCGTCGTTCGCGTAAGTGAGCTTTATCATTTCCTGCGCTGCGTTGCCGCTGTGCATGTTTACCAAGCCTGCAAATTTTCCCACGCCGTGGTCTACGTGAACAACATAGTCGCCTACCCGCAGTTCGCCAATCTCTTTAAGCGTTAATGCAACGTGTCCGTTTTGTGTGCTGTTGTTGTGAAAATTATATCTGTGGAAACGGTCGAAAATCTCATGGTCGGTAAAAATACATAGTTTCAGATCGTCGTCGGCGAATCCTTTGTGTATTGTTCCGGAAAGCGGAGAAAAAGTTGCCTTTGAGTTTAAATCGGTAAATATTGATTTAAGTCGTTCTAATTGTTTCGCATTGTCGGCTGCAACGAACACTTCGTAATTTTTGTTTGTGTAGCTTTCAAATGTATTTTTGGCTAAGTCGAAATTCTTGTGGAACATAGGTTGCAAATGTGTGCTGAATGTAACCGTATTGCCTGCTGTTTTTGTCTTTGCGCTTTCTAATTTGATGCTCTTGTGGCTATTTATCGATTCTATAAAGTCTTTTCCCGAAACGAACAGACTGTTGTCGGGAGTTTGTTGCTCCATAGATTTTGCCGCAATTATTTTTTCTGCTGTGGCGTCTATTCTTTCGCTTACGAACTGCGTGTCTTTAACTACGTAAAGCGTTTTTTCTGGAAGCAGCTGCATTAATGATACGCCTCCGTTGCCCGAAGCTTTTGCCTGCGGGGCAATTATTACGCTGTCCTGCGGTTCTATGCTTAGCTGGGAGCGTATGTCGAAAGTACGGATACTGTCTATTTCATCTCCGAAGAAGTCTAGACGAAAAGGGTTGTCGGAGGTAAAAGAAAAAATGTCGACAATGCTGCCGCGCAGGGCGAATTCTCCTGGCTGGTATACATAATCTACGCTTTTAAATCCCCATTGCGTCAGTTGCGTCTCAAGTTCCGAAATGTCTATCACGTCGCCTTTAGCTACTTTCATGGAATATTCGGCCAGCGTTCTGCCGTCCGACACTTTTTCGGCCAAAGCTTCGGGGTAGGTTACTATTGCAATGCGGGAATCGTTTGCTACGATTTTACCGAGGGCTTCGGTGCGAAGAATTCCGTTGCCGTCGTCGGGTACGTATTTGCTTCCTTTCAGACGGTAGCTTGAAGGATAGAACATTACATCGTTGCAACCTCCGCACAAAGCCTTGAAATCCTGGAAGAAATACCCCGCTTCGTCTTCGTCGTTGAGAACGCAAAGATACCTTGCCGCATTTCCTGCTTTTTTCCAGAGTGCAGACAGAATCACGGCGGCGGCAGAGCCTTGTACTCCCGTCACTTTTATGGTGTTGTTACCGTCTTTTTGGGCAATGGCTTCGCCAAGCTGTAATAAAGATGGGTTTTTGGTATATTTTGCTGAAAGTTCCTCTAATTTCACGTTCGCGAAATTACTATTTCCAGCTAATTTTTCATGAACGTATGTATGTAAATATATTAAAAACGCCCTAAAAATGTTGATTTTTTCTTTGCGTGATTATTTTTATTTACTTTTGCCACATGTTTAAATCATAAAATTGAGAAAGCAATGAAAAAGAATTTTTTATACTTGTCGCTATTTGCAATAGCTTTGCTGATGAGCAGTTGCGCAAGCAAGAAGGATTTGGAGAACTGCCGCAGTGCAAACACGGCTCTGTCGGAAAAATATGAGAAGACGAAAGATGAACTGGCCGATACCAAATCGGAGTTGGCAGCCTCTAAGGCGCGTGTGCAGTCGCTCAGCGACCAGCTGGCACAACTTAAAGCCGACAGAGACGTTCTGCAACAATCGCTTGACAAGAGCCTTACAAACACCGGAGCCGGTAACGTAAACATCTCTAAGCTCGTTGATCAGATTAACGAATCGAATCAATACATACGTCATCTCGTTGAAGTAAAAAGCAAGAGCGATTCTCTTAACCTGATTCTGACGAACAATCTTACCCGTTCGCTCAGCAAGGAAGAGCTGAAGGAAGTGGATGTGCAGGTGCTAAAAGGTGTTGTGTATATTTCGCTTGCCGATAATATGCTTTACAAGAGTGGAAGCTATGAGATAAGCGACCGCGCAGCCGAGACGCTCAGTAAGATTGCAAAGATCATAACAGATTACAGCGACTACGATGTTCTCGTGGAAGGCAATACTGACAATGTGCCTATTTCGCGTACTAACATACGTAACAACTGGGATTTGAGCTGTCTCCGTGCTTCGAGTGTTGTTCAGTATCTGCAAAACAATTACGGCGTTAATCCAAAACGCCTTACCGCCGGCGGACGCGGTGAGTACAATCCTCTTACCGATAATGACAGCGAGGTTGGAAAACAACGCAACCGCAGAACGCAGATTATCATTACTCCGAAACTCGACCAGTTTATGGATTTGATTGACAAAGCTCCCGAAAACGACGGACAGTGATAGGTAAAAAACGAATTTAGTAGTATTCAGAATATGCAAGGGAGGTCTCTGTTTTGGAGGCCTCCCTTGTTGTTTTTTGCGGTAAGTAGGAAATCGACTTTTGGGGAGACCTGACAATTTTGTCAGGTGGTTTTTGGAGAGCTATGAAAAGTGCCTGAAAAATTATCTCAGACATATTTTAAAATATCTCAGAGATAATTCAAAATATGTCTGAGATAATTTTTTCTACAAGCGGGATGTTTTTTCTCCGTACTGGAGGGAGATTCGAACGCCTGACAAAAATGTCATGTTCTGAAAAGTTCAGCGACGGTTTTGTGTTACGGCAACTACATTGCAGCAACTGTATAATTCAAATAAGCCCACACCCATTTGTTTCATATAATAAAGCGTACATACGTCCGGTCGTCGTATGAATCGTTGCCTTTCATCAGTCCTTTTGTCTGTTTGTTTTCCGATATACACAGCGGGTCGGCTTGCAACATCCGTTGCAGGTATTCTTCTGTTTCGGTAAGAGAGCCGAAAAGCTCGGGGTAGCCGTCCGAAGCGAGAACTATCTCGGAATGTTCGGGAACAGACATGCATATTGTTTTCGACATGTCTGTTTTGAAGCCGTCTATAACGGCGTAGGAGTATTCGCAGCTTTCGTCTGCGTTGCCGAAGTATTGCAGGTCGTGCAGGGCGTTGCTTATAAAAGCCCTGCCTATATCGTTTTGTTGCAGAGAGTATGTAGTATGCCCGTTTCTAAGCAAAAATAAGTCCACTTCGGAGCGAATGCGCGCCAAATGCTTGTCTACAAGTTTGTCATTGCGATAATTTATTCCGTTTATTCGGAAAATGCAGTCGCCTATCATCCATATTTCTTTTCGTTGGCGGCTGAACACAACAACGGAGGCAGTGAGACGTTCCTCGTTCTTTTTTGAAACTATCGACGTGCGGTTGAACGAATTATAATAGCCGTGTATTGCTTCGGTTGCCGATTCTGTGAAATCGTATATCGTTGCTCGTGCAGCCAGTTTATGGAGCACATTTTCAATTATCTGTGCTGCTCGGAAGCCTGACGTGTGTCCGTTCCAAAGGAGTTGTCCTTTTGCTGTGGCTCCGTCGATTACGGCAACGAAATCCTCGTATAAAACCAGCCTGTCCTCGCATGGCGATGACATACCTTTAGGCTTTTGAAAGGTTTCGATTATTTCTATTTCCTGCAATTTTTATAGTTATGTCCGGATATGAGGGGAATTTTGTGACTTCCTTGTTTTTTTAGTATAGTAATTCTTATTGTCAGGAACGGCTGTTCATCCAGCTTATGTATAGTAAAATCAGTTGGCGAAGGCCGTATGCTTTCATTTTGTCGTGGTATATCACATCGGCAGCTAGGCGCAGTAGGTCTTCCACGTTATCGGTTGCAGAACCTATGAGTGAACGTATGTTAAGTTTTAGCTTGTCTAAAACAGATTCGTCTACATAACCGTTGGAATCTATAAGATCGCGGAAAAGAGAGTAGCGTTCTATTGTCTGTAAATGCTCTTTTGTAACGGAAAGGAAATGTGTTCCCGTGGAATTGAGTTGGATTTTATACATGTCGTTGTTTTGTTGGATTTGTTATTCTGATATTAAGTAATTTGCTATGTTCAGCATTATTTTGTTCAGTTCGGATTCCTGCTCTATGCATTCTATTGGAAATCCTAAGACAACCGCTCTGCTTTTGGCTGAACGGAATGCTGTTCCGGCGGGCGTTCCGTCGGAATAACGGAATATTGTTTGCGCTCCGCTTAAAGGGGCAAGCTTGTCTACATGCGTAGCGGCGTAGTGTTTGGAGTTAAGGGTTCTGTACAGGCTGAATGTCCTGTTCATGCCGTGAACGGAAGAGTTCGAGGCGCTTGCGTCTGTTCCGATGTAGGAGCAATGCAATGTTTCCCCCATAAACCGTTTGTCGGAATTCGATGTCATGTCGCTTCCAATGTATGCTCCGCTTGCCAGAATGCATCCTCCGTTCGATAAATACTTTTCCACAAGCGACCGTAAACGGGATGTGAACGTTTTGTAATGTTCTAAGTTTCCGGAATCGTATTTCTCGAGGCCGAAAATTAGGTCGACCATAGGATATTTGGATAAATCCACGCGTCCAGATTCGACTGCTTTTCTGCTGCATGAAACAAAGGAATATTCCTGCGCGAGGCCTTTGCCGTGGATAGCCGTATAATTGAAAGTATTTCCGGCTATCATTGTTCCTTCAAGTTCGTTGCCGCTGAAACCTAAGCCCGATGATGAACTATCGCCGCCTTTGTTCGGATTGAATACTTCCTGCTTGCCCGAGTATTCCGGAGTCCGGATATAAGGAACGCCTATGTCTTTATCAAGATCGAAACCTAAACTGTCTTCGTTGTTTATGACGGCAGGACCGGCCAGACGGTTGAAACAGTTTACTAATAACACCGGCCGGTTTGGGGTTGCGGCCCTGCAGGCCGATAAAGTTTCGCTCGGGAAACTCTCGCCGCCTTTGTTTACTGCCGTAACGCGGAAACTGTATACTGTTCCGGGTGAAAGTTTCCTGCGAAAGGATGTCTTGCCTTTGATTAAAACACCGTTGTCGAAGTCTTCGCCTTCTGCACGTGAGTAAACAATGTATCCGCTCGGCTTGGCTGTCGGTTCTAAAGAGTCTTGCACCGCATCCCAGCGCAGTGAAATTTCGTCTTTTCCAACAAATTCAATGGATAAGTTGTCGGGCGCCAAAGGAGTGACAACATATTTTTTCCCGTGTTCGAAAGCGATGTATCTTAAAATGGTTTTGTAAATGCTGCGTGCTATGTTGAATTTGAATTTCGGGTCGTGGGCATAAACCATATCGTGGAAATTCTGATGCGAAAGCGTTTCGATGATTGCAGATGGGATGTCGGGGCGGCATGATTCGCTGTACATGCGGTTGTATACCTCTCTGCGGGGCCATTTAACGCCGTAAATGGCGGAAAGTTCGGTAGAAATGTTGTCGACAAGCAGCTGGGCGAAATCGTTTGAGGCTTCGCGGGAGATTCCTGCCGGATATGAAGCCTCGTTGCTCATTCCGTAGGTTGTGCATACGCCTAAAGTACCTACCAGTCCGTTTTCTTTATAGCCGGCGTCGCTGTGAATGGCCAGGCATAGCTCAATCGGAACTCCGGTTCCCCGCATGGAGGGAAGAAAAACGGATTTTCCCGCCAGGTAATTGGTTGCGTAAGAACGGGTGTTTATGTCGTCTTTGTAATCGTTCTCTCCTCCGTAGTCGGCATAGACATCGTAAGGCATGCCTGCCCATTGTGCAGAGTAGCGTGCTCCTTCGAGATAACGGGGAAGCCCGCTTGCAAAGAGCTCTCCTGTTTCTTCGTCGAATCCTCGGGCAATGTTTCCCATGCCTCCGCCGAATCTTACAGCGTCTGCCGAAACAGTACCTTTTTCCTGCGATTTATTGGTAAGCACTACGCAGTTTTTTCTGCTTTGCCCTTCGGAAAAATGGAATGTTCCAAGATAAACCCATGTGCCGCCTCCCATTTTCTGGTTCACATAGAAATCCGTGGCTATTCCTCCGTGATAAACGGTGTAGTGTGCGTTGCTTATGGCGTCGGGCAAGGATTGATAGCTTACGTATACCGCGTAATCATCGCTCTCTTTTATATCGGGAATCCATGCTGCCTCGTTGATGCCGGAGGCTCTGTCGGTTGTCTTTATGTTACGTGCAGAACCCATTCTGAAAGGGTTTTCGCTGTCCACATATATCTTTTTAGGATTCGCGAATCCAGGCTGGTCGGATTTTTTCCAGGATATGTCGCTTTGTTTTTCCTCATATATGCCTCCGGTGTCGGGAAAATCATTGTCTATAATGATTTCTTTGTCCTGCCAGTCTCTTTCGCGCGGCGAGTATACCACAGCGCCGGCATTCTGAAGCATGGGAATCAGAAAAGGCACTACTATTGTCTGCGTAAGCAAGTCTTCGTTTGTGCAGAACAGGTACGGGCGCTGCCAGTGCCAGTCGTTTTTTTCGTTGCGATAGTATATTCCGTGGCTGGCGCACACGGAGAGGTGGCGGTTCTGGAGGCCGAGCGTTGGATAATATGCTTTTGACATGTTGGCTACCCACGGAGCTCCCTGATAATCGGTTTTGCCCCACATACGGCTTTTGTCGGCTTTTTCGCGATAGGGATTCGGTATATAGTCTGCCAGTTCTTTCCCGTTGCAAAGGATTGTGAGATTGCTGCCTCTGTATTTTTCGGGCAGGTATCTGTGCAGCGACTCATAAATGCTTTTTACAATGCGAGGGGTTAGGGGTTGCGAAGCGAAAGTGGCGTCGCTTTCAACTGTGAGTGTGTTGCTGTTAGGGTCGAATTCGTAATTTACGAGGCGCGGGTTCGTGTTGGGCTGGAAATTCGGGGCGTCGTAATTGTAGAAGTAATTTTCCAGCAGGCTGCCTATGTCTTCTTTTTCGTTCTGGGGCCATACCGGCTGCACTACCGCCAGCAAAAAGGCAACCGTGACAAGAAATATCTTGCCGGTGCTGTATTTTTTTGTGACATGTGGCATTGTATTCATTGCCGGTATCTTGGTTTTAAGATGTTTTACCGCTCTGTTTACTGTCAATCGGCTTTTTTTCAGCAGCGAAGTATTTGCATATCGATGTGAATGCGCATTTCTCGCATTCAGGCCGCCGTGCTTTGCATATATATCGTCCGTGGAGGAGAAGCCAGTGGTGAGAGTCGCTTATTATGTCTTGCGGAATATTCTTTACCAGTTCTTTTTCTGTTTTCTCGGGGGTGTTGCATGAATCGGGTACCAGTCCTAACCGATGACTTACGCGGAAAACATGCGTATCTACTGCCAGCGCTGCCTGGCCGAAAGCTACGGCGAGCATTACGTTGGCTGTTTTACGGCCCACACCGGGCAGACTTACAAGCGAGTCGAAGTTGTCGGGTATGGTTCCGTTGAATTTTTCGGAAACAACGCGGGCCATTTCGCCCAAATGGCGTGCTTTTGAGTTGGGGTAGGAAACGCTGCCGATGTATTCAAGCAAATCATCGGGCGTTGCCTTTGCCATGTCGTGCACTGTGGGATATGCGGCGAACAGTGCCGGTGTAACCTGGTTTATGCGTTTGTCTGTGCATTGTGCCGACAGCATGACGGCAACCAGCAATTCGTATGGATTGTTGTATTTTAGTTCCGTTTCGGTGCGGGGACTTGTCTTTTCGAAATACTCGAGAATGAATCTGTATCTTTCTTGCTTTTTCATGGGCAATGTCGATGTTTTTTATTTTGCCGCCTTTTTTATGTTGAATGTTGTGGCGATAAAAAATGCCGGAATATCGCACTTTCCGCTTTATGAGTGCGGCAACGGGTCTCTTTGCTGAATAAGGTTTTTTATACGAATGTTTTTTCAGAATTCAATATACGGCAAATTTACAAAAAATAACAAAAACTCCGGCTCTATGTATTTCTAAATATAATTATGATGATTTGCCGATAGCGGCGGTATTTAAATCTGTTTTTTATACAAGGATGTTTATTGCAAGGATGTAAGCGGAAATGATTCTTACGGCGAGTGATGTAAGTAAAGTTGAATGTATTCCAATGTAAGCCTAATGCAAACGTGTTCATTCTTTGTGGTAGAACATGTCTTGCGGGAAATCGGCGGATAAATATGAAATCTTTGTGCCGGAGCCCTCACGAAAAAAAATAATTTTTTGTATGCGTAAAAAACTTCCCGCAGGAAATTGAAAATACAAGGCACATAATTCAAAATATGT
>CAJKQZ010000001.1 GCA_905202115.1 uncultured Prevotellaceae bacterium | reverse complement strand
ATTTAATTGAAACACAACAAATGCTCTTTTCTGCATATATTACTTATTGTTTCTTTAGAAGCGGCTTATTTTAAGTACGGATTTTATCAAAGACACGCGAGCAAATTTGTTTTAATTTATATTGAATTCATGTTATTTACTATTTTGCGTATTTTTGTAATACGTATGAATTAAAAGTCCGGGGAGTAATTTGTATGGATTTCAGAACTAACGTTTCTATAACCAAAGAGAATTTCAATCTTAGCGTCGGTGACAGCATTGTAATGCTGGGGTCTTGTTTTACCGAAAATATCGGTTCCAAGCTGTGCGACCTTAAATTTGATTGTGATGTAAACCCGTTCGGAGTGCTCTATAATCCTATAAGTATTTGCCAGGCTATTGAATGTTTGCTCGAAGGACCGGATTTCAAATTCGAGAATTATCTGTTTGAAAAGAACGGCCTTTGGAACAGTTGGCTACATTCCGGCCTTTTTTCTGCAGCTTCGCGCGAACAGTGTATCGAAAACATACTTAAACGCCATACTGCCTGCGCCAACTCCATAATAAACGCTCACGCATTGATTATCACATTGGGAACGAACCGTTGTTATAGTTACAGTTCAAATGCCGGAAATATCATTGTAGCAAACTGTCACAAAATTCCCGAAACGCAATTTACCGTAAACGATATCAGCATTGAAGAAATAACCGAAAGATTTACGGATTTGCTTACCCGACTGTTCAATCTTAACACAAGACTGCAAGTGCTGTTCACCGTGAGTCCGTACAGATATTCCAAGTATGGTTTTCATGCTTCTAACCTTAGCAAGGCCGTACTGCTTCTATCTATCGACAATATAATAAAGCGATTCGCCAACAAATGTTTTTATTTTCCGTCTTATGAAATAGTTAACGACGAACTTCGCGATTACCGTTTCTATGCCGACGATATGCTCCACCCCTCGGAACTTGCCGTAAACTATATTTTCGAACGCTTTGCAGAATATGCGTTCGACAGACAAGCTGCAGAATTTGCCCTTGAGTGGAAAAAAATTATAAAGGCAATGAAACACCGTCCGCTTCATCCAGAAACAAAAGAATACCGTGGGTTTCTGGAAAAAACACGGGCGCACATTGTAAATCTAAGCAAAAAATATGCGAACTTAGCAGTCGCAAACGAATTGGAAATACTCGATAAAAGTCTGCAACAAACTTATACAGCATAAAGCATTCCGAAGATGAAATACAAAATAGAAGATATCGTTGCACTTATAGGGGCCCGCCGTTACGGTAATGCAGCGGCGCAAATAGAATGGCTGCTAACCGACAGCCGTTCTCTGGTCTTTCCTGAATCATCATTGTTTTTCGCGATAAAAACCAACGTCGGCAACGGACACAATTACATCCAAGAGCTTTACAAACGCGGTGTTAAAAATTTCGTGGTTACCGAAGTGCCATGCAAGTCAGAACAAATATATCCCGACGCTAACTTCCTGTTGGTTATCGATTCACGGAAAGCGCTTCAACGCTTGTCGGAACGGCACAGAGAGCAATACGACATTCCTATAATAGGCATAACCGGCAGCAACGGCAAGACCATAGTTAAAGAATGGCTTAACCAATTACTACAACCTGTTATGAACGTAACGCGTTCGCCAAGAAGCTACAATTCACAGATAGGTGTTCCGCTCTCTGTATGGTTACTCGACGAATCATCACGTATCGGGATTTTCGAAGCCGGCATATCCGAGCCCGGAGAAATGGAGGCTTTACGCAACATAATCCAGCCGACAATCGGTATAATGGTGAATTTGGGGCATGCACACCAGGAAAATTTTCCCGACAAGGAATCAAAGTGCAGAGAAAAGCTCAAACTTTTCAAAAACAGCGAGGTCATAATATATTCCTCTGACGACGAAACGGTAGACCGCGCTATTTCCATAGGAAAGGTGGCACGCCGGCAGTTACGCTGGTCGGTAAAAGATGAGACCGCTCCCCTATTCGTCTCGTCCATTGTAAAAGGCCGTGACAACACTCAGATTTCTTATCGATACGAAGACAAAGAAGGAAATTATACGCTTCCTTTTATAGACGACGCCTCTATTTGCGACAGCATTCACTGTCTGGCCACATGTCTTTACCTAAAACTCGATCCGGAATATATACACAACGGCCTTGCCCGCCTGGAATCGGTGGCTATGCGCCTTGAAGTAACGCAAGGAATACGGCATTGTACTATTATAAACGATTCTTATAATTCCGATGTCAATTCTCTCGACATCGCTCTCGACTTTCTGAACCGGCATACAGGCGGGCAGAGCCGGAAAACCACACTTATTCTCAGCGACATTTATCAAAGCGGAATGAATTCCGAAGTTCTGTACACTCATGTCGCCGATATGGTAAACACGCATAAGCTCAGTAAATTCATTGGTGTAGGTCCGGAAATATCACGTTTTGCACATTTTTTCAAAACGGAGAAGCATTTTTTCACTACAACCGAAGATTTTATTGTCAGCGGTTTGCTTAACAGCTTTGATACTGAAACCATATTGCTGAAAGGCGCACGTTCGTTCGGTTTTGAGAAAATAGGCGATTTGCTTGCGCTCAAACTGCACGAAACGACGCTCGATATAAATCTCGGCGCCATTGTAAAAAATCTAAAGCACTACCGCTCGTTTATGAAACCCGAGACCAAAATGGTTTGCATGGTCAAAGCCTCCGCCTACGGCTCAGGAGCGCTCGAAGTGTCAAGAAAACTACAGGAACACGGCGTCGATTATCTTGCCGTAGCCGTGGCCGACGAAGGCGTGGCTCTGAGAAAAGCGGGAATCACGGCCAACATAATGGTTATGAATCCCGAAATGACAACGTTTCGCACAATGTTCCACTATCGTCTCGAGCCCGAAGTGTACAGCTTCAGATTGTTGGAAGCTCTCATTGCCGAAGCTGAGCGGGAAGGCGTTACACTCTTCCCTATCCACGTCAAAATCGATACGGGAATGCACCGCTTGGGGTTTGCCCCCAAAGATATAAAACAACTTGTGGAGCGTCTGAAATCGCAGAACGCCGTTCTTCCCCGCTCTGTGTTTTCTCATTTTGTGGGAAGTGACAGTCCCGCTTTCGATGACTTCACTGAAAAGCAGTTTGCTGTTTTCGACGAGGCAAGCAGCCTGTTGCAAAAAGTTTTTCCCCACAAAATACTACGCCACATCTGCAATACGGCAGGTATTGAACGTTTTCCGAAGTATCATCTCGATATGGTGCGTCTCGGCATAGGACTATACGGAGTAAATCCTGTAAACAACAGTATAGTAAACAATGTAGCGACGCTTTCCACCACCATTTTACAGATACGCGACGTAAATGCAGACAACACGGTGGGATACTCGAGAAAAGGCCACCTTACACGTCCAAGTCGCATTGCAGCCGTTCCGATAGGTTATGCCGACGGATTGAACCGTCACTTAGGCTGCGGCAATGCATATTGCCTTGTCAACGGAAAACCAGCACAATATGTTGGAAACATCTGCATGGATGTAGCTTTGATCGATGTAACCGACATACCTTGCAAGGAAGGCGACAAAGTAGAGATTTTCGGCGACAATCTTCCCGTTTCGGTTCTGAGCGACAAACTACAAACCATACCTTACGAAATACTTACTTCGATAAGCGAACGTGTAAGGCGCGTGTACTATCAGGATTGAGCAACGGCAACAGTTACGTAGCCTCTACCCTCTTCGGAAAAGGATAAAAAACATCCGAGATATTTAGAAATATCTCGGATGTTTTTCAAGAAAAAGAGTTCAGCTGAAAATCAGAAAGAAATAAGTTCTTGTCTGCCTCCGTTTTTTCTATCAGAAGATATTAAGACACATAAAAATATTGCTACACCTAAAATTCACGACACTTTTCCGTAGGGTTTTGCAGACAAAAACGGTCACCCGCCAAGCACTTGAAAATCAGCAGGTGTATATGTAGCAAAAAATATGTCTGAGATATTTTAAATTATCTCAGACATATTTTTAATTATCTCCCTTGTATTTTCAATTTGCTGCGGGAACTTTTTTACCACGCAGAAAAAATATTTTTTTAAAACCTTTTTTATTACACTTATTCTTCAACCGTTTTTTGCTTATCGATGAGCTGGAAATCTTTCTTGCGCAATTCGAAGCTGTTTGTAAGGTATTTATCACGGACTATCTGGTTGGTAGCCAGTTCATCAGGCGTTCCCTGAAATAAAATGCGCCCTTCGAAAAGAAGATATGCGCGGTCGGTTATACAAAGAGTTTCCTCTACGTTATGGTCAGTAATAAGAATACCTATGTTACGGTATTTCAATTTCCATACTATGTACTGTATGTCTTCAACGGCAATAGGGTCCACACCGGCAAAAGGTTCGTCGAGCATTATGAACTTAGGGTCGATAGCCAGACAACGGGCTATCTCGGTTCTGCGCCGCTCGCCTCCCGAAAGCCGGTCGCCAAGATTTTTGCGCACTTTCTGTAAATGAAATTCGGCTATAAGACTCTCGAGTTTCTCGCGCTGATATGATTTAGGCTTGCCTGTCATCTCTAAAACAGAAGCAATATTGTCCTCGACCGACATCTTTCTGAAAACAGACGCCTCCTGCGCCAAATAGCCAATGCCATATTGCGCGCGCTTGTAAACGGGAAAATCCGTTATGTCCTCGTCGTTAAGATAAATATGTCCTCCGTTTGTTTTTATCAGGCCTGTCGTCATGTAGAACGACGTCGTCTTCCCTGCCCCATTCGGGCCGAGCAAACCAACAATCTCACCTTGATGTACATTGAAGGAAACATCGTTAACGACAGTGCGCTTGCCATAACGTTTAATCAATCCCTCGGTACGCAACACCATCTTAGAGTCTGAACTGTCCATGCTTATTTATTTTATTGACAAAATTACTAATTTAACTCCTAACAAAGAAAGAAATGATAGTATTGCAGCCCGTAACACGAAAAGTTTCTTACCTTTGTCAATACTTTTGCTCCTTAATAAAAACATACGGAAAATGATTTACAGGGGCATTGCAGGTAAAAACACATACTACAATGTTATTAAATAAGTTTCTGACTGCTTTCGGCCGCTATCTGCAACTTATGGGACGCACATTCTCCCGTCCGGAAAGACTGCGCATGTTCTGGCGGCAATACATCAAAGAAATGGAACAATTGGGAGTAAACTCGATAGCTATCGTGCTACTCATTTCTTTCTTCATCGGAGCTGTAATATGTATCCAGATAAAACTGAACGTGCAAAGTGCCTGGATGCCCCGCTGGACTTCGGGTTTTGTAACGCGTGAAATCATGCTTCTTGAATTTTCGTCGAGCATTATGTGTCTGATTCTATCAGGAAAGGTAGGCTCGAACATAGCGTCGGAGATAGGAACAATGCGCGTGACGCAGCAGATAGACGCGCTCGATATAATGGGTGTAAATTCAGCCTCATTCCTTATTCTTCCTAAAATAGCCGGTTTGATAACGATTATGCCTTTTCTTGTTATTTTCAGCACCGTATCGGGCATAATAGGAGCCTACGCAACGGCTTACATAGGACATATCATTTCGGCTTCAGACCTTACGGCGGGAATGCAGTATTCTTTTACGCAGTGGTTTGTATGGATGGGCGTTATCAAATCTTTGTTTTTCGCCTTTATAATTGCGAGCGTTTCCTCGTATTACGGCTACACGGTTGAAGGCGGTTCCATAAATGTCGGAAAAGCCAGTACGAATGCCGTTGTATCGAGTTCTATGCTTATACTTTTTTCCGATTTGTTTCTCACCAAACTGCTCTCCTGAATATGATAGAACTTAAATCTCTTTACAAGTCATTCGACGATAAGGATGTGCTTAAAGGCATAGATACCGTATTCGAAAAAGGCAAGACCAATCTCATCATAGGCCAGAGCGGTTCGGGAAAGACCGTGCTTATGAAATGTATCGTCGGACTTCTTGTTCCTACAAGCGGCGAGATTCTTTATGACGGACGCGACATTGTAAACATGGACAAGAACGAACGGACACTGTTACGTAGGGAAATGGGAATGATTTTTCAAAGTGCAGCGTTGTTCGATTCCATGTCGGTAGTCGATAACGTAAGGTTTCCTCTCGACATGTTTTCAAACTATTCCTATAAAGAAAGGCAACGCAGGGCACTCAGCTGCCTTGAGCGCGTCAACCTCCTGGAAGCAGAAAACAAAATGCCTGGTGAAATAAGCGGAGGTATGCAGAAACGCGTCGCCATTGCACGGGCCATTGCCATGAATCCGCGTTATCTCTTTTGTGATGAACCAAACTCGGGCCTCGACCCTAAAACGTCTTTAGTTATAGACGAACTGATACACAGCATCACAAAAGATTATAATATTACGACTATCATCAACACCCATGACATGAATTCGGTCATGGACATAGGCGAAAACATTGTTTTTCTTTACAACGGGCATAAAGAATGGCAAGGCACCAAAGACGATGTGATGTCATCGGAAAACAAACAGCTTAACAATTTTATATTTGCTTCCGACTTGTTCCGCAAGGTTAAGAAAGCAGAACAGGAAGAACAAAAGTAAATACGCTGGCACGCACTGTATATTCTTTAAGTATATACTTCCCCTTTTGGTCATTAGTATTTCTCTTTGTTATGAAACATCGGGAAATTCTAAGGGTTTATTTAATGTATAAATTACACGTCGCAAAATCGACAATACCTTACTATGTTTGGTTTTGCAGACAAAAACGGTCACCGACCAAACACTTGATAATCAGCATGTGTATATATAGCAAAAAATATCTCAGACATATTTTGAATTATCTCCCTTGTAATTTCAATTATCTGCGGGAATTTTTTTACCACGCAGAAAAAAGTATTTTTTCTGCGAAGTGTTTTTTTACGAAATTGTTTTCCCCTATATTTTTCTACCGGAATTGTTTCTGTTTATGCCGAATTTACATCAAATTATCTCAAAGACAAATAGATTAAAATATAACAATCTATCAAAAATTTCAAATTATAGCCTCCTTATTATTCGAAAATATAAAAAATCGTGCAAACTATGAAAAAGTCCGCCACGGAAAATATTACTTTCTTTTTGTTCTGCTTGATTTACCGCAAGCGCCATACGTCGTTAACTTTCACAACCGGCACAGCCACTTCTTCCGAAGTGCTGTCGCCATAAGTAAGTATTAACATCACAAGTGCGTAATTGTCGTTCGACACTGTTTTCTCGTCTACTACGCTTGCCGATTTTATTCCCTTCTTCTCGTCGTTTTGTCGGGCCATAAACTGTTTTACCGTAGCAAGCAAACCTTGCCTGTAGGTTTCAGTAATGCTGTCGCCGGAATGAACAAGTTTCACATAATCTTCATATTCGTCTTTTATAAGGTGGTTGTACGCTGCGAGTGCAACCTCCTCGGGCGTTTCATGCTTTTCCGCCTGCTTTTCATTGCTGCAGGAAGCGAGCACGGCCGCAAAACACACGAATAAAATATAATTCCGTAATATCATTGTTTTACTTTTGACGAATGAAAACGTTTATAGGCGTGCCGCAAAGGTTCCAGTTCTCCCTGATTCGGTTCTCGAGGAAACGACGATAGGGCTCCTTAACATACTGAGGCAGATTGGCAAAGAATGCAAACGACGGAATACGCGTGTTAGGCAGCTGAGTGCAGTATTTTATCTTTATATACTTACCTTTCAGAGCAGGAGGAGGCGTCTCGGTAATCAATGGCAGCATTACATCGTTAAGTTTCGCCGTCGGAATGCGCGAGCGACGGTTTTCAAAGACGTCCTTTGCCGTTTCAAGAACCTTGTATATGCGCTGCTTGGTAAGTGCGGAAGCGAAAATTATGGGAAAGTCCGTAAACGGAGCCATGCGCTGGCGAATTACGTTCTCGAAGTTCATCTGAACTTCGTGCGATTTGTCATCTACAAGGTCCCATTTGTTGACAACTACAACCAAACCCGTGTTATTGCGCTGTATTACCTGGAATATGTTCATATCCTGCGTACCTATTCCCTGGGTCGCGTCGATCATCAGAATGGAAACGTCGGCCTGCTCGATAGCGCGTATGGAACGCAGCACGCTGTAATACTCAAGGTCTTCCGTGACCTTGTTCTTTTTGCGTATTCCTGCCGTGTCGACGATATAGAAATCGAATCCAAACTTGGTATACCGCGTAGATACAGCATCACGCGTTGTTCCGGCAATATCGGTCACGATATTTCTATCTTCGCCTATAAATGCATTTATTATACTGCTTTTTCCTACGTTCGGACGGCCTACGACAGCAAAGCGGGGAATGTTGTCGTCTTCTTCATTCAATTCACGGTCGCCCAATGTTTCCAATATCACATCGAGCAAATCGCCTGTTCCGCTACCGGTTGCCGCACTGATTGAATGGGGAGCGCCTAACCCTAACTTGTAAAACTCTGCCGAGAGATAATCCTTTTCATTATGGTCTACTTTGTTCGATACTAATATAACGGGCGTTTTGGTGCGACGCAAAATGTCTGCTACTTCCATGTCGAGATCGGTGATTCCGTTGTTTACGTCAACCACAAAAAGTATAACGTCCGACTCGGAGGTTGCAATCTCCACCTGTTTCCTTATTTCATGCTCGAACACATCGTCCGAATTGACAACCCAGCCTCCTGTGTCTACAATCGAGAATTCCTTTCCGTTCCATATTACCTTTCCGTACTGGCGATCGCGCGTTGTTCCCGCTTCATCGCTGACTATTGCGCGCCGGCTTTCGGTAAGACGGTTGAATAAAGTTGATTTGCCCACATTGGGACGACCTACTATTGCTACTAAATTTCCCATATTTATATTTAGGTGAAGTAGTTTTTATTTGTAATTAGTAATGCTATTCGGGATTATAACCGAACAGTTTCAATTCCCGATCCGAATTTCTCCAATCGGAATCTACTTTGACGTAAGTTTGCAAGAATACTTTTTTGTCAAAAAAGCGTTCTATATCCCTACGGGCTTCCATTCCGACTTTGCGTATTGCTATGCCTTTATGCCCTATTATTATTCCTTTCTGGCTTTCTCGTTCCACATATATAGTTGCGCTTATTCGGATAACCTTTCCCTCCTCATGAAATTCGTTCACCGAAACTTCTACAGAATAAGGAATTTCCTTGTCATAATAAAGCAATATCTTTTCGCGGAGAATCTCAGCAACTATAAACCTCGAAGATTTGTCGGTAAGCTGGTCTTTGTCGAAATAGTTCGGCGATTCAGGCAACAGTTCGACTATACGTTTCAACACGTTATCTGTATTGAATTTTGCTTTTGCAGAAACAGGATAGATTTCAGCGTTAGGCAAACGTTCCTGCCAGATTTCAACAAGCGAAGTCAAGTCTTTCTGATTGCTTAAATCGATTTTGTTTATCAGAAGCAGAACAGGGACATTCAATTTGGCTACTTTTTCTAAGAAGTCACTGTTTTTCGAACTGTCCTCAATCGTATCCGTAACATAAACAAGCACATCGGCATCCTCAAGCGCCGACAAGGAAAATGCAAGCATAGCTTCCTGCAGCTTATAATTTGGTTTCAGCACCCCCGGTGTGTCGGAAAATACAATCTGGTAATCATCCGTTGAAAGGATTCCGAGTATTCTGTGACGTGTAGTCTGTGCCTTGAATGTTGCTATTGAAATCCTGTCACCGACAAATAAATTAGTGAGTGTGGATTTTCCGACATTAGGATTTCCTACTATGTTTACGAAGCCTGCTTTATGCATAACTTTATAATTACTTACGGATTATTTTTATTCCGGCTTAACTCTAATTTTATCAAAAGCCCTCTCGTTATTCCCGTTTATCAGGTAGTAGCGAGAGGGTGTTTTATTTTTAGCAAATACCAGAACAAAGCTTTGTTTTCAATATTCGCTTTTTTCAGAGCCGGTGATTTTACTATTTCGCTGGCTGGTAATCGTAAGCCCACTTCAGATATGAAGCGCCCCAAACGAATCCTGCGCCGAAAGCTGTAAAGATTAAATTATCACCTTTTTTCAGTTGCTTTTCATAATCCCACAAAGCCAACGGAAGAGTTGCCGCAGATGTATTGCCATAGCGCTGTATGTTAAGCATGACTTTGTCCATAGACAAGTCAAGACGTTTGGCAACAGCCTCTATAATTCTGACGTTAGCCTGATGAGGAACGACCCACGCAATACTGTCTTTGTCAAGGTTGTTACGCTTTGCTATCAATTCGCAGGAATCACTCATGTGAGTTACCGCAAATTTAAATACAGTGCGTCCCTCCTGGTGAAGATAGTGCATGTGGTGATCTATCGTGAAGTAAGAAGGAGGACATACCGAACCGCCTGCTTTCATGCAAAGGAAAGGAAGTCCTTTACCGTCGGTGCGGAGATACGAATCCATCAAACCACATTCTTCTTCGGTCGGTTCAAGAAGCACAGCACCCGCGCCGTCGCCGAAAATAGGACACGTGGCACGATCTGTATAATCGACCATTGAAGACATTTTATCGGCTCCAACAACAATTACTTTCTTGTGGCAACCGCTTTTTATCATATTCGCTCCTATTTCCAAAGAATAAAGGAATCCGCAGCAAGCGGCCGAAAAGTCAAAAGCAAAAGCGTTTACTAATCCAAGCCGGCCGAGAACTATCGATGCTGTCGACGGAAAATGATAGTCGGGAGTTGTTGTGGAAACGATAAGGCAGTCTATTTCGGCAGGATCGGTATTGGTGCGCTCCAGCAACTGCTTTACGGCCTTTCGGGCCATATAGCTTGTTCCCAAGCCTTCCTCGTTCAGGATTCTACGCTCCTTAACACCGATTCGCGTCATTATCCACTCGTCGTTCGTGTCGACCATACGCGACAGTTCGTCGTTGGTCAGCACGTATTCGGGCACATAACCGCCTACACCTGTGATTGCAGCATTAATTTTTCCCATTATCACTTAACGTCAAGAGTTAACCTCTTTCTCAATAGCAAGTTTTCCACGATAATGGCCGCATTCAGGGCATACAGTATGATATACATGCCATGCGCCGCAATTAGGACATATAGCCAATGTAGGAGCAACTGCTTTATCGTGAGTTCTGCGCTTAAGTGTACGTGCTTTGGATTGTCTTCTTTTAGGATGTGCCATTTCTGTTATTTTTTAATTTATTATTTTCGTTATTTCACTCGCCGAATGCTCTTTGAGTTTTTCTATCATGTCTGTATTGCAAAGACCGTCCGAATGAGAATGTACAGAAGGAATATTTAAAACAATTGTTTCGAATATACGTTCCGCTACATCGCATTCGCCGGTTATTTTAGCGGGAATTATATCATAATCAGCGTCTTCGTCAGATATATATTCACCCGCGTGAGCCTTAAAACGGTCATCCAACTTTATCTCATAATTCATCTCGTCAAGACATCTCGTACACGGAATCTTTATAAACCCGTTTATTTCGAGAGCAACCTCATATTCGTTGCCGGCGGCCGTTTTCGTTGATTTCGCAACAACGTCCACCTCTCCGCCAGAGATATCCGACGAATGGAAACATTTGAAAAAAGTATTGTCCAAATGAATATTTGCCGTCAGAGCGTCACTCTCGGCCAAAGCCTTGACGTTTATTATACAACTACTCATTCTTTTTGAAGACTGTTTTAGCTTTTTTCTATGCAAACTGGCAAATGAACAACGTCTCACCGTCTTTTCTTACAGCCTTGTTAAGTTCATGCCAAATTCGCCTGCAAATTTACTGCTTTTTAGCCGAATAAGAAAGATATACACACAAAAATATCCATAAAAACCAATAGGAATGAAATAGAATAACATAAGTTCGATATAAGACAAGCATTTTTATCAATAAAACAGACACAGTAAGAAATCACCGGAAAGGAAATATTTCAATCTATATCCAGTTTCCTGCCAAAATACTTTTATAAGTGAAAAAAGACTGCTTTCCGAAAAAATTGAAATACGTTGTTGTTCGATTTTACAGACAAAAACGGTCACCCGCCAAGCACTTGAAAATCAACACATGTATATGTAGCAAAAAATATGTCTGAGATATTTTAAAATATCTCAGACATATTTTGAATTATCTCCCTTGTATTTTCAACTATCTGCGGGAACTTTTTTGCCTTATAAGATTTTTATAAAAATCTCTTTGTAACAAAAGAAATCTTATTAATACAAAAAAACAAGATGACAGAAAACGTCGTCCTTACCTGTATTAATCACAAAAAAACAAACTCTTTTTCGCATTATAATCAGCAAAAAAGAGTCTGTTTATAGGAATGGAGGTTTACCGGAAACAGGAATCCTCCATTTATTTTCTTAGTTGGAACTCGTTATACCTGCCGCAGAAAGAACATCGTCGATTTCTTTTTCTTTGTCTTTCATTTCAAGATTATAGTAAACATTCTTCAAAGAAAGTCCCCATATCTTAGGTTGGTCAGGAACCAGCTCGCGTGTTTTCTCAAAATAAGGAAGCGCTTTTTTGTAATACTCTTTAGCCGCTTCAAGGTCTCTCTTATAGTTAGGATCCTTAGTGTTTGTCGTAAATTTATCTTTTATCGAAACCAACTCGTTTACGTATGAAATGCCCATATTGTACTGAGCCTCCATCATGTTAGGATCAAGCTCCAAAGCCTTCTGCAGATATTCTCTCGACTTATTGAAATCTTTCGCTTCATTAAGATAGATACATCCTGCCGAATACCATGCGTTTTTGTTGTTGGGAGCTTTTGCAACAAGGTCATTCGCCGTTGTAATAGCCTCATCCTTCAAGCTTTTCATGTTATAATAATACAACAGGTTCTGAACAAACTGCGTATTGTCTGGAAGCTGGGTAATAGCCTCGGTAACACACTTCACCCACGCTGCTGTATCCTGCTTTGCAAGTAAAGACTGCGACTTAATGAAGAACAAGTCGTTCTTGTTTTTTGAGGAAGTGTCGGCTATTGCGTAATCTATATGTTTCAGAGCACGGTCATAATCCTTCATCTGATAACCGAGCAAAGCCGTGTAATAAGAAATCGTGCTGTATTCGTCAGCGTTCGCTTTATACATGGAGTCGGCCTGCGCTTCAGTAAACACCGATAATTTAGGCATTTCGAGATATTTCTCAAAAGCGTCATAAGCTCCTTTCTGGTCGCCATTGGTATTAAGGAATTGACCCGCATAAATGAAATAATTAGACATCTGCGAAATCATCTTCAGATTGTTGGCGTTATACTGCGGCTTTACCTTTCCTTTCTCGTTCGGTTTGTTGTCAAATTCATAGCTCTTAATAAAATATTCAAGCGATTTATTCAGAGCGGAAATGAATTTTGTTGTATCGCATGGCTGATTGTTGGCAGCCTTGAGTATCTCTCCATTAAGAATACGGCCGTAAACATTTCCTGCCATATTGTACGCTCCTGCCAAGTTTTTTGTTTTGCCGCTTGTTAGAGCGGGTTCTATAACCTCAACAGCTTCTTCTATTTTATTGTCGTCTAACTTCATCTGTGCCTTGTCTATGAGACTGTTTTGGGCATAAGAAATAGTAGATGAGAAGAGAACTGCAAATAATAAAAGCTTCTTCATATCAAATTAATTTTAAACGTTAGTTATTCCTGTTGATTTATTCATCATTTTCGGCCACGTCCTGATTCTGAACTTCGCCGGATTCTTCCGCAATATCTTCTTCGGTTTCACTCGGAACCCTGCAAACACTTGCAATCGTATCGCCACGTTTTTCAAGATTTATAAGCCGCACACCTTGTGTCGCCCTACCCATAATCCTTGCATCCGAAACATGAATCCTAAGAGTTATACCGCTCTTATTTATTATCATCAGATCGTCATTGTCTGTCACGGCTTTAATAGCGACAAGATTTCCTGTCTTTTCCGTTACATTTATAGTCTTTACGCCCTTACCTCCTCGGTTTGTAACACGGTAATCTTTTACTTCGCTACGCTTGCCGTATCCTTTCTCACTGACAACCATTACACTTTCGTTTTCCGGATCGTAAACACTTACCATTCCGATTACTTCATCGCCTTCTTCAAGTGTCATGGCTTTCACACCCGTAGCAGTACGTCCCATAGGACGGACAGTGCTTTCATTAAAATGAATTGCACGGCCAAATTTATCGGCAACCAGTATTTCCTCGTCACCTCGGGTCAGACATACGCTTATAACCTTGTCATCCTCGAGGATATTTATTGCATTCACACCGTTTGCTCTCGGACGTGAATATTCCGACAAACATGTTTTCTTTATTATTCCGTTCTTTGTACAGAATACTACGAAATGACTTTTGCAAAACTCGGGGTCGTTAAGTTTTCTTATATAAAGACATACACTCACCTGGTCGTCTGGAGCGAGATTAAGCAGATTCTGTATAGCACGGCCTTTGGAATTTTTTGCGCCCTCAGGTATATCATACACCTTAAGCCAATGACAACGACCGTTCTGTGTAAAGAAAAGCATCGTATTGTGCGACGTCGCATGATACATGTACTCTATAAAGTCTTCACTACGGGTACTGCCGCCACGGCTTCCCACACCTCCGCGTCCTTGCGCTCTAAATTCGGCAAGCGGCGTGCGCTTAATATATCCCAAATTGCTTATTGTTATGACGACTTCGTCATCCGAATAAAAGTCTTCCGGATTAAACTCGTCCTTAGTAGGAACTATCTCGCTGCGGCGCGGGTCATTCCATTTGTTCTTTACCTCCGTAAGCTCATCTTTTATTACCTGGAGGCAGACATTATTGTCATTAAGTATTTCGTTGTAACGATTTATACGTTCTTCTATTTCATCATGCTCTGCATGAAGCTGTTCCTGCATTAGACCAGTGAGCTGACGCAAACGCATTTCTACAATCGCACGCGACTGAATCTCGTCGAGACCGAAACGTTTTTCGAGATTCTCCATTGCCACCTGTGGAGTTTTTGCAGAACGGATTATGTGTACGACTTCATCAATATTATCACAAGCTATTATCAGGCCGTCCAAAATATGAATACGTTCTTTTGCCTTACGCAGCTCATACTGAGTACGACGTATGACCACATCATGCCTGTGATCTACAAAATTACTTATACAATCTTTAAGCGTAAGCAGTTTCGGTCTGCCATGAACGAGGGCAATGCAGTTTACGCTGAAACTCGTTTGCAAGGCAGTCATTTTAAACAGTTTGTTGAGTACGACGTTAGCATTTGCATCACGCCTTACGTCAACGACTATACGCATACCTTCCCTGTCGCTCTCGTCGTTCACATTGGTTATTCCGTCAATCTTTTTCTCATTAACAAGCTGGGCTATATACATTATAAGCTCTTTCTTGTTAATTCCGTAAGGTATTTCGGTAACAACTATTTTATCATGAGTTGCGTCGGTCTCTATTTCAGCCCGTGCACGCATGACTATGCGTCCGCGCCCTGTGGCGTAAGCGTCTCTCACACCTGACATTCCGTATATAAAACCGCCTGTAGGGAAATCGGGAGCTTTCACATACTTCATAAGTCCGTCTACATCAATATCGTTATCGTCGATGTATGCAATGCAGGCGTCTATAACCTCACCTAAATTATGAGTAGGAATATTTGTTGCCATTCCGACGGCTATACCGCTGGCTCCGTTCACCAGAAGATTCGGTATACGAGTCGGCATGACGGTCGGTTCCGTAAGAGTATCGTCGAAATTGTTTGTCATATCGACAGTTTCCTTGTCGATATCCTGCATCATTGCCTCGCCGAGCGGTTGCAGGCGTGCTTCGGTATAACGCATTGCAGCAGGAGAGTCGCCATCGACGCTGCCGAAGTTACCTTGCCCGTCGACCAAAGTATAACGCATTGACCAGTTCTGAGCCATGCGGACCAAAGCGCCGTAAACTGAATAGTCGCCGTGAGGATGATATTTACCGAGCACTTCCCCGACGATACGCGCCGATTTCTTATATGGTTTCTCGTGCGTGTTTCCCAGCCCCATCATTCCGTAAAGAATGCGACGGTGAACGGGTTTGAATCCATCTCTGACATCAGGAAGAGCACGAGCAACAATCACCGACATACTATAGTCGATGTAAGAACTTCTCATCTCTTCCTCTATATTGACTTTTATAATCCTATCCTGGTCTATCATTATGTTTTTGGTTGTTCAAATCGAGTTTCAAAGGTACTCAATTTTTCTCATTCGGTAACAAACAACGCATCAAAAATTAAGTAATGTCTGATTTAAGGCATTTTTAAAAGCCGCAGAGAGCTTTTTAACAAATAAGCGACATGGTATATTGCCACAAAATGCGTTACTTTGCAACACTATGATTTCAGAAAAACTAAAAACAAGCCTTATTAAAGCAGCCGAAAAATACGAACAACCGGATTTTATTTCACACGATCCGGTTCAGTTTCCGCATAGATTTTCCGACAAATGCGACATCGAAATATCCGGATTGCTCACCGCCTTGATGAGTTTCGGCAACAGAAAGCAGATAATAGCCAAAGCCGATAAATTATGCGGAACAATGCACGGCCGACCTAAAGAATACATTCTGTCCCGCCGCTTTGAAATGGATTTTCCAACAGACAGGAACGACAGTTTTTACAGAATGATGTCGTATTCGGATTTCAGAAAAATATTCGACCGTCTTTTCCATGTCTATTCTCAATTCCAAGATATGGAGGATTATCTAAATACACTTGAAGGTACAGCAATGGAACGCATGTGCCGCTTTCTTAGCGTATCGTCCAAAAGTCCTCAGAAAAAAATAAACATGTTTCTGCGATGGATGATTCGTAGCAACTCTCCTGTCGATTTCGGTATTTGGAATAGCTTCTCACCAGCCGATCTTATCATTCCATTGGATACTCATGTGGTGCAAGTGGCACACGCTATCGGCCTTACTACATCAAAGACCTATTCTCTTGCAGCTGCAATCAGAATAACTGAAGCCTTGAGAGAAATCTTTCCTGATGATCCGGTACGTGGCGATTTTTCGCTTTTCGGCGTGGGAGTAAATCAGGATACAAATACTATAAAAGCGTCCGGAATGTAAATTCGCCGACGACGAACAACTCTTGATATACGAATAAGAATTGTACAACGCAACCAGCAATCAACGTAAGAGCAAAGTGAAGACACTATCCTTCCACCTGACAAAATGTCAGGTGGCTTTTTTCACGCTGGCAAAAAACGCCCGAAAAATTATCTCAGACATATTTTGAATTATCTCTGAGATATTTTAAAATATGTCTGAGATAATTTTTTTCACAAGCGGAAAGTGTTTTCCTCAATACCGACAAGATTTTCTACACAAGCAATATTCATGACAGATGCCCACAGGTAATACAGATGCTTTTCTATATCGATTTAAGACAAATACAGAGTTTTGAGTGTCACATTGACGAAGTCTGTAAAAGATATGTGCACAAGGAGCTGCACCGCTTGATCGTGGTGCAGCTCCTCATCTTTGTTCGGCATACGAGTTACTTGTCGGTTGCTTTCTTCCATAACTTCCTCTTGAGCCACTCGCGCACGGGCTCGTCATAGAGTTTGAGCATGGCCCATGCCAGTGCTATGGCCGTAAAGCTTAGCGTGACAAAGATAAAAATGTGCTGGCCGAGAGGTGCATCAGGGTGCTCCACGACCCATTTGCGCTGCAAAAAGGCAAGTGGATTGTGGGTGACGTAAAGTGGATAGGAAATATCACCCAGAAAGCGGCATACGCGACGACTACGTCCCGTCACCTGGCTACCTGCTCCCATGCACACCAGCAGGGGAAAGAGTACAAGAATGCTTACGGCGTAATATATGCCGTCCATGCAGCCCGGCGTGCCAATTTCTCCGCCCCGAATGAATGGCATCAGCAGCAGTACTATCAGCATAAAGGTACACCACCAAAAGCCGCCGCGCACCTGTATACGTGCTTTTATGCGACTGAGCAGTAGTCCGCAGAAGAACGGGTAGAACAAGCGCACAAAACCAATGAACAAATGCTGCGGAGTAAGGTAGAAGCCGCCGCTCATAGAGTTGCGCCCGCCGCCCATGTCGGCATATATGCCGAAAACGTCCAAATGGAGCGCCTTATCCAACGTAAGGAAGCCCGCCGCCAGCACGAAAACGGCCAACACCTTCTTGGAAAACTTACGGATGAATAGGGCATAGAGAATGTTGGCGATATATTCAAAGAAAAGCGACCAGTGGGCGGGATTGAGATTGTTGGTCTCGCTCCAGCCGCGTATGTCGAGGCTCTTTGGCGTGGGAATGAGCAACATGCCCAACAGGGTTATTAGAATGAGCATGCCAACGGACGTCTGATCAACGAGGTGCGAACTATGGTCGCCCGGCTCGTACACGCCGGTGAAGTAGAACAGCACCATGCCCACAAGCGTGCCCATGACTATCATGGGATGTAGTCTGACCAGGCGGCGCTTGCAGAAATTCCACACGCTCATACGGTCCCAACGGTTATCATAGGCGTATCCGATGACGTATCCCGAGAGAAGGAAGAAGAAGTCTACCGCCATAGATACGTGCCCCAACGGAGTGTCAACGCGGCTGAAATTGTAAGCCATAGTCAGGTGGAAGCACATCACAAGGATAGAAGCCACACCACGCATCCCGTCGAGAATCTCATAGCGTGGCTTAGATGCGAGATAAATGTTGTTTGCCATATTTGTTTAAACTCGTTATTTGAATTAAAATTCTAAAAATTCACATATAAAAAATTACACTATTTGCAGAAAACAGCGGAACGTTTGCCCGTAACACCACGTCCGGCACACATTAGCACAATCAAGGGGAACGTGGCTTTCTCGTATTTAATGCCCTCTGCACTATGTTTAGACAAATTAACAACCGCAAAACTGCAATCATCAACGTATGTCTAATTGCCATGTCATTTTTATCGCTTTTTCTTTATAACACACGTTGTTCATATCTTATTGCGGCTTCATCACCACGCCACGACCATGACGCCCGTCCATTTTTATAAGAATGGGAGTATTGAACTTTACGCTGCGAATATATTCCGTTTCATGCGAAGCCGGCAATGAATTAAGGTACTCTTCATCAAAGAAACCTTCTCCGTTGAAAGGAGCTATCGTAAAATAACCAACTCCGAACGATGTCAGGTTCTGGAAGAAATGGGTTCCCTGTGAAGGGTCTACCCTGTACTGTTCCAAACTGCATTCCACAATGGCGCGTGCTCCACTGATATGCGGCCACTTCACAGGGATACCGAGCCACGGGTCACTGCTGCCCCAACGTCCGGGGCCGACCAAAACATAGCCATTGCCCTTTTCTATGTATTCCCTATTCAGTTTCTCTATTTCACGAGCCACAAGGCCATTGTTTTGTGCATTGAAATTGCGACTTTTCACGTATACAACGTCATAGACATCGTTTATTATTCCCTGCCCTAATACGCTGGAACATTCTATTATCGTATCTTCTCTCTTGATACAAGTTAGGTCTTCATTCATATCGTCTTTGGCATCAACGATAGGTCTTATCTGCAAAAGATAAAATGAGCAACGCTCATTATCCTCTATATTCAGCGCGAACTCTATTTCTATCGGGCGTCCCATTTCCTTCTGTCCGACATTAAGAATCTGAGTAAGAGCATCGGCCAAAGGAAAAGAATCGTTCTCAAGAATACCGGAAAATGTCACAACTTTCCTCCCGTTCGGATAAACTCCGCTGTTCAGCACCTGATCGTAAGGATCGTAAGTAGAAGCTACGTATTTAAGCGATTTGTCTCCAACAGCTTCTTTCACATTCAACTTAAACAAATTAAAGGAATCGTCGATAGATAAATCCTTGCCGAGATTCAGCAAATTAAGAGCGTAAAATCTGGTTTGCGTCTCACGCAAGGCGATATCCAGCTGGGATGTCTGCAATATGTTGTGCGGATGAGCCGGCGAGAATCTCAATGTCAAACCTCCGTCTACTATATATTTTCCCAACCCTAAAGCAATATTGGCTATTCCTTCCTCAGGTTTTTCATCACCTATAGGATAGAAGTTAAGCGAACGCGCAACGCCCGACATAGTAGGGTAATACCTGTCGCCGTATGTAGAACCTATAACTTCCTGTAACACGACAGCCATCTTTTCCTGGTCTATAAGATTCGATGTAGATGTCATGTATGCCTTGCTGTCCTTATAAAAGACAGAAGCATATACGGCCTTAATTGCATTTCGTAAATAAACCAGCGATTCGTCGGAAGCGATACGAGGAACCATATAGGTTGAATAAATTCCGGCAAAAGGCTGATAATGCGAATCCTCAAGCAACGATGAGGAACGAACGGCTATGGGACTTTTTACAACGGCATAAAACGAGCTCAAGTCGTCGAGAAGATTATCCGGAAGACGTGCATTAAGGAAACTGTTGAGTATTTCCTCGTCTGTAGCGTCAGAAAGGGCGATGGAATACAGATTGTTCGTTTCCATGAACTCATCGAAAATATCGGTGCAAATCACAACTGTACGCGGAATAGTTACATCCATATTTTCATAATGCAACTGCGGATAACGATTCAGCATTGCGCTCATAAACGCAAGGCCACGCCCTTTTCCTCCGAGAGAACCGTTCCCTATCCGTGCGAACGTACTGTATTCATCAAAGCGGTCGCGCTTATATATCGCAACTACACCGGAATTCTTCATACGACGATACTCTACGATACAGTCGAAAATCAATTTACGAGCCTCGTTCATATCGTCATAATCATTTACGTCTACCTTCTTCAGGAGCTCGGCCGGCGGAAACATGGCACGCGAATAAAAAAAGCGGGAGAAATGATTATGGCTCAAATGATATACCAGCGAATCGTCGGGAATAGCAAAAATCTTCTGCTGCAAATCCTTAAGATCACGAATTCGCATTATTTCTTCGTGATTTTTGGGATTTACAATCACGAAATCGCCGAATCCAAAATGCTCGTTAACCTCGTGACGAAGCATTTGAGGGTAGGCTTTTGAATTTTTGTCAATAAAAGAGGCCTTCAATTCACCGGCATAAACTTCATTGGCTGTATCGGAACTTTCAAGAATAAAAGGAATAATCAACCCCGACTGCCTTACATAACGTCCGAATTTATATCCTGCGTACGGATCTTTCTTACCTGCCCGCATAAAACTCATGTCCGATATTATTCCTAACATATTATGCTTATAGCGTTCGAATATCCTGACTGCCTCTTCGTAGTTTCTGGCAAGCTTTATTTTAGGACGCCCACGCATTCGAAGAGTTTGAAGATGTCCATTCAAAGCTTCTTTTGAAAATTCAAGACTTTGCTGCAAAACAAAACGATACAGCAGCGGAAGAGCAGAAGAATAAGAGCGGATTGAATCCTCTACAAGCAATATTATCTGGACGCCCACACTGTCCGTGTCGTAAGGGGCGTTCATTTTATCTTCAATCAATTTTATTATTGCAAGAAGCAGCTCCGAATTCCCAAGCCAGCTAAATACGTAATCAATAGCCGACAGATCCTCATTTGCAACACGTTTGGATACTTCTTTTGAGAAAGGAGTAAGCACGACAATCGGAATTTGCGGATAACGTTGCTTTATCTCCTTTGCCGCAACGAAGATATCACGGTTGTCCATGTTGGGCATACAAATAACAAGCTCAAAATTTCGGTCTTCCAAAGCCTTCAAAGCCTCAGCCTCGGTTGTAACCTGTGTGAAACGGGGAGGAGAGCTAAGACTTAAAGAAGTGTATTCATTAAATATCTGTTCGTCCACCCGACCGTCGTCTTCAAGAATAAAAGCGTCGTATGTTGTCGCGATAAGCAACACATTATAAATGCGCTTATTCATTAGATTTGCAAATGGCGTGTCTCTGAACGCCAATGCTTTCATGTTTGGTATGTTACTCATGGTTTCATTCTATATAAAGACCAATATTATTTTATTTCAAAATAGATTAACAGATTTCATAATCCTATGATATTTCCGACCAATTTATATCATTCTTTTTCAGAATGCATAATTGATTCCATAGTATATCATTATAAGAGCGATTCCGCTGAGGGTCGGAGTCTATTACCTCATGAGCCAACGCACGTGCTTCTTCAAGAATAAGTCCGTCGGTAGCAAGATTGGCAATATGCAGATCGAAAGGCATCCCGCTCTGCAAAGTACCCTGAAGATCGCCGGGGCCGCGAAGACGCATGTCTTCTTCCGAGATACGAAAGCCGTCATTTGTTTCGACCATTATTTCTATTCGTCTGCGGGTCGTATTTGCCAGTTTTCCGGAAGTAACCAGAAAACAATACGCCTGTTCTGCGTTACGCCCTACCCTTCCACGTAACTGATGAAGTTGGGAAAGTCCGAAGCGTTGCGCTTCCTCAATCACCATTACCGTTGCATTAGGCACGTTTACGCCCACTTCTATAACAGTAGTTGCAACAAGTATATCTATTTTTCCTTCTGAGAAACGGGACATTATCTCATTTTTCTCTGCAGGAGAAATTTTTCCATGTACATAAGCGATACTTCTTTCAGGAAATACTTTCTTCAAGTATTCAAAGCCGTTTTCGAGATCGCGCAAATCCATTTTCTCATTTTCCTTTATAAGAGGAAAAACATAATATATCTGATGTCCTTTGGATATTTCGATATTAATCTTTTGATATAGCTGCGCGCGATATTCACTTGAAATATGACTGGTTAAAACAGGCCTTCTTCCAGGAGGAAGTTCGTCAAGAACAGAAACATTCAAGTCGCCGTAAACCGTCATTGCCAGAGTGCGCGGAATGGGTGTGGCCGTCATTATCAGGACATGAGGAGGAGCAGCGCTTTTCAGCCACAGCTTAGCACGTTGTGCCACTCCGAAACGATGTTGTTCGTCTATGACAACCAATCCTAACTGTGCAAAAACCACATTGTCCTCTATAACGGCATGGGTTCCTATAAGAATATTCACCTGACCGGCGGCAAGAGCCGAGAGTGTGTCCTTTCGTCTGCTTCCTTTTACAGTAGATGTCAGTAAATCAACCCTTATCGGCAATTCGGCAAGTTGTTCGGATATTGTTTCATAATGTTGTTCCGCAAGAATTTCGGTAGGCGCCATTAAACAAACCTGGCGATTATTGTCGAGCGCCATCAACATTGCCATTAAAGCCACAATGGTTTTGCCGCTACCTACATCGCCTTGCAGAAGCCGATTCATTTGTTTGCCACTGCCTACATCCGCACGTATTTCGCGAAGAACGCGTTTTTGCGCCCCTGTAAGAGGAAAGGGCAAATGATATTGATAGAAACCATTGAACAAAGCGCCTATGCGGGTAAAACATTGGCCGGAAGAATGCTCCTGCCGTTGACGCGCATAATTGAGAATGCCAAGCTGAATATAAAACAGTTCCTCGAACTTCAATCTTCGTTCGGCGGCGGCTATTTGTTCATACGTTTCAGGACGGTGAATAAAACGGATTGCTTCGTTCCGGCTGCATAAACCTTTACGTTCTACGATATAAGACGGCAATGTCTCAGGCAAAGGTGCACGCAAGGCAGAAAGTGCGGCTGCAACAAAGTCGACCATTTGCTTCGACGTAATACGCACCCGCTTCATATCGCCCGATGTATGATAGCAAGGATAAAATGCTATGGATGTCTGAACCGAATCGGGTTCTTCGAGCTCCGGATGAGCCATTGACCAACGCCCTCCAAATACCTGCGGTTGTCCGAACGCGATATAATCGGTTCCTGTTTTGTAACGTTTTTCAACGTATGACGTTCCTCTGAACCAGACAAGCTCCATTATCCCCCGTCCGTCGCTGAACAACGCTTTCAGGTGTTTTTTACGGCCTGTGCCTTCGGAGCTATATGAAATTATACGCCCGCGTATCTGCACATACGACATACCGTCACGCAGATCTGCAATACGATATGTACGGCTACGGTCGATATAACGATAAGGATAAGTTTCAAGCAAATCGCCAATCGTATTTATCGACATGTCGGAAGATAGTGTACGGGCTCTCTGAGGCCCTACTCCTTTCAGAAACTTTATATCCTGCGACAGTATATCGAACATTCGTACATTCAACCTTTACAACAAAAGAACATATAGTTACTTTTTGCCATGACAGATTATTTATCGGGAGCATAGGGAATAAATACCGTTTATACCCGCCGTTACTCCAACATTACACGCAAATATAGCAAAAGGCGAGAGCAAAGCAAAATAAGCCTGTTCATTTTCTTTGCCGAGCCGCTGTCTATATTGGAACCTCAACTCAAATTGTGCAAAAGGCGAACACCAAACAAAGAGAGCTTACCCATTCAAATCAAGAAAATAATCCATACCGTGACTTCCCAAAGTTATTAACGGTTTTACTGTCTTTAGAATCATTAAAGACAAATGAAACTATGACTGTTTTGCAGACAAAAACGGTCAGCGGCCAAGCACCTGGAAATCAGCAGGTGTATATATGGCAAAAAATATGTCTGACATATTTTGAATTATCTCAGACATATTTTCGATTATCTCCCTTGTATTTTCAATTTCATGCGGGAAGTTTTTTTACACGCAAAAAAATTTTTCTTCTATAAAAAACATGCCATAAGATGAAATATTTGTCCTCAGGCTTTCACCCAAGCAGTAAGAACATTTAATGGGAGAAGAGATCATCACAGAAGTTTACTTTTACAATAACAGGGAGTTTTTATAGAAAACAGAAGAGGTATAAAGAAACCGGTCTAAGATATTTTTTCATATCTCAGACCGGTTTTTTCAAGTTCCTTTTCAGAAAAAAATAATTCTATGATAAATCTATTTTACAAGCATACCGCTTGCCACCTCATCACGAACATTTTTTCCTACAAGCATTTCTACGATAGAAAGAGCAAAATCTGTTGCGGCTGCAGGGCCCTTGCCTGTTATTACATTACCGTCCCACTCTACCATTGCACCAGTTACAGTCGCGCCAGTAAGTTTATCTTCAAATCCGGGATAACATGTGGCGCGTTTTCCCTGCAAAATGCCCAGTTCACCCAATATAAACGGTGCTGCGCATATAGCGGCGATTTTCAAATTCTCAGAAGAACGTTCTTTCAGAACAGCACAAAGCGCTTGTTCATTACGCAAATTCAACGCACCAGGCATTCCACCCGGCAAAACAACAAGTTCGCTCTTAGCAGCTGAAATCTCGGTAAAAATATTATCTGCGTTTACAACAACTCCATGTGCTCCCTCTACCTGGAAACTATGGGAAACAGAAACTGTCTGCACATCCAGATTAGCACGCCGAAGAACATCTACTACTGTTAAAGCTTCAATTTCTTCAAAGCCGTCGGCCAACATTACATATATCATAACTCTACTGATTTGTTTTAAGTTAATACTATATCACGTTATCTTTACTTTAACATTCTCTGTTCTGCATACGCATAATAATCTTTAACGTCAAGGCTTTCGGGAAAGACCTTTTCAAACAACCGTTCCGCTATATAAGGAGCTTTTTCTATACCTTTTCTATTCAAGAAATTTTTCCCTTTCATTCTTTTCATAATAACAAAATGCATAAAAAGGAAAACACTTTTCCTCCAACTCTTTATATGAATCCTTTTGACGAATTAACGAAACCGCTTTATCTAACGATTTCAATAGATTATCATAATCACCAAGAGCTATATACGTATTGAAAACCTTTTCCGGAAAATTCTCCGTTTGCAGCTTTGAAGTCATCAAATCATCAAGAACGCTCAAGGCTTCAGATACATTTCCTTTCTTGTAAAGAATCATTGCACTGTTATACAAATAATCTTCCTTGTCCAATCCCAGGCGTCGGGCTTTCTCAAGTTCGCTTTCGGCCTCATCGAGTTTTTCCATACAAATAAGCACGGAAATAGTAAGCAGATTTATCTTGTTCTGTTGTTCCGTATTTTTTTCATCTACGAATTTCTGCGCATAATGCAACTGTTGCAGAGCTTCATCAAACCGAAACATATAAACAAGACAGAAAGCATTGTTAAAATAAGCATATGCATCTTTATCCTCCAAAGCTATGTACTTGTCGTAAAGTTCATGTGCATGCTCCATATTGCCCTGATGAAACTCTATCTCGGCCGACAAGCACAAAGCCACATGGTTGTTCGGTTCTATATCCAATATATAGGTATTACTTTCCTTTGCTTTTCCGAACTCTCCCATTTGGATATAAAGTTTGGTCAAATCCGTCCAATTATCCACATTATAAGGCTCGTTGTCAATCTGCTTTTCAACAAGTTTTACCGCCTCAGACAAACGGCCGGCCATTTGCAGATACGAAACTTTAACTTCTACAACGCGCGGATAGCTTTGATATGTATCTGGCAAAAGATTAAACCATTTATCAAGGCCGTCGATTATGTCATGTTCCAGATAATCGGTCACAATACTGCAAAACAAATCCACACCTGTGCCTTGTTCAAGGGAATATGCCTTTCTGTAATATTCTTCGGCCTTTTTCAGATTTTTCTCTTCTAAAGAAAACAAACCGTAAAAATATTGCACATCGGGATCCTCCTGCTCGGAAATAGATTTAAGAAGAGACCATGCCTCGGAAGTTTTTCCCTGAAAATATTTTATCTCAGCAATCCGAAGCCTCGCAGGCAATGACTCAGGGTGTAACTTCAATGCATAGTCCAAACAACGCAGAGCTTCGGCTTCTTTAGACATATCATAATAATAGTATTCCGCAACATCAAGCAGATCGTCTTCGTCGAAATATACTTTTGTGTTGTCACAAAGCATATTTTCGTAACGCTCTACTTTGCGTAAAACTTCCGCGCTATTTATTCCCTTGTTACCGTTGTTCATCTAAGCTTTCTGTTTGTTCCAGTTATCCTTAAGGCCTACAGTCCGATTAAATACAGGATTGTTTTGCGTACTATCATTGTCTTTAACAAAATATCCTATACGCTGGAACTGCAGATAACGATGTTCTTCATTATTAACAGCAAAAGGTTCTACGTAGCAGTTATTCAGAACCTGCAAAGAATCAGGATTAAGCAAGTCGCGAAAATCCCGCTCGTCTGCAGAAGGATTCTCTATGGTGAAAAGACGATCATACAGCCTTACTTCCGATTTTACTGCGTGTTTCACACTTACCCAATGCAAGGTGCTTTTGACTTTCCGGTCTGCTCCAGGCATTCCGCTACGACTTTCGTAATCATACTCACAATATATTTCCGTCACGTTTCCGTCATTGTCTTTTTTACAACCTGTGCATTTTACAATGTAAGCATTCTTTAAACGGACTTCTCTTCCTGGAGTCATACGGAAAAACTTTTTAGGAGCGTCTTCCATGAAATCGTCACGTTCTATCCACAGTTCTTTTGCAAAAACAACTGTGTGGCTGCCGTCTTCCGGATTTTCGGGATTATTTATTGCCTCCAACTCTTCTTCTTTATCATCCGGATAATTCGTTACAACAAGTTTCACAGGATTCAACACAGCAGAAACACGTATTGCTCTTGCATTCAAATCTTCGCGTGCGGCAGCTTCAAGCATTGCATAGTCATTCAACGCATCAAACTTAGTATAACCTATCATCTGAATGAATTTCCGAATGGCTTCGGGCGAATAGCCTCTTCGTCTGAGGCCGCAGATTGTCGGCATTCTCGGATCGTCCCACCCTTTAACCAATTTTTCTTCAACAAGAGCCAGCAACTTACGTTTACTCATTATAGTATAAGTAAGATTCAACCTGTTGAATTCATACTGATGCGGACGATTATCGTCTAAGTCCTTACCTTCTTTAAGTTCGTCTATGAAATAATCGTATAAAGGGCGATGAGGCACAAATTCAAGCGTACATATAGAATGTGTGACGCCTTCAAAGAAATCGCTTTGTCCATGTGCAAAATCATACATCGGATATGCTTTCCACTTGTCGCCGGTTCTGTGATGTGTTCTGTTTATTATTCTATATATAATAGGATCACGGAAATGCATATTGGGATTTGCCATATCAATTTTGGCACGAAGAACCATAGAACCTTCCGGCAATTCTCCCGAGTTCATTTTTTCAAACAAAGAGAGACTTTCTTCAACAGGCCTGTCACGATACGGGCTCGCAATACCCGGCTGCGTAGGAGTGCCTTTCTGTTCGGCTATTTGTTCACTCGTCTGTTCATCAACATAAGCCTTGCCTTCTTTAATCAATCTAACTGCAAAATCCCAAAGATCTTGAAAATAGTCTGAAGCATAAAAAACATTTTTCCAACTGAATCCCAACCATTTTATATCCTCCATTATAGAATCAACATATTCTACGTCTTCTTTCTGAGGATTTGTATCGTCGAAACGAAGATTGCAAATGCCGCCATACTTTTCTGCTATTCCGAAATCCTCACAAATAGCCTTTGCATGACCTATATGCAGATAGCCGTTAGGCTCAGGCGGAAAACGTGTTTGTATCCTGCCTCCGTTTTTTCCTTCCGCCAGGTCTTTTTCCACTATTTGCTCTATAAAATCAAGACTTTTACGCTTTTCTTCGTTTGGTATATTGGTATTCATTTCTATAAAGAGTTATTACGTTGTAAAAATAAGTTTTTTTTATAACTTCTTCATCACATTCAATAATATAAATGTATATCCGTTTCTTTTTAAATTTAGTTTATTTTAGCTTAAAACTTTGCCGAGATTAAAAATAATTTGCATATTTGCACATTACAAATCTTACATAAACCTTATCTAATCTATGAAAATCGGTCATGAAAATCCGATAATTATTTTGTATTTATGATAAAATCATTGCTTATTAGGTATTCAAAAAGAAGCGGGACGTTGTGAAACGCTCCGCTTTTTGTTTTATGTCAATGCGCTTCAGTCGTGAAACAACTTTATGCGCTGCTCTTCCGACAATTTGCAAATCATAAGCATTCCGTTCTTTTCAGCTACAATATAACCGTCAAGACCTTGCACCACTACTTTTTTTGCTTCGGCGCAGTGTATTATGCAGTTGTTTGTTTCGTATAAATCTACGTTTCCCACAATTGCGTTTCCATGCACGTCCTGAGCAATCTGCTGGCGAAGCGCTCCCCATGTGCCCACATCACTCCAGCCGAAAGAAGACGGATAAACAAATATTTCCTCAGCTTTCTCCATTATAGCGTAGTCTACGCTGATGTTATCACATTTGGGGAATTCCTCATCCAAAACACTCTGCTCTTCAGGAGTATCAAAGACAGGCGTCATGCTCTCAAACAATTTGGCTATTCCAGGCTGATAAACTCTATAGGCATTAACTATAGTCTGCACGCTCCAAACAAAAATTCCGGCGTTCCAAAAATAATTGTTTTTTGAGATATATTGTGTAGCCACCTCCAAAGAAGGTTTCTCCCTAAAAGAATCGACGCGAAATATCTGTTTGTTTCTTGATGACGAGTAGCTAAGATCCGCTTCTATGTATCCGTATCCCGTTTCGGGACAAGTCGGACGGATTCCGAGTGTCACTATCGAGTCTGTCTCGGCCGTAAAGTTCATGGAATCTTTCAATGCCTCCTTGAACATTCTGACATCACGCACAACATGATCGCTTGGTGTGACTACTATATTTGCTCTTGGATTACGCTTCTTTATTTTCCAGCTCACATAAGCTATACAAGGTGCTGTATTTCTGCGGCAAGGTTCCAGCAGTATATTTTCGGCCGGCAAATCCGGTAGTTGCTCGCGAACCAGGCTCTCATACATTTTGGATGTTACGACCCATGTGTTCTCGATAGGGCACAAGTCGGAAAACCTCTCTAACGTCATTTGCAGCAACGAGCGCCCTACTCCAAGTACGTCGAGGAACTGTTTTGGACATTCAACGCTACTCATGGGCCAGAAGCGGCTGCCTATACCGCCGGCCATAATTACCAAGTTATTGTTATTCATTTCAAAATAAATTTATCGGTATGTGTTACCTTACCTCATACCATGAATAAAATCAAGGGCGTTCTATCATATTTCCCTTAATATACAATTTACACATTTGCTTTTTTGCATTGGTCATCAGCGTTATTGTTCTCTTGAATTCCCCGGGAAACCGTCCAATCGGATTATATTCAATAACAACAGTCCCCTTTTTGCCAGGAGCAACCGGTTCTTTTGTATACGTAGCGACAGTGCAGCCACACGTCGTGACGGCCTTGTTTATAATAGCCGGCATTGTTCCGGTATTTGTAAAAGTAAACGTATGACTCAATTTGTTCACATCCTTATAAAAAGTACCGAAATCATACTCTGTTGAATCAAACTTCATTTCAGCATATTGTTTCTGAGCCGATATTGATACCGTTGAAACCATAATAGCTACAAACAAAAACAGAATTCGTTTCATATTCTTATATGTTTAAATGCTTTTTTGCAAAAATACAACTTATTTCGTATTTTAATAAGTAAAACAGAAATCTTTCTTCACCCACAATATTTAGAGTTGCAATAGGACAAAGGACTATTGTTCCAAAAACTCGAAAACCTTTTTTGAAATTAAAAATCTTTCGAGCTCAATAGAAATTACATACAAAGAAGTAATCCCTAATCAACTGCTATTTTAAATTTAAAATCCTTTGAGTAAAAAAGAAATAAAGACCTATAAAAATCCGCTGTTTTACCAACAAGTATTGCAGACAAAAACGGTCAGTGGCCAAACACCTGAAAATCAGCAGGTGTATATATAGTAAAAAATATGTCTGAGATATTTTAAATTATCTCAGACATATTTTTTACTATCTCCCTTGTATTTTCAATTATCTGCGGGAAGTTTTTTACCATGCAAAAAAATAAAATATTATTCTTTGAGAAGTCCGGCTCAGGATAAAATCTTTTCGCTCTTATTTTCTATCGGACCGTTTTTCATATTAAATAAACATACAAAAAATATCGTCATGCTGTAAATGCAGCATGACGATATATAGGGAATTGAAACCTATTGGCTTTAAAATCAGAAGTTGTAATAAAGACCGAATTGCAGGTTATTTCCATTAACATCAAGGCCGAAACCATTATTGCCGAAAATTTCAGCATCGTCATTGTCTCTATAGCCAAAGAAGCCTGCGTGGGCAACGAATGAAAGTTTGCTGGTAAGATCAACCTTTACACCTGGTTTGATACCGATACCCCAGGAATTATGGGAATCATCTTTAATGCCATGACCGCTGGCCTTGTATGTACCGAACTCAAAACCACCGTCGAGGAAAAGACTTATGGCATCGAATTTGGCATAAGTAAAACGGGCATAAGGAGCAACGACAAAAGCATTGACTTTTATCCCGTCATTATAATTATAAACCCAACCAATCTGAGTTCCGATAGACCATTTGTCATCTAAACCATAACCGACTTCCGGAAGAATCTTAGCTGTCGTGGAATTCGCGCCATCTGTCCAATTACGCCAAAAACCGACTTCACCGCCTACATAAACTTGTGCACTTGCGGTAAACGCTATAAAAGCAGCTGCCAGGGTAAATAAAAACTTTTTCATATTAAATCTATTTTTGAGTTAAACATTTGCCTGTCGGATTTTAAACCAAAAGACATTTAATTCAACGGCAAAAATAACAGTTTATATTTTTATGTAAACTTATTAAGTATTAATTATATGTAAAACATATTGCATTATATATAAATAATACAGAATTATAATAATACTTTCACAAAAAACTCCTGCATACTTTTGTTTTGTATGCAGGAGTCTGACTTTTATTTGTATGCTTATTATTTAAGCAAATCTAATTCTTCAAACACTTTTACAAGTCGTTCTACAGCAAGGCTCACCTGCTCTTTCGTATGAGTAGCCATAAGTGCAAAACGAACCAATGTATCCTGAGGAGCACACGCCGGAGGAATAACAGGATTTATAAATACTCCTTCTTCGAAAGCTCTACGCGTAACAAGGAAAGTCTTGTCGACATCGCGGACATATAAAGGAATTATGGGAGATTCCGTCGCACCTATTTCAAAACCTTTTTCACGGAACAATTTAAGAGCATAATTTGTAACATCCCACAAATGCTCCCTGCGCTCGGTGTCTTCCTGTATTATATGCAACGCTTCCATTGCAGCCGCAGTTGCAGACGGAGTGTTGCTGGCGCTGAATATATATGTCCTCGTGTTATGACGAAGCCAGTTTATTATACTCGAATCGGAAGCAATGAATCCTCCTATCGACGCAAGACTCTTACTGAAAGTACCCATAATAAGGTCTACCTCATTGGCAAGTCCGAAATGGTCGCAGACGCCTCGTCCCTGCTTTCCGAACACACCGAGTCCGTGAGCCTCATCGACCATTACAGTCGCGTTGTACTTGTGTTTAAGACGAATTATTTCGGGAAGATTGGCAAGGTCGCCTTCCATAGAAAATACACCGTCAACAACAATAAGCTTTACAGCCTCAGGTTTGCACTTTTTGAGCTGACATTCGAGATCGTTCATGTCATTGTGCTTATATTTCAAACTTCTGGAGAAAGAAAGTCTTCGGCCATCAACTATAGAAGCATGATCGCGGTCATCACATATGATGTAATCGTCGCGCCCTGTAAGACATGCTATAACACCACTATTTACAGTAAACCCCGTTGAAAAGCAAAGCGCCTCGTCTTTTCCTAAGAATTGCGCCAGTTCTTTTTCTAATTGCACATGCAAATCAAGCGTCCCGTTGAGGAAACGCGAGCCTGCACATCCGGTTCCATACTTATGCAATGCTTTTTCGGCCGCCTCAATAACTCTCGGATGAGCAGTAAGACCGGTATAAGCATTCGAACCAAACATCAGAACTTTGTGTCCCTCAATGTCAACCTCCGTGCCCTGTTTGCCTGTAATTTCACGAAAGTAAGGATAAACACCGTGTTTCATATACAACTGGGGCAAGTTGTATTTTTCTAATCTTTCTTGTAGTAATCCCATTTTATAATCAGCCCTGAACAACAGGGAGCTTATCATTTTCTTTTAAACGGCGCAAAGATAGTATTTTTTACATAATTAAACTCTTTTGCTTGCAAAAAACAAAACATAAAATGTTTTTTATCACTAACGAGCTATTTTTTCCTGAAAATAGGATTAACTTTGTCCTTTATCAAAAATGGAAAAGAAACGAATAACATTCATAGTCAATCCTATTTCCGGAACCAAGAGGAAAGACGATATTGTTCAAAGCATCAACAAAGTTTTGAACAAGGACTTTTTTGAACACGAAATATTATATAGCGAGCATGCTGGACACGCAGGGCAACTGTCCCGCATAGCTGCTTCTGAAGGAAAAAACATTGTTGTTGCCGTAGGAGGCGACGGAACAGTAAATGAAGTAGCCAGCGGATTAATAGGTACCGAAACGGCATTAGGTATAATTCCATGCGGCTCCGGAAACGGACTTGCCCGTCATCTCCAAATACCACTGACCGGAAAACGTGCGGTAGAAATTATCAATCAATGCTCTATAGAAAAGCTTGATTATGGAAAAGTATGCGGAGAACCTTTCTTCTGTACTTGCGGCATGGGCTTTGACGCATATGTAAGCTACAAGTTCACTGAAGCAAAAAAGCGTGGGGTACTTACCTATCTCGAACAGGCACTTACGGAATGGCTGCGATACAAGCCGGAAACATATATAGTTGAAGACGAAACCGGCAGCAAAACATACAAAGCATTCCTCATAACATGCGCAAACGCTTCGGAGTATGGAAACAACGCCTATATAGCTCCGCAAGCCTCCATGAACGACGGATTAATGGATGTTACAGTCATCGAACCGTTCAATGCGTTCGAAGCCCCACAATTAGCTCTGCAATTGTTCAGCAAAACATTACACACAGGAAGCTACGTACAAATGTTCAGAACTAATAAGCTTTCTATTCACCGTAGCGGGCCAGGTGTAATACATAGAGACGGTGATCCGGTATTCGCAGGAGAAAACGTAAACGTAGAAATAGTACACGAAGGAATTAACGTCGTCATAAATCCTAATGCAGAAATGCAAAAAGAAACAATTCTGCAATCACTCGCTACGTTTGCAGTCGGTCTCCAGGAAAAAGGACTTGAATTTGCCACAAAGAATAACCCGCTTGCAGCCTTAAACAAAAACTTCTTCGACAAATTCTACAAAAAATAATTTTTTGTAGAATTTGACAACTAATATCCGGCCGGCCATTATATTTATTGTCTTTTTACACAAAAAGTAGTCGGACTTTACAGACAAAAACGGTCACCCGCCAAGCACTTGAAAATCAGCAGATGTATATGTAGCAAAAAATATGTCTGAGATATTTTGAATTATCTCAGACATATTTTCGATTATCTCCCTTGTATTTTCAATTTCCTGCGGGAAGTTTTTTACCACACGAAAAAATATTTTTTTTCGCAGGAAGCCGGTCCTTAAAAAATCTTTTCTACACTAATTTTTTACAGAAACCATTCTACACTTTCGTATAACAGCCATAACAGGAAAAAAAAGCTGGTTTTACTGTAATTTATCCTCCTCTTACCGTCTCTATGTCGGAAACCTTATGTAGCTTCATAACATAGCTGGAATCTTTTACGACCGCTCATTCTCCAAACTTCACTGATTAACAAACGGTCACTTATGAAATAAATTACGTCTTGTCATCTACAATCAACGAACGGCTACATTGTTGTTACAGGCAGACAACGAATGTAAATACCATTCATACAAGCGCCCCACTCCTTCTTCTATTTCCACTTTATGACGCCAGCCCAAATTATGCAGTTTGGTCACATCTGTAAGTTTGCGCATGGTTCCGTCAGGATGTATACCGTCAAAACCCACACGTCCTTTATATCCTACAACCGATTTTACCAAATCTGCCAAACGGGCAATAGTTATTTCTTTACCTGTTCCGACATTTATATGACAATTTCGTATTTCTTTTTCTCCTTCTTTATATGTGTCTTTAAAATCAACATGTTCCATTACAAACACGCTTGCATCTGCCATATCTTCACTCCAAAGGAACTCACGTAACGGGCGGCCTGTTCCCCATAGCATAAGTCCGTCTGCCGTTATTCCATACTCGGTAAGCAGATTAATAATTTCCGACATAGGTGCAGTTCCGTCCACATGTCCAATCGGTCTGACATTTAAGTCGAGACGTAAATCTTCCTCACGATTTTCATTAAGACAACGCGCAAGGTGGATTTTTCTAACAATAGATGGCAGCACATGTCCATTTTCAAGATGAAAGTTGTCGTTCGGCCCGTAAAGATTAGTAGGCATAACAGCAATATAGTTTGTGCCATACTCAAGATTAAAGCTCTCGCACATCTTCAATCCTGCAATCTTTGCAATCGCATAAGGTTCGTTTGTGTACTCCAATGGTGATGTCAAAAGCACATCCTCACTCATGGGCTGCGGAGCTTCACGTGGATAAATACAGGTAGAGCCGAGAAACAAAAGCTTTTTTACTTCATGGCGAAAACTCTCACCTATTACATTTTGTTGTATCTGAAGGTTGCGATATATAAAATCTGCACGATACTTGCTGTTAGCCATTATTCCACCAACGAATGCCGCTGCAAGAACTACGTAATCAGGGCGCTCTTCATCGAAAAATTTTCTTACCGATAAGCCGTCGAGCAAATCAAGTTGCTCATGTGTACGCCCTATTACATTAGTATATCCTTTAGATATTAAATTATTGCTGATAGCCGAGCCGACCAATCCCCGATGACCGGCAACATAGATTTTCGCACTTTTATTCATACCGAATTGCAACGTCTTAAACGCTCTTCATATCGTGTTCAACCATTATTCTTACAAGCTCATTGAACGAAGTGGCAGTAGGATTCCAGCCTAATAATGTCTTGGCCTTTGTCGGATCGCCAAGAAGCTGGTCAACTTCCGAAGGACGGAAAAAACGCGGGTCTACTTCTATGAGAATTTTACCCGTGGACTTATCTATTCCCTTCTCATTTATACCCTCTCCCTGCCATTCAATTTCTATTCCTGCGTAATGGAATGCAAGAGTTGCAAATTCACGAACAGAATGCTGTTCGCCAGTAGCAATAACAAAATCTTCCGGCTTATCGTGTTGAAGCATAAGCCACATGCATTCAACGTAATCACGCGCATACCCCCAGTCTCGTTTCGCATTCAAGTTTCCAAGATACAATCTGTCCTGCAAACCCTTCGCTATATTGGCAGCGGCAAGAGTAATCTTTCTGGTTACAAAATTTTCTCCACGACGCTCACTTTCATGATTGAACAATATACCATTTACGGCGAACATTCCATAGCTTTCACGGTAATTATTGACAATCCAATAACCATATAATTTAGCTACTCCATAAGGAGAACGGGGATAGAAAGGAGTAGTTTCCCGTTGAGGTATCTCCTGAACTTTTCCGAACAATTCGGAAGTAGAAGCCTGATATATCCTTGTCTTTTTCTCCAAGCCGAGTATTCTCACAGCCTCAAGCATTCTCAACGTTCCGAGAGCAACGGTTTCGGCCGTATATTCCGGTACGTCAAAACTGACCTTAACATGACTTTGAGCTGCTAAATTATATATTTCATCCGGCTGTATTTTCTGTATTATACGTAATAGAGATGAAGAATCCGTCATATCACCATAATGTAAATCGACTTTGCGCGGATTCTTCATATCCTTAACCCATTCTCGCAGATAAAGATGTTCTATCCTTCCTGTGTTGAACGAAGATGAGCGACGTAATATACCATGCACTTCATAACCTTTACCAAGCAAGAATTCTGCAAGAAAAGAACCGTCCTGCCCTGTTATACCGGATATTAAAGCTACCTTTTTGTTCATTCTATTTATTTATTATTTAATTACATTATAGTTACAGAAAGCTATTCGGAAGCAGCTTCCCAAACCACCTCTCCTAAAGTAGGATGAGCGTGTATTGTCTGTCTTATATCATCCAAATTTCCTTCGTGCTGCATTACTATAGCTACTTCTTCTATAAGATCCGAAGCATGAGGTCCAAGAATATGACAGCCTAATATTTTATCATCAGACGAAGTTATTAATTTAACTAAACCTTCAGAGCCATTCAAAGCTAAAGCCTTACCATTTGCACGGAAGAAAGCCTTATGAACTTTATATGCTATATCATTTGTACGGCATTCGTTCTCCGTTTTTCCTACCATAGCAAACTCCGGATCTGTAAACACCGCAGCAGGAATGACCCCGAAATTAAAACTGTCCGATTCACCCATAATAGCCTTCAAGACACGTTGCCCCTGAAACTTCGCAGCATGAGCCAACTGACATATACCGTTAATATCACCGACTGCATATACTCCTTTTACAGATGTTTGGAAATTTTCGTCCACAACAATGCCACGTTTGTCAGTCATAACACCTACATCCTGCAAATTCAAGGAATCTGTATTTGCCACACGTCCTACAGCCATTAAAACGACATCTGCTTCAATCTTATCTTCATCATTACCGGTTCTATAACTTACAGAAAATCTATTATCGACTTTTTTTATTTCCGTAACCGCTGATCCGGTACAAAAAGCAACGCCCTTGCGTTTCAAATTCAAACGCAAACGCTTAGAAAGTTCAGTGTCGAAATTTGGTAAAATTTCTTTGCAAAACTCTATAACGGATACTTTTGAACCAAATGAAGAAAATATCGACGCGAACTCTATTCCTATTACTCCACCTCCTATTATACATAAAGAAGCTGGTATAGTTTCAATGGAAAGCAACTCTTTTGAAGTCAAGACACCTTCCAAATCAGAGCCTGCTACCGGTAAAAATTTAGGTTTTGAACCTGTTGCTATTATTATGTTCTTTGCTGTATATTCCGAATCAACAGAAATTCCATCTAAAGTAACCGCATTTTCTACAACAACAGTTTTTCTGTCAGAAAACTTAGCCCAACCATAAATAACATGGACTTTAGCTGAACTCATAAGTGTTAGCACGCCGCTTTGCAAAGCTTCGACAACTTGGTTTTTCCTCTCTTGAGCTTTTTTAATGTCGAATTTTACGTCTATGCATTCAATGCCAAAAACTTCTGCGCCTTTACAGAGCTCAACAACTTCTGCAGTTCGACAAAGACATTTTGTTGGAATACACCCTTCGTTAAGACAAGTACCGCCTAACTTTTCGGCTTCGATGAGCACGGTTCTTAAGCCGGCACGAGAAGCACTTAAAGCAGTTTCATACCCACCAGGGCCGCCTCCTATTATTATAAGATCTACTTCTGTCATTTGGTTTACAGAGCTTCATTTAATTCTTTGTATGTAAGTTGCGGTTCACGGGCTGCCTTCACTTCATCTAAACGAGAAATAGGAGTATTATGAGGAGCTGTCTTAACTAATTCAGGGTTATTAACCGCTTCGTCTGCTATTAACAGCATCGTTTCTATGAACTCGTCTAACGTTTCTTTACATTCGCTCTCTGTAGGCTCTATCATTATAGCTTCATGAAACAACAATGGGAAATAGATAGTAGGTGCATGAAATCCATAATCCAATAATCGTTTTGCTATATCAAGAGTCGTAACTCCTGTAGACTTATCCTTTAATCCATTGAAAACGAACTCATGCTTACAAAGAGAATTTATAGGTAATTCGTATTTGCCTCTAAGCTTTTCTCTAACATACATAGCGTTCAGGACGGATAACGGACCTATTTGTTTCAAATTTTCTTTGCCCATTGTAAGTATATATGAGTATGCACGTAACAAAACAGCATAATTGCCGAGTTGCTCAGAAATACTACCTATTGCTTTTTCGGAACATACAATTTCATACTCATTATCTTTTCCTTTTACAACTTTAGGGTTAGGTAAAAACTGTTCCAAACCTTTACGAACGCCGACAGGACCGGCGCCGGGGCCCCCTCCACCGTGAGGGGTAGAAAATGTCTTATGTAAATTCAAGTGCATTACGTCAAAACCCATATCTCCAGGACGACAAGCACCGAGCAGCGGATTAAGATTTGCATCAAGCCTCCTGAACCATGAATCAACTTTGCGATTTCAGGTATATCATATTCAAAAAGCCCCAAAGTATTAGGATTAGTCATCATCATTCCCGCTATATCATCTCCTAAAAGGTTTTTCAATTCTTCAACGTCAATTCTGCCATCTTCTTTGCTTTTTACCTCTATAACTTGAAGGCCGCAACGTGCAGCCGACGCAGGATTTGTGCCGTGAGCAGAATCAGGAACTATTATTTTTGTACGTTTATTATCATTTCGGCTAATATGATATTCCCTTATTATCATTAAGCCCGTCAATTCTCCATGAGCCCCGGCAAAAGGATTAAGAGTAAATTCCTCCATTCCACAAATACGAGAAAGGGCGGACTGGAGTTCATAATATATTTCCAATGCTCCTTGAACTGTATTTTCCGGCTGAAGCGGATGAAGTTTTGCAAATTGAGGAATCCGGCAAACTTCTTCATTTATTTTGGGATTGTACTTCATTGTACAACTTCCCAATGGATAAAAACCGGTATCTACGCCAAAATTATTGTTGCTCATATTTGTATAATGTCTCACAACAGTAAGCTCATCTACTTCGGGCAACGACAAATCCTCTTTCCTTATCAAATTTTCATCTAATTCTTTAACAGAATATTTTTCCGCTCCATTATTTGGCAGTGAATAGCCAATACGTCCCGGATGTGACAATTCAAAAATCAATTTGCCATAATATTTATTATTCATAACGCAACTATTCTATAACAAATTCGTTAAAGATACGAGTTTATCCATATCTTCTTTTGTATTTACTTCTGTAACGGCGAATAATAATCGATTCGTATTATCTATTCTTATTCCTCCCATAATTCCGTTCTCGGTACAAATGCGTTCCCATTCATTTAAATCGAACTTCGCTTCAAGACAAAATTCATTAAAGAAAGGAGCGCTATAAACCTGTTTAAATTTCCCACTATCCATAAGAGCCTTATACAGATAATGTGCACCAGAATAAGAAATCGCTGCGGCTTCTTGCAATCCTCTTTTACCCATAAGCGAAAGATATATCGCTATATACAGCGTCATTACTCCTTGATTAGAACAAATGTTAGAAGTCGCTTTTTCTCTACGGATATGCTGCTCGCGGGTTTGCATTGTAAGACAAAACGCACGACGTCCTTTAGAGTCAACCGTAGCTCCGACGATTCTTCCTGGCATTTTTCTTAAAATACTCTTTCGAGCACAGAAAAAACCTACGTATGGACCACCATAAGACATAGATAAGCCCAATGACTGCCCGCTGCCTACGGCTATATCAGCTCCCCACTCTCCAGGAGTTTTAAGATAAGCCAAATCCGAAGGCACGCAATGCACAATCATAACAGCTTTTGCTGCATGAATATCGTCGGCAACGCCTGTAAAGTCCTCAACAATCCCATAGTAATTAGGCTCCGGCAATATAACTCCAGCCACATCGCCCACAGCTAACTCTACGCGCATGGCTTCGAGGTCTGTAACTCCGTCGCTCTCGGGAATGACAGTTAGCTTAACACCATTAAATTTTGCATACGTTTCAACCACTTTGATGACCCTCGGATTCAGAGTTGCAGATAACAAAACCCGTGACTTTTTCTTGGTAACAGCAATGGCTGTCATCATTGCTTCTGCTGCAGCTGTGGCTCCGTCGTACAAGCTTGCATTTGAAATTTCCAATCCGGTAAGCGCAACCATCATCGTTTGATACTCGAAAATATATTGCAAGGTTCCCTGCGATATTTCCGCCTGGTAAGGCGTATAGCAGGTAAGAAATTCCGAGCGGGAAACTATGTAATCTGAAACGGCAGGTATATAATGATCATATACTCCACCTCCGGCAAAACATGTAAGTACCTTATTTTTCTCTGCAAGCGAAGCAAATGTCTTACGTATTTCCAATTCCGACATTGCAGAAGGCAAATCATAATCGCCTTTCAATTTAAGATTATCGGGAATGTCATCATATAAATTCTGCAATGAACTTACGCCAGTGACTGAAAGCATTTCCGATAAATCGCTTTCTGTATGAGGCAAATATTTTTGGCTCATAATTATCTTTTTTATTTACAAATCTCTTGATATTGCTCGGCATTAAGCAATTTCTCGAGTTCTGATTTATCGGAAAGTTTCACTTTTATAATCCAGTTCTTAAAAGCGTCGGCATTTATAATACCAGGGTCGTCTTCCAGCTCTTCGTTTACCTCCTCTACTGTTCCGCTAACAGGCGATATCAAGTCGCTTGCGGCCTTGACGCTTTCTACGGCTCCGAACTCTTCATTAGCCGTAACATCATCACCAACTTCGGGCATATCCACATAAACAACGTTGCCCAGTTGCTGTTGTGCATAATCGGTTATACCGACATAAGCATATTCGCCTTCAACGCGAACAAATTCGTGCGACTTTGCATATAAGCAGTCATTCAATACATTTGCCATAGTTGTAAATTTTTATTTTTTATATTTCTTTTCATAGAATCTTTTCTTTGTAACAACAGCGGAGTGCAACTTCCGATGAATTTTCACGTCCAATCGAGTTCCTTGTCGTGAATAAGAAGTCTCCACCAATGCCATAGCAACACTTTTGCCTGTAGATATAGAATTATATCCCGTAGTTACAGTACCTACGACCTTTCCGTCGCATTCCACCTCATACCCATGACGGGGAATTGCCTTATCATCAAGTTCAATACCGACCACTTTATATGGTGTGCCTTCGGATTTTTGCTTGATCATTGCTTCTTTGCCGATGAAATCGGGCTTTTCTGTTTTAACGAATATGCCCAATCCCGCCTCTATCGGAGAAATTTCTTTGCTCAATTCCTGACCGTAAAGCGGGAGCCCTACTTCAAAACGCAATGTATCTCTTGCTCCAAGCCCGCAAGGCAAGACTTGTTTGCTGGAAATAAGTTTATCCCACGACTTTACGATATATGAGTGGTTGCCATATATTTCAAAGCCGTCTTCACCTGTATAGCCGGTGCGGCTTACTATTATACATTGTCCGTCTGTTTCAATGGTCTTAAATGTATAGAAAGCCAAATCCTTTACATCAAGTTGCAACACATTTTCCACCACATGTTCGGAGTTAGGTCCTTGCACGGCCAATTGCCCGTAGTAACCGCTCAAATCGTTTATCTCGACATCGAAACCTTTTGAGTTTTCGTGCATCCAGGCAAGATCCTTATCTATGTTTGCTGCATTTATGACAAGAAAGAAGTCTTGTTCTCCCATTTTATAAACGAGCAAATCATCCACGGCTCCTCCGTCGGGATAGAGCATTATCCCGTAATATATCTTACCTATTGGCGCATTCTCTATGTCATTTGTAAATATATGCTGCACATACCGTTCGGCGTCGGGCCCCTTTACCGAAACTTCTCCCATGTGCGACACATCGAACACTCCGCAATCATTGCGCACGGCATTATGCTCTGTAATAATATCGCTATATTGGATAGGCATGTCGAAGCCCCCGAAAGGACTTATCTTTGCCCCTAACTCCACATGACGGTCGTAAAGGCAGGTTTTTTTGTTTGCCGTTTGATCAGAAACATTCATGGTATTTTTATTGTTTTATCTGTTATTATGGTTAATATATTTTATTATCAGCTAAGAATAAGTCTTATTAAATCTTTTGTTTTCAATCCTCTGACACACTGTTCGGGAGGAAATTTTTCAAAACAGGACAAAAGCGAACTTTCTTCAAGTTCGGCTCCCAGCATGGCTTTAGACAGTTCCTCGTCCGTATCGCGAAGCAGGAAATAATCTCCCGCCAGTTCCGCAGCCTCGATTTTTCCTTGCACTATGCGCAAACGTACTTCTACGTCACCACAATTTTCTATACGACTTCTACGCACGTGATTCCACGCCTTGCTTTTGCCATAAATAAAGCTTTCGGACACATAGGATTTTTCAATCTCGCGGATTCTTTCCAAGTCGTCATCGCCGAGCGATATGATATCGCAGCACAGCATTGTGCGCAAATTATCCTTTATCTCATCAAGCGTGAGAGCGGTATAATCTTTCAGCAAGTTAATCCTACTTCTGACACTTTCCACACCTTTTGCCACAAGCTTTTCATTCGACGGAGTAATGCTTGCCACCATGTTCCGCATATTTGTATCGTAAAGCAAAGTTCCATGAACGATATTTCGTCCAGGAAGATGATAGAAAGCGGAACCGCTAACCTTTCCTCCGTCCACCACTATGTCGTTCCGTCCCGTTGCCTGCACATTAAAGCCCATTCGTTTCAATGCACTAACCACCAAAGTTGTATAATTAGAATATGTAAGCTGCACATCTTCTCCTTTGGCTATATATGCGAGCATGACATTGCTCTTGTCGGCATATACACATCCGCCACCGCTTTTACGACGAAAAACATTTATCCCCTGCTCCCTGCAATAATCAAGATTAACTTCTTTATCAATGTTTTGGTTCCGTCCGATTATCACACTCGGCTCAACCTGCCAATAAAAGAATATAGGGTCCGGCTCCAGATATCTTGCAGCATATTCCTCTGTTGCAAGATAGAACGACAACTTCTGTGTACCAATCTGCGGAAGTTTTAAATAATACATCCTATTGTCTATTTATTTCGTACCAAACATTGAGTTCAAAAGTACTAAGTATTTTTTATGTATACAATTTAAAACTGAATTTATTTTCAATATACGAAAAACTATAGGAGACGTATATATACATGTATTTTTAATACCGAAATCATTTTTCGTTCCAAAACCTTGTATCGGTTTTTAGAACGAATTTCTGGATAAATTCAAGCTGTTTGCATTGAGGTTTAAGTTGAATGAATATCCATACTCACAAAGTCACATTTTTTATAGTATTGAACAGTTTCATAGACACCTTTAATAAAAATACCGGAAATTCACGTGGTTTTGCAGACAAAAACGGTCACTCGCCAAGCACTTGAAAATCAGCATGTGTATATGTAGCAAAAAATATGTCTGAGAT